>CANRPZ010000091.1 GCA_947632625.1 uncultured Bacilli bacterium | reverse complement strand
TTAAAAATGACAAGTCATGCTACGGAAAATTATCTTGATAGTGATAAAAGTGTAGGTAAAGTTTCTTTAACAAATAACTCTGAATATGATAATGTAACTTGTGAATATGAAGTTTGGTTTAAATCAGAAAGTTCTTTTAATAATGAAGATATATCTTTAATTGCTCAAAAAAATGATCAAACTCCTATTGAAACAAGTTTAAAAGATTTATCTAAAGAAAGTGATTATAAGATTACTAATATTTATATAACCGCGGGAGCTAAAGATACTGATGAACAAACAGCCATTCATGATTGGAACTTTAATTTTCGCCATTATATCTTAGAAAATCAAATTCAAAATGATAATATAGGTCAAGAATTTAAAGGCCATGTTTATTTTAAAACAGTTAGATGTTTTGAAGGTAAAGGCCATGGAGAAACTTTATTAGATGCTTGTGATGATTCAAATAATTTGGTAGATTGTATTAAAAATACAAGTAATACTAATTTAGAAATAGATTATGGAGAAGGTGAATTAATAAAACATACTGCAGAAGATACTACTAGTGCTGGAGATGGTGGAATTAGATATTCTGGTGATGATCCTGATAACTTTATTTGTTTTGGTTTAGGCAGTGAAAAATATAATCGTGGAGAAACGAAAGTATGTCCTATAGAAAACAAATATCGGATAATAGGGCTTGTACCTGTTAAACTGGCAAATGGTTCTTCAACATCATTAATTAAACTAATTAAAGCCGAGTATTTAACTACTGAAGAATTTGTCGTAACTGGTAGAAAAGCTGAATTTAATGAAGATTACAATGATTTATTAAGAATAGAATCCGATATAACTTTAACTGAGGGTTATCATTGGAATGATGAAAATAATAATATTTGGGAAGGAAGCTCTTTACAAACTTCTTTAAATTCTGAAGATTATTTAAATAAGGCATTTGGTATAACTTGGCGAAATATGATTGCCAATGTGACGTGGAATGTTGGAGGAATTAGTTCATCTCATTTAACTGCGAAGGATATGTATAATGAAGAAATGAATGTTACCGGAGTACAAGTTACAAAAACATTTCCTATTGGACTTATGTATGTTTATGACTATGGTTTTGCTAGTAATAAAAATAATTGGACAAAAGATTTAGGTTCTTATAGTGATATTAATAATCTTGAAAATAATTGGTTATATAATGCTAATCATGAATGGCTTTTATCTAGAGATGCTGAAAGTGAAAATGAGGCATCTTATATAAGTGATAGTGGTTCATTACATAGTTACGGCACTGTTAATCAAGCTCATTATAGTATAAGACCAGTCTTTTATTTAACTGAAGATGTAAATATTGTTACAGATGATAAAATAGCTTATGGTTCTAAAGAACATCCTCTTAGAATTCAAATGAATGATGATACTTTACTTGATATGTGTGATGAATCGGGAAATTTAATAGAATGTTTTAAAAATATTAAAGGTGATTTAAATGTTGGCAAAGGTGAACTTATTCATCATACAGAAAGTCTTCAAACTGGAACTGGTGATAATGGTTATCGTTATTCAGGGGATAATCCAAATAATTATATTTGTTTTGGAAATGGTAGTGAAGGATATAATAATGGTGAAAACGGAGCTGTTTGTAGACCAGAAAATAAATATCGAATAATTGGTTATGTTCCGGTAACTTTAGCAGATAGTCAAACGCAAACTAATTTAGTTAAAGTAATCAAAGCCGAATATTTAACTAGAGATGAATTAGATATTTATGCTGGAACTGCTCAATATGATATAACTTATCAAGGAATAAAAAGAATTGAAGGAGAGCAAAGTAATATTGATGGGTTTGCCTGGAATTCTAATAAAGAAAATGTTTGGGATGAAGGGACTTTGTATTCTTCTTTAAATTCTGATTCTTATTTAAATAATGCCTTTGAGGGATGGAAAGATAAAATAGCATCAGTTAAATGGAATATTCAAGGTTATAACTCAGGATCTGTAACTCCAAAAGAAATGTATAATGAGGAAATGACTACTGATCCTTTAAAACAACCTTCAGCTTTAATTGGTCTTATGTATGTTCATGATTATGGTTTTGCTTCACGAGAAGATAGTTGGATAATTAAAATAAATGAAACTAATGAAAAACGTAATAATAATAACTGGTTATTTAATGGTGTTTCTGAATGGACTATTTCTGCTTATACTGATAATACAAATTCGGCATTTAAAATTAAAACTACAGGAGATGTGAACGGTTATCAAGTAGTAAATGATAATACTTATGCTGTAAGACCGGTATTTTATTTAAATTCTAATGTAACTATTGATATTAAAGATTTCCGGGCAGATGGTTCACAGGCTCATCCTTTTCGAGTTTTATCTTAATAAATTATCTTTTTGTTCTCTTTTTCTTACGTAAAATCTTGCCAAAGATTAAAATCCTTCCCAAATTGATATTGAAAAAATCCTTCGTCTATGTTAGTATTAATAATAGAGGTGAGTCAAATGAGGAATA
>CANRPZ010000090.1 GCA_947632625.1 uncultured Bacilli bacterium | reverse complement strand
TGCTACTACTGGATTTTGAGTCCAGCGCGTCTACCAATTTCACCACAGAGGCATAAGAGAATTATAGCACACAATTTTTATTTTTTAAACTAATTTTCTAATTTAGTTATCCTCTTCTTTATAAATACTAGTGAATAATTCCTTTTCTTCCTCATTGTTATTATACTTATTTAGATCAATACTAGGTAAATCCTCTATCGTTGCAAGGCCAAAATAATCTAAAAAATCACTCGTTGTTTTATATAAATTAGGTCTACCTGGTAAAGTACTTTTGCCAGCTTCTTTTAATAATCCTTTAGCAACTAATCTACGAATAACATGACTAGAGGAAACCCCACGCATTTCATCAATTTCTACTCTCGTGATTGGTTGATTATAAGCAACAATTGCTAATACCTCTAAAGAAGATGGACTAAGTAAATTATTTTCTGGATTTTCTACTAATTTTTTATAATAGTCTTTATGCTCTTGTTTTGTAGTTAATTTAAAAGCATTGCCAAGATAACTTATTCGAAGCCCCCTATCATTACTTTCATAAGAACTTTTTAGTTCCATTAATAATTTTTTTGCTTCTTCTAAAGATATTTCCATAATTTCACATATTTTATTTAACGTTATTCCTTCATCACCAACAACAAATAAAATACCTTCTAAAACGCCTTTTAAGTCCATTTTTACCTACTCTCCACCATTATATTTCCAAAGTTTTTTTCTTGATAAATATTTATTTCACTATTTTTATTCATTTGTAAAATTGCTAAAAAAGTAACAATTAAATATTCTTTTGTAAATTCATCAAACAAATCTACAAAATTTATTTTTACTCCTTTTTTTAATCTTTTTTTAATAGAAACCATACGATCTTCAATACTTAATTCTTTTCGAGTTATTTTTGTTTCAATTGGTTTTTTGTCGTTTAATCTTTCTTGAGATGCTAGTAAAGCGTTAATTAAATCCTCCATAGTTATACTACCATCATTGGTTATTTTTTTATCTGTATAAGCCTTTAAAGAAACAGGTTCTTTAGTAAAAAAATCGTTCCTTTTTTCTTCTAATTCTTTAAAAACATCCGTTATATTTTTATATTTTTCATATTCTAAAATTCTTTTTTTCAATTCATCTTCACTATTAATTTCGTACTCTTCTTCTTCCGTATTTTCATCCGTACTACCAATTAACATTTTACTTTTTAAATGAACAAGTGTTGCAGCCATTACTAAAAATTCGCTCGCTATATCAATATTTAAATCTTGCATTTTCTTTATATAATCTAAATATTCCTCTATAATTACACTTGTATTAATTTCATAAATATCCATTTGGGTAGATCGGACTAAATGTAATAGTAAATCAAGTGGTCCATAAAAGTTATTGATATCTATTAAGTAATCCACTTGAAAATCCCTCCTTTATTTACAACTAAACCCTCTTGCTTCCATTTCAAAGCTAATTACTTTAGCAAGCGTATCTTTTTTGTAATAGTATTCACTTGCATTATTTGGCAATTTTGCTGTTTTTAAATCAATTAAAGTATTAACAACAAAACTCGTTTTTGCATCTACCAAAATTGAGGTTATTCCTTCTACAGCATTTAAACTTTCTGATGTAGTTTTCCATTCATTTAGTAATGCTATATAATTTTCTTTTGTATTATCTATATTTATTACATCGTTTATTTCAAATAATTCTTCTTTATTAAATTTATAAGTGATATTTTCTTCCTCTTTTGTACAAGTTAGCACACTTTCTCCTAAATCATTTTGAGTCAAGGTTATATTTGGATAGTCTCTTTCTTCTTTTTTTACAAAAGTTAATTTTTTTACTAAACTTACATCTGTTTCATCTAAAGTTAAATTTACAGTATCACTTGAATTATGAGCAATAACGTTATCTAATAAAATTCTATTTAAAAGGGTATTTTCTTCTGTATAAAGTTCCAAATAATAATTTTCTTTATCAAAATCAAAACGATTGGTACTATCATTTGTCACTTGGAAAGACAATGTATTTTCATTTATTGAAAATTGATCTAGCTTTATATTTTCTTCTAAAGAAATTGTTAAAGTGTTACTTATCGTATAAAATTTAATTTCATTTTCTTCTGTATCGGTTTCATTTTCATCAATTTCAGGGCTTTTTTCTACATAAGAATCCGTTTTTTCGCTTTCCCCATTTATATAATTAACAATTGTAGGAAGAAAAAATACGAATACCATTATTAAAATAAATAAAAAGAAAATAAAAACTGTACTTTGACTAGATGTATCCATTTCTCCTATTTTTGTTATAGATAAATCCTCTTCATTAATTTTTATATTTTTAGAATCAAACTTTTTTTTCTTTGCCATTTTAAATCCCTCATTCTTATAAAAATAATTATAGCACGAATTCGATTGTTTTATCAATTATTTCCGTAATAAAACTCACTAGTCGATTAGTGAGTTGTTACTATTCACAGCTAAAATAAGAGAAAAATAAAAAGTCTCTTATTTTTTGATGTTGATAAATACCTGAAATTTGT
>CANRPZ010000089.1 GCA_947632625.1 uncultured Bacilli bacterium | reverse complement strand
AACGTGAGGTATATGCAAAACTTAGGGAACGCATTGGAGGTAGACCCAATGATGCACAAGTGGCAGAAGAATTTGCTATATATGCATATAAAATAGGGCAATGCATCAAGGAAATTTCATTTGATAAAAGAAATTATAAAATTACGTTTAATAGAGATTTAACCCTAGATACTGTTCCAGAAGTAGATAGAGATGTAGTAAACAGACAAGTATTTAAAGATAAAACAAGTAAACAAGAAGCTACAGTAACTGAAAGAAAAACTGGGAACAATACAGTTCCTAATAATACTACAACACAAACAACAACCAATATTACAAAATCTTCTATGGCAGTAGATCAAAAAGAGAAGTCTGTACAGCTTGATGCAAATCAAATAATAGAACGAGTAAAAAAAAAGATAAAAGGTCAAGACAAAGCATTGGAAGATGTTGTTTCTGCATTAGTACTAAATCAAGAAATAATTGGTAGCAATATTGAAAATGCAGATCAATGGAAAACCAATATACTTATAGATGGTCCCTCAGGAAGTGGAAAAACATATATTATAGAGAGTGTTGCAGAAGAATTAGGTTTACCATGTTGTGTAACTGGAATTACAAATTATTCCGGAACAGGATATAAAGGAGCAAGTTTAAGTGACATATTAGCTAGACTATTAAAAGCAGCTAATGGAGATTTGAAATTGGCTCAAATAGGTGTTGTTGCATTAGATGAATTTGATAAATTAAGCAATAACGAACAGGATAGTGGAAACAGTAATGCAATGCATCAATCAGTGCAAGATGAGCTATTAACATATATGAGTGGTACTAAGATAGATGTAGAGTATAATGGTATGATTTATGACTTTGATACAACAAATCTATCGTTCATTGCAATGGGAGCTTTTGAAAAAATGCATAAACGTAAAATTGCAATAAATGAACAAAAAATAAGTGAATCTAATGATACTGCAGATGGTGTTTCTAGAAAATATGAGGTAACAAAGGATGACTACATTGCTGAAGGATTAAGAAGAGAATTGCTAGGTAGATTTCAAACATTGACACACACAAATGAGCTAGGCATTGAAGAACTAAAAGATATTCTACTTAATTCAACAAATAGCAGATTAAAAAAGATTGAATTAATAGAAAAATTGCGTCATAAAACAATTGAAATAACAGATGAGGCAATTGATTATATAGTTCAAGATGCTTTTAAAAACAATACAGGTGCTAGGGCATTAGGAGATTCAATAGAGAACATTATAAGTTTTCTAAATAGGGATATTAATGATTCTTCTGTAACAGAAATTATTATTACGCCGGAAATTGTTGAAAAGGCGTTAAAAAGCCAAATGATTCAATACATTGATCCGGACATTAGAAGAAAAAAACTGGAAGGGAGATAAAAATTTAAATTATGGAATTTGTATGTACTGAAAAAATGGATGTTGAAAAACAAGTAAAAGTAATAGCAAATGAAATTGGAAATGAATATCCTGATATATTGCCAGAAAAAATATTAGAAATAGCTGTATTAAGTGATACTGTTCATAAAAATGCAACGGAAGATACATTTTTTCAACGTTATTACATAATATTGCAATCTTTGGGAAAAGAATCGCCTATATATAATAGAGTTTATTCGGACATGGTAAAGGTGTGCAATAATAAACTGCATAATAAAATGTATCGCATTTTATACAATGATATAGTTAAATACCAAAATAATTTGATTAAAGAATTCCCATGTATAAGTGATTATTTTGATAATAATTTATCAAACGAAAAAAAGGTAGAAAATGCAGAAATATATAAAGATAATATATTTAATACCCCAAAAGACATAACTTGTAAAGATAATACTTTATTACCAGAAAAAGTTAGAGAAAATAGCTCGATTTGGCAAAAAATAAAAGACTTTTTTAAAAAAATACTTAAATAATAATACTAAATAAAGAACTTTCGAAACATTTTTGAAATTCTGATAGTACTAAATTAATATTTACACAATATTGGTGAAAAAAACGAGGTAAAACTCGTTTTTTTTAGATTCAATTCTTCTAAAATCTTCTCATCTTTTAATATGTCAATCTAAAAGCACATGGACAAATATAAGTAAATTAAGTGTCATAACAAGCTATTTTCTTTAATAATCTGTATTAGATGAAATTAATTGAAAAGGAGTTGATGCAAATAGTGAATAAAGATAAGCAAGAAATAAAAAGCTATAAGTTAGAATTTAATACATATTGTATTTTTACAGAAGAAAAGCAAGATATAAGTGATGCCATAGGATTAATGTTTAAAGATTATATTGAAAGTTTAAAAGTCAAAGATAAGTAATTATTCAAAAGTATTTGCAAAATTAATTTGAGCACGTTACAATTAAAGCATAGATGATTACGGATAGGAGGTTAAATGCTAGAAATAAAAAGTCAAAACTTCAAAGTACGGAATGTATATTAGACTATCTAGAGAAGATGGCGACAAACAAGAAAGCGAAAGTATCGGTAATCAGAGAAAAATTTTGCAAAGATATAT
>CANRPZ010000088.1 GCA_947632625.1 uncultured Bacilli bacterium | reverse complement strand
TAAAGTATTTGAAGGAGGAAATATGGAAATATTAAAAGTATCATCAAAATCAAATCCTAGTAAGGTAGCAGGAGCGATTGCAAATATTTATCGCGAAAGTAAAAGTGTTGAAATCCAAACTATTGGAGCAGGAAGCTTAAACCAAGCTATAAAAGCAATTGCAATTGCAAGAGGATTTGTTGCTCCAAGTGGAGAAAATTTAGTCGTTATTCCCGCATTTAGTGATATTGTAATTAATGGAGAACAAAAAACCGCCATTAAATTAATTGTAGAAGCCAAATAGAGCTTCTTTTTTTATTAATTGTTTTTAGGAAAGAATAAAAAAAACATCATTTAGGATGCTTTATTTAAGTAATGCCATCGCAATAATAAATCCAATATTTAAAAGCATAATAAGCATTACCGTGGCACTAATATAACCAGCTTTATCTAATTTTCTTGTATAATTATTTTCCTCTTGATTTTCTTGCATTTTATTTTGAAAATTATTTACTAAATCTAACTCTTGAGGAGTTTTATCTTCAATAACAGATAAATTTACTAATTTTCTTTTATAATCTGCGTATATATTTTCAGTAGCAGGGGAAATATATTCGGAATGAGTTTCACATTTTTCAATAAAATTTTCAAAAGCTTTCTTTTGTAAAATTTCTTCGTTTGTTAACTCTTCTGTTTTTTTTAGCAAATCAAAATATTCTTCTACCGTAATTAATTGATCATAAGGTTGATTCATAATTTTTTAACCTCCTAGTTTTATTTTTTAATTCTCTTTCTTTTATTTTGATAGCATTGATATGAAGCTTTATAATTTCAAATAAATCATTAGCACCTATAGTATTTATATTTTGAAAAAGAATTGGATTCAATAATAAATCTTGCATATAGATTTCACTAATATCAATTTTTTGATTTTGATATAATAAATAGTGTCCATCCGTTTGCAAAGGCAATAAATTGGGATTTTTATCTTTCCAAGATGCTACATAAGCAGCATTAATAGATTCAATAGATGTGCTACTCATGTTTTCTCCTCCTTATTATTACAAAAACTATTATAGCAAAAGTATACAAGAATTTCAATTGTTTAAAAACATATTTTGATGTATAATCAATTTGTGATTTATTATGGAAAAAAAGTTATCAAAAGAATTTATTATAAATTTATCTAAATTAAAAAACGAACCAGACTGGATGCTTGCGTTTCGCTTAAAGTCCTATGAAAAATTTTTAGAACTTGAAAATCCAACCTTTGGACCATTAATTGATTTTTCTTTTGATGAAATTTTATATTATAAAAACGAGCAAGAAAAGTTTAAAGATGATTGGGAAAAAGTAGATAAAAATATCAAAAAAACATTTTGCAATTTAGGTGTTATTGAAGCTGAAGAAAAATATTTAGATGGCGTTTCTAATCAATATGAAAGTGAGGTTGTTTATCATAAACAAAAAACAAACAAAGAGATTATCTTTTTAAGTACTGATGAAGCCTTACAACAATATCCCGAACTTTTTAAAGAATACTTTAATCATTTAGTAAAATATGATGAAAATAAATACACGGCTTTAAATGGTGCTGTATGGAGTGGTGGAACTTTTATTTATATACCGAAAAATAGCACTTTAGATCGTCCTTTACAAAGTTATTTTCGTATTGATACAGAAAATTTAGGACAATTTGAAAGAACGATTATTATTGTCGATGAAGGAGCAAGTTTAGAGTATATTGAAGGATGCACAGCAAGGAGTTATTCAAAAAATTCTTTACATGCTGGAGTTGTTGAAATCTATGTTAAGAAGAATGCCACTATGCGTTATTCAACCATTCAAAATTGGAGTACAGATGTTTATAATTTGGTAACGAAAAGAGCTATTGTTGATGAGCATGGAAAAATGGAATGGATTGATGGAAATATTGGTAGTAAAGTAACAATGAAATATCCGTGTTGTATTTTAAAGGGAGATTATTCGACTGGTAATTCTATAAGTGTTGCTTATGCAAAGAAAGGCCAAAGATTAGATGCTGGGGCCAAAATGATTCATATTGGTAAATATACTAAAAGTAATATTGTAAGTAAATCCATTGCTGCAGAGGGTGGCGTTTGTAATTATCGTGGCCTCTCTCGAATTAACAAATCAGCCATTCATAGCGTTGCTGAAATAAAATGCGATACGATTTTAATAGATGAATATTCAAAAAGCGATACATATCCTACAAATATAGTAGAAAATAATTCTTCTAAAATAGCTCATGAAGCAACAGTATCAAAAGTGGATGAAGAAAAGCTATTTTATTTGATGAGTAAAGGCTTGTCCTTTGATAGAGCAAAAGAATTAATTATTAGCGGCTTTATATCTGACTTAAAAAAAGAATTGCCTATGGAATATGCTGTTGAATTAAACCGTTTATTAAAAGAATAATTGCAAAAAAAGAATAAGTTTTGTATAATGAGATTATCATAGGAGGAAGAAAATTATGAAGAAAAGAAATAGAATCCTCCCAACCGAAACTAGCTTCGGGGGGGGGGTTGTTAGAAAGTAGAAAGACGAAACCCAAGAAGCTAAAGATA
>CANRPZ010000087.1 GCA_947632625.1 uncultured Bacilli bacterium | reverse complement strand
AGGGACAACTTGCCATACTGGAATTGTAAAAAATCCTTGGGATCCCACTCGTATGACCGCTGGATCGAGTGCTGGAAGCGCTTGTGCCGTTGCTGCAGGCGTATATCCTTATGCTCTTGGTAGCGATACAGGAGATTCGATTCGAAAACCCGCTGCTTATTGTGGAATTGTTGGCTATAAACCAACCTATGGCATGATTTCAAGATATGGTTTATTTCCTTTTGCATCCAGTCTCGATCATTGCGGAGTGTTATGTCGTAGTGTAAAAGATAGTGCAATCGTTGTTGATACCATGAAAGGAATTGACGAACATGATATGACCTCATGGGATTCTAAAGATATTCATTTATATGAAAGTATCGATGGAAATGTAAAAGGAATGAAGCTTTGTTACATCAAAGAATTATGTGATAGTAAAAATTATCCGAATGCAAGCGAAGAGTTAAAGAGTCACTTAAAAAACTTTATGGATAAAATCGAGCTTTGTAAAAGTTTAGGAATGACCGTAGATGCCGTATCTATCGATGAAAAACTTTTAAATGCCTTACCTAGTGTGTATGTTGCCATATCTTGTGCGGAAGCAACAAGCAATATGTCCAACTTAACCGGAATTATTTTCGGCCCACGTGGCAATGGTAAAAACTATGAAGAAATGATGATGGATCATCGTACGAAAGGTTTTTCTCCTTTAATTAAACGTCGTTTTGTAATTGGTTCTTATATCTTACAAAAAGAAAATCAAGAACGTTATTTTAAAAATGCTGGACGAGTAAGAAGATTGCTTGTCGATGCTTGGAAAAAGTTATATGAAACCTATGATGCTGTTATTTTACCTGTTGGTAGTGGACCTGCAAAACACCTAGATAGTGATAAAGATATGCTTACCAAAGATACTGCAGTATTAGAAGAACACTTACAAATTGGAAACTTTGGTGGTTTTCCATCTATTACAATTCCCGATGGCTTTATAAATGGGTTACCTGTTGCTTTAAATATCACAGGAAATTGTTATAACGATTGTAAAGTTTTAAATATTGCCTATGCCCTAGAAAGTGCGATGGATTATAAAAATCAAATTGCCAAGGAGGTAGAGTAATGAAAAAATATAAAGCGGTGATTGGCCTTGAAATGCACTGTGAACTTAAAAGCAATTCCAAAGTATTTTCAAGTGCTAGAAACTCCTATAACGAGATACCAAATGACAATATTGCCCCCGTTGATATGGCATTTCCTGGAACACTACCTGTCGTCAATAAAAAATGTGTTCACGATGCTTTAATGATGAGTATGGTCTTAAATTGTAAGCAACCGGAATATATGTATTTTGATCGTAAAAACTATTACTATCCCGATTTACCAAAAGGATATCAAATTACGCAAATGGAATCACCTGTTGGAGTAGACGGCTCTATTGATATCGAGGTAAATGGTCATAAAAAAACGGTAAAAATTCACGATATCCATCTAGAAGAAGATGCGGCAAGCCTAGATCATTATTATGCAACCTCATGTATTGATTACAACCGTGCTGGGGTACCTCTTCTTGAACTTGTAACAGAACCATGTCTATCAAGTGCCGAAGAAGCTGTAGCTTTTTTAGAGTACATGCGTAGTTGTTATAAATATTGTGGAGTATCAGAAGCCGATACTAAAAAGGGACAAATCAGGTGTGATGTCAATGTCTCTATTATGGACGAAGATGCAACCGAGTTTGGAACTCGAGTAGAGGTTAAAAACATCAATTCATTTGGAAATGTTTTTGATGCGATCAATTACGAAATTAAACGTCAAAGTGAACTAAAAGACGCGGGAAGATATGACGAGGTTGAACAAGAAACAAGACGTTTTGATGAAGAGTCAGGTACAACCATTCGTATGCGTTCCAAAGTTGATGCGATTGACTATAAATACTTTGTGGAACCAAATCTACCAAAATTTAAAATTGATGAGAATTGGTTAGAAGAAATACGAAAAGAAATTCCGCTACTTGCTTTAGAAAGAAAAGAAAAGTATATGAATGAACTTGGTTTAAGCGATTATGATGCTAGTGTTATTGTAAAAGAAAAAGAATACGCTGATTATTTTGAAGAATGCTTATCTTTAGGAATTGATGCGAAAACCTCAAGCAACTGGTTAACAACCCAAATTCTCGGGGAAATCAATCGTACTGAAGAAAGTTTAAACGACTTTTATTTAACACCAACTTTACTAAAACAAATTACGGATGAAATTAAAAAAGGTACCATTTCTTCCAAACAAGCTAAAGAAATATTCTATAAAGCAATAGAAGAGAAAAAAGAACCAAAATCATATATTAGTAGTGATATGGCCCAAATTTCCGATAAAGATGCTTTAGAAGAAATTATTACCCAAATTTTAGAAGAAAATAAAACCCAAGTAGAAGAATATAAAAACGGAAAAGATAATTTATTCGATTACTTTGTAGGACAAGTCATGAAAAACACAAGAGGAAAAGCAAATCCAGTTGTAACCAAAGAAATTTTAAAAGACAAGTTGAGTCATTAAAACTTGGGCTCTAGATAATCTACTGGGGAGATAAAGACATCCCTATAGAAAATCTAGTGGGG
>CANRPZ010000086.1 GCA_947632625.1 uncultured Bacilli bacterium | reverse complement strand
GAAAAAATAAATGGCAATATTTCAGTAAAACAAATAAGTGATGGACATCATACGTTTGAAGACTTATATAAAAATAGATTGATTTTATTTTGTGTTTTATGTAATAGTAATCCTAATATATCTTGGAAATCAAAAAAAAATATTCAATAAATGAAATAAAGGAATTGCAACTTACCACTTTAAATTAGAATTCTGGAATTTATTTCAAATTCCAGAAATTGAAAAAGCACCAAGCTATGATAATTATGATAATGCTACTGTTTTGAAAAGAATTTATTCTTTATCAAAAAAAATATAAATAGAAGGTTGTCATACTCCTTCCTGATTGATTGAAATACTCGAACTTTTCAAGCAAATATAGAAAAGCGTACTTGATGTAAGTGTATTTTTATGTTATGATGTATTTAGCAAAGAGATTTGCATAAAATAAAAAAAGGATACATTTGATTGCGAGAATCAGATGTTATCCCTTATGGATTCCATCTGAAATCAACGATTGTTGAAATCAGATGTTTTTATTATCTAAATAGTAAGGTGATTACTACAAAGAATAATAGCAGAATTATAATAAATTGAGAAAGTTCTCTTTTTGTCATAATAAACCACCACCTTTCTTTTATCTTTTGATAATTGAAAGGGAAAACATCTGATATATCCAAATGTATCCATGAATATTATACAAAACAAATGTTCTTTATACAATGAAATTGATACTAAAATTGTCAATTTTGAAAATCATTTAATGATAGATGAAAATATTATTGATACAGCGAAAAAATATGTGAAAAAGAAAAAAGACTAATAACCTATGATAGTACTCATATATATGGTCCTAACAAGTTTAAAAAATTAAATAAAAATGAGTGTCATTTTTTATAACTACTATCATAATGATAAGGAGAAATGATAGTAATGTGCTTGAGAACTTTTAAAATAGAAAAGTTGTTGTATACCTTCTTTTAGGTTACCAGATTGGTTTGAAACGACTATAAAAGAGTCGCTTTTTTATTTTATTATGTCCAAAAGAAAAGTATTGAAAAAAGCAGCAAAAATGCTATTGTATGTTAAAAATTTCTCATAAGAAAGGCGATTATTATGGATTTCGAACATATTTTGCAATTGGCTATAGAAAAATGTGATGGTAAATATATAGAAGAACTTGATAGAAAATTTTACATACTCTACCCCTTTACTACCGAAAATATTGATGGTTATATCAAAAAATTTCATTTAAAAGATAAATCTTTATTAACGGTGGGTTCTTCTTTTGATCAAGTATTAAATGCTACCTTATACGATTGCAAAGATATTACCTTACTCGATATTTGTCCTTTTACAAAATACTATGCCTATTTAAAAATGGCGAGTCTACTCGAATTAAATAGAGACGAATTCTTTCGATTTCTACGTTATCAAAACTATCCTAAATCCTGTAAATATAATCCCCTACTTTTCAATAAAAAAGATTATCAAAAAATTATAAAAACCTTACGTTTACTTGATTATGAGTCCTATTTATTTTGGGATGAACTCCTACAAAATTATGATCCAAAAACAATTCGAAATGAAATATTTTATGCTAATGAAGAAGACAAACAAAGTGTGATCGAAACCATTAATCCTTATTTAAGCACGGATTATAACTACGAAGAAGCAAAAAGAAAAATTAAAAAAGTTAATCTAGAAATTATACAAGCAGATTTATTTAAAGTAAAACTTACACGTTCTTTTGATACGATATGGTTATCGAATATTGGACCTCATTTAATACATTATAATAAAATCATGGAAATGATTGAAAAAATGAATGTTTATTTAAATGAAGAGGGAAAAATGCTTATGAGCTACTTATATAATACCGATGAAGCCTATTGTACAGATTACTATCCTATTTATAATTTTCGTGTCACATTTGAAGAATTAAAAGAATATAAGCCAGAATTAATTTCTTTTATTAGTATGCATAGCATTATTTGTAATGATAATTGTATTAAAGATTCTATTCTTGTTTATGAAAAAAAGAAATGATAAACTATCATTAGGTGATTAAAATGGAAAAAATGCCCCCTATTGCAAAAATATACGAAGCTTATACTTGCATTGCGGATAAAAGAATTCAATTAGAAGAAAATAGAGCTTTGGTTACCTCTTCTGATGGTAAAAAGAAATACACTGTTTTATGGAAAGAAAATATTTATGTTTCAAATGACAATGCCACTTTTTGGCAAGGATATCCTGGGTATCCCATTCTTGCTATATTAATGTTACAACACAAATTACCTTTTAAAGAAAACATTATTTCTTTATTTAAAAATATAAATTGGCATGAATTAAATTTAAAGTACAAAAGAAACTATGATAAAGCAATTGAGGAAGCATTAAGCAATATAAATTATGACGGTAACGAAATAAAAACCGAAACAGAAAAAATTTATAATGAATTAAAAAAACTTGATATTGTAATCAAAAGAAAATTAGAAGATTAAAAATTTACAACGTTTTGCATAGAATATAATAAAAAAGACTTGCATTATCTACAAAAATAAGATAAAATTAAATAGTCATTGTGAAATGGGCTTGTAGCTCAGCTGGTTAGAGCGCACGCCTGATAAGCGTGAGGTCGGAGGTTCAAGTCCCCCCAG
>CANRPZ010000085.1 GCA_947632625.1 uncultured Bacilli bacterium | reverse complement strand
TCCTTTTTTTTATGAAAATACATTTTAATATTCTTAATAATGTAGTAAAGTAATAATATAGTTTAATACACTATTATCTTGAGTTTTGCAGCAAAAATGAGCAAATCCTTATTCTATATAGGTTTGCTCATTTTTAATTTGTTGTACACCAACCTTTAATTTCAACTATTTTAAAATTTTTTTAATTTCAGATAGTGTTAAATATTTTCTTGATAAATCAATATTAAATTCTTTTTCTAAATCTTTAATAACCTCATTAGTAAATGATTGCATATATATATCATGCTCTATATGATTACTAGTATAATTTCTTAATGATTGCAATATATGTTTAAAAGAGTGCTTACCTTTAAGTCTAGTTTCTATGAGCCTGGTAATTACCAAAGCTATAAAGCAAGTTAAAAAATGAGCTTGGATATGATCAGCTAAACTTAACCATACAGGTCTAGTATCTAAACCTGATTTAGTCACTTTAAAAGTTTCTTCAATTTTAGATAGACCACGATATATATTTCTTATTTCGATATCACTAAGATGTTCTTCGCTTGTTACTATAGAATAATAACCATCATATTTTTCTTCTTCTTTTATTCTATCTTCATTTAATGATAATAAATTAGCATTGGCAATTTCACCAGTATCTTTGACGAATTTTAAATTATTTACATATCCTGATACTCCATAAGAAGTAGCTTTAGTATATTTTTCAGGATGAGCTATTAAATCATTTGCTTTTTTAATAATCATTTCTCTGTCTCTTTTTTGCTTATTCGCATATTTTTGGGAATAATAAACCATTTGTTTTTGGTCTACGTAAACAGATTGTCTTTTTTTATTCCCATTTTTCGTTTTACCCTTATCATCTCTTATAACATACATTTTTTTAGGATGTATTCTAGACTTGTGTTTAAAAACAATTTCTTTATCATTCTCATCTTTTATCTTATCAATTACATAATCATCTTGGTTTAATATCCAATTTTTAAATTCTTCATCAGCACCTCTTACGGATTGACCATAAACATATCCATTCTTTTTTAATGATTGTTCAAGGGTTAAACCAGCAATTTGAATTATGTTATCAGAAGTATTTAGACCTCTGTCAGCAACCACGATCGTTCTATCTAAGTTAAAATCATTTTTAGTTCTATTTACTATAGGAATTAAAGAATTTTTTTCACTTTCGTTTCCAGGAAATAAGTCGTAAGAAAGTGGAATAAAAGAAGCATCCATTAGTAATCCCATTTCAACAATAGGATCAGGGCGATGATTTTTTTCAGGTCCTCTTTTTCTTAAACCCTTTTGATTGATAATAGGAATACCATCTTTATCTAATTTAACATTACCATGTTCGTCGTATTCAAATATATCCTCATCATTATATTCAATTTCAAAATAATAATTTGTACAATCATAATAAGTTGTAGAAGTCTGCCTCTTGTAAGTATCTTTTGTATTTTCCCATATAACTTTTTGTATATCATTTTTTAATGTATTAAGATGCGTAAGACTTCTATAAATATCATCAAGAGAAAAATCACATTTTTCAAATAATAAATTTCTCTTTTCATAAGTTTCTTTTTTAGAAGCGGGATATATAATTCTCATATAAACTAAAAAAGAAAGAATGTCATTAAGATTGTACTCGATTTTAAGCTTTTTTTGATAACTAGATAATAATTGATTTATATTTAAACTGTTATAAATGTCTTTAGCAATACAATAACCAAGATTCTTAGAGTTTGAATTTTCATCAATAATTTTTGTTTTCAAATCTTTAATAATCAATTCTTTTATTTCTTCTTTATTTTGTTGTTTAGCTAAATCTTTAAAATATGAGATTGGATCGTCATATGTTTTTTCTAAGTCCTTAAGCCAACCAATATTTTTTACAGTTTTTTGTTTAACTTTGCCATCTTCAGTTCTATACCCCTGCACATAGGATAAAAATATATTGCCCTGTCTATTAAGAGTTTTCTTTAAATACATAAACAACAACTACCTTTACAATAATATTATAGCACACGTGCGGTAACGTGTACAACATAAAAATAACAAAATGTTGACAAATAAAAAACCTTATAATATAAGGGCAAACTAGCAATTTTATATTTGACTAACTGCAAAACTCGGGGTTGAATTTTCTGTATCTCCTTTTACATCATTATAACTATAACCATTAGTACCAATATAACCACAGTTATTTTTTCCTAATAGTGCTTGAATAATTGTAGTTGTAGTTGTTTTTCCATCAGTACCAGTAATACCTATCATAGTAAGTTTTTTATTTGGATAATCATATAATTTCATACATAGTTTTGACAATTCTTGATTAGTATTTTTAACTTTTATAATAGGTACTTTCTTATTACCAACATCACGACTTACAACAATTGCACTACAACCATTTTTTATTGCATCATCAATATAGTCATGTCTATCAGCATTAACACCCATTGTACAAACAAAAATATCTCCTGGTTTTGCTTGCTTTGAATTAATACAAACACCACTAATTTCAATATCACTATCTATGTCATATAATTCTCTTAACTTCTTCATTTGCAATATTCCTTTCATTTTATAATTACATAATATCATAAATTAAGGTTAAAATAAAATAGAATGTAAAAAAATGTATTTATACTCTAAAGGTATTGAAT
>CANRPZ010000084.1 GCA_947632625.1 uncultured Bacilli bacterium | reverse complement strand
CCTTTGTAGCTCCGTTGGTTTATTATTACTTTCTAATAACCCCCCCCCGAAGCTAGTTTCGGTTGAGAGGATTCTATTTCTTTTCTTCATAATTTTTTTTCCTCCTCTATGTTAACTATATTGTATCAAATTACTAAAACAAAATCTATAAAAATTAAAAAAAGTAAGGCATTCTAATCTTTTTTACACAATTATACAGTTAAACTTTATCCATTTATGGTGCAATAACCATCATACATTTGATCTTCATTATCAAAAATAAATATATCTTTTATTCCACCATTGCCAGGTAAACTATTACATCTAGCTAAATAAAATTTTGTATTAGTTAAATCGTCTGTAGATTCATAAAATAAAGAGCCGCCATCATTTGCAGCATTAATTAAATTCATTCTTGATATTAATTCATCAATAGTAATTGTTTTATTTTCTAATGATTCCTTTAAATCAAACTCTTTACCAGTTTCATTTGTATACTTTATTTCCTTTAAATTCGAATAAATAGAAGAATTCTCATTAATTTTATATACAGTATTTAAATTCTTTAATTTTTCTCTTTCAAAATCCGTTTCAGATTTTTGTTCTAAAGATGTACAACCTGTTATAAATAAAATACATACGACTAAAAATATTTTTTTCATTTTTCCTCCTCTAGGTTAATCTCATTATATTAAAAGTAGGGGTTCGTTTCAATAAAAATAATATTTTATAATAATTATTTCAAAATGAAACAAATAAAAAATTCCTTTTAAAATAGGAATTAATCTTCAATTTGAATATATTTTTGTTCAGATAAAGTTTTTGCAGATTCTTTTTTAGGAATACGAATTTGTAAAACACCATTTTTGTAACTTGCTTTAATCTTATCTTCTTTTATTTCAGTACCTACATAAAAATCTCTAGAACACTCTTGAAAAAATCTTTCTTTTTTTACATAATGACTTTTCTCGTTCTCATTTTCTTCTTTTTTAGCTATAGCATGTATCATAATATAACCATTTTGAAATGAAATTTTAATATCTTCTTTGCAAAAGCCTGGTAAATCAATTGTAAGAAAATATTCTTGTTCATTTTCTAAAAGATCAGATTTCATCATGCGATTGGGATATTGCAAATTAAAATCGTTAAAAAAATCATCAAATAAAGAATATTCACTTTTTCTAGGTAACATTTTTTCCTTCCTTTCTTCTATTAACATATACTAAAAGTGAAAAAAATATACAAAAAAAATTACCATTGATAGGTAATTTAATTTACATCTAACAAATAATAAGTATTATATTTTTTACCATTCACCACTAGCTTATTTCCATTATAGGCATATAACTTATTATTATAAACTTTTAAATTATCAAATATATAAGCTTCTATACTATGATTATTTTTATTATTTCTATCTCTTGTACCATCATAAGAAACTATATATTTACCGTCTTTATATTCTAAATCGGTTATTAAAACATCTCCATACTCATTTGTTTTTACAATTCGTAAAGCAGTAGAAATTCTATTTTTAACATCCCCCATAAAATTACTATAAGCTTCTTTGTTATAAACTTTATCCCCTACAACTACATAATTTCCATCTTTTTTAGCATCTTCAATAGAAAAGGATTGTGGTAATAATTCCAATTTTTTAAATTTAGTATCAATATCACAGGAATTACCAACTCCATAAGTAATAGAAAGTTGATTAAAAAATAAACCATTTTTAATTTTATATTCAGTAATTGAATAATTTTCTTTAGAATTATAGTAATAGGTTTTATCTTCACATTGTAAAAGTTCATAATTTTTAAGTATATTTTCCATGTCCTTTTTTAAAGACCATGAACTCCTTGGAGAACTAAAAGTCGCCGTATAGGAACAGCATTCTTCTTTTAATTTCATAAATTTTGGTGCCTCGATTTTTTTATTTGAAGCTTCGGATAAATAAGAGCGATTTCCATAAGGAATCATTAAAAGAATAGCCAAAAGTAAGCATAAAACAGAATAAAATATCCATTTTTTTCTATTTTTAATTTCAATGAAAGGTTTTTTATTTGGATTTTGGGTTATAATTTTTTTGGTTTTTAATAATTGCCAAACTTTGTTAAATCTTTTTTTTGATTCAGCCAAAAAAGTAAGCCAGATCTCTTTAAAACTTTTTTTCTTTGGTTTAGATTCAACTTTTTTTCCAGGAATCTTTTTTGAACTTGTAATAATTTTTATAGGTTCTTCTTTATTTTCAATTTTTTTATTTAAAGTAGTTTTCGTATCTCTTTTTGAATTTGTGGCGGCTTTATTAACTACTTTTGTTCCTTTAGAACTCGTTGTTTTTGCTTTTGTTGCTGTATTTGCTATTGGAGCTTTCTTTTTTGTTGGAGTTTTCTTTTTACTAGAAACACTTTTTGAATTAGGGCGGGTACTTTTTTTAGAGGTTGTTGTTTTAGGTGTTACCTTTTTTACCGTTTTATTTTTAGTAGTCGAATTCTTTTTAGCAGGAGTGATCGTTTTTTTTGTTCCTTTAGAACTTGTTGTTTTCGCCCTTGTTGTTTTATTCGTTGTTGTTCCTTTTTTGGTTACAGTAGTCTTTTTTTCCTTATTTTTATTTTCCGCCATAATGAGTCACCTTCTTTTTCTTAAACTATTTTCCACACATTTTTTCCTATTGTATAACTTTTTTTAATTTTTAACAATATTTTTAAACGGTTTGAGTTTCCGTATTTTAAAAAAATTTAGATATATTATGATGATTTTTAGTTTACATGTCTAATAATATTCTATTT
>CANRPZ010000083.1 GCA_947632625.1 uncultured Bacilli bacterium | reverse complement strand
ATAAAGGGTTTCAACAAAAATGGAGCGCTATTGCGCTCCTTCAGGGGGTTTTGGTTGATACATTCTCACATTTATATCGTAAGAATGTTGAAAGGTTAGCATGATATTGTATCATGCTAATTAAATCATATAATGATTTTCTTCCTTTGTCAAATAATTTTTTTCTAAATGACAAAAAAAGTGTTAAATTTTTGTTATTCCGTTTTGTGTTTCTTTTTTAATTCTTCATAATATAAAGCTTCAGCTATAGTAATATATGGAATTGTATAAATAAGTCCTATACCAAATGTTACTGCTGAAAGTAAAATCCAACCAATAAAGCTTAAACCAAAAACGAAATAGTCTAATTTATAACCATTCATTAGTTTTTTACTTTCGCTTAAGTATTCCATAGGACTTTTACTTTCATTTTCTACATGTTTATCAGCATAAATGTAGAAAACCATTGAATACCCTAATGCTGCAATGATTCCAGGAATAATTAAAAGTAAACTCCAAAGAAAAACGAATATAGTCATTAAAATTGTAATCGCTACAATAGGTAAGACATTTTTTACAAATTTAAAAATATCTTCATTACTATACTCTTCTTTTCGAACCATCTTTAAAATATATAGAATAAATCCAACATTTAAAGTGGATAAAAAGAATGTAATAACTAAATTTAGCGCTTGATAAAGAATACTACCTGGTTTAGCAATTATCCCAAGGACTAATGAACATAAAAATGAAATACCGAAAATAATAATATAGCCCTTCCAAAATCCTTTGAAATTTTCTTTTAAAATTTCTTTAGCTTTGGTTTTAATTTCCACTCTATCCATACTACATACCTCCTCTAAATATATTATATTTTAAAAACGAAATTTAATCAATATGGCTAATACTTTTTAAAATTTTTTCATATTTTTCTTCCATGTTTTTTGTATCTCTTAAAAATATTTTGCTATCCTCTTTTGTTTGCAATAATATTTTAAAATCTTTCTTCAAATCTGCAATTTTAAAAATCATATCCCCACTTTGTCTCGTTCCAAATAAATCCCCTTCTCTACGCATTAAAAAATCTTGTTCACTAATATAAAAACCATCGTTACTTTGTTCTAACACTTTTAGTCGTTCAATATCATAATCACTAATTAAAAAACAAGTCGACTCCAAATCATTTCTTCCAACTCTTCCTCTTAATTGATGTAAAGTAGCAAGTCCAAACATTTCAGCATTAAAAATAACAATCGTTGTAGCATTTTTTACATCCACTCCAACCTCAATTACTGTAGTAGCAATTAAAATTTTCGTTTCTCCAGATTTAAAACGAGCCATAATTTCTTCTTTTTCTTTTGCTTTAATCTTGCCATGTAAAACATCAATATTTATTTTTCCTTGAAAAGCAAGGAAAAAACTTTTCTTTAAATTTTGAACATCATGAACATTTCTTTCTTCATTTTCAGTTATAGAAGGAGCTACTACATAGATTTGATGCCCTAATTTAATTTCTTTTAAAATATGTTCTAAAACACTTTTTAATTCAGATTCCTTTTTAACATATGTTTTTATTTCCTTGCGACCATTAGGTTTCGTCTTTATTAAAGAGGTATCCATATCTTGATAAATAGTTAAAGCATAGGTTCTAGGAATTGGTGTTGCACTCATATAAATCGTATCAGGAAGAATTCCCTTATTTTGTAAATTGCCACGTTGATTCACACCAAAGCGATGTTGTTCATCTGTAATAACAAGCCCAAGATTTTTAAATTGAACCTCTTCATTAATAAGAGAATGCGTTCCTATTAAAATATCAATTTCACCATTTTTCAATTGCTTCAAAATTTCTTCATATTCTTTTTTCTTTACACTCCCCGTTAAAAGACAAACTCGAATATCAAAATCTTTCAATAAAAAAGAAATCGTATCATAATGTTGCTTGGCCAAAATTTCCGTTGGAGCCATTAAGGCACTTTGATACCCACTATATGCATTGGCTACCATCGTAATTGTTGCCACAATTGTTTTTCCACTACCCACATCCCCTTGGATTAAACGATTCATTTTTTTAGAACTTTTTAAATCTTTTAAACAATCATTTACAGCACTAATTTGATCCGTTGTTAATTCAAAAGGAAGAGAAGCTAAAAAATTTTCCAATTTTTCTTCATCGTATTCCTTTTTTATACCTTTTATATTTTCATTTTTATTTTTTAAATAATTAATTTTAAGCATAAAAACAAAAAATTCTTCATAAATACATCTTAATCTAGCTTGTTTTAATTTTTGACTACTTTTAGGATTATGAATTTCTCGAATAGCTTCTTCCTTACTTAAAAAGTGATAGTTCTCCTGTATAGATTTTGGAATATAATCGAGTAATTGATCTACATAAAGAAAAGCATTTTGAATGAAAGAATTGATTTCTTTATTTTTGATTCCTTTGGTAATGTGATAAACTGGTTCTATTTTTATATCCGTAATCCAACCCAATTTTATATCATTGGCTACAAATGAATTTTTTTGTTTATTGTATTTTCCTATTAAACAAACATTTTTTCCCACATCTAAATTTTTAACCATAAAAGCTCGATTAAAAATTACTACATTTATTAAGAAATCGTTTGCTAATGCTTTAAAAGATAGACGATTAAAATTTCTTCGTATATAAGAAACTTTAGGTGTAGATTCAATAGTTGCATTCACACATACTACATCGATATCATTTATTTCATTTAAAGAACTTGGTCTATAAACATTATAGCGATAAGGATAATACGTTAATAAATCTTGAACTGTCCTAATATCTAATTTATTTAAAATTTGAACTGACTTTGGTCCTATTTTCTTAACTGCAAGTAGATCCATATACATCACCTAATCTTATTTCCATTATACAAAAAAAGTGAACAAATGTATAGTTTTCACTTTTTTAAATCAACTTTTTTCATCATCATTTTTGACGAATTGTTACTATTCACAGCTAAAATAAATTAAAACACCAAAAAGAAGAGATTAATGAGTGAGATTTTTAATCT
>CANRPZ010000082.1 GCA_947632625.1 uncultured Bacilli bacterium | reverse complement strand
ATAATAAAAATCTCTCCATTTCTTTTATTTTATCATGGAAAGATTTTTTATTTACACAGATTTATTTACAGACTCTTTATTAAAGTCGAGCATTTGAAATTTGTTTGGCTTTTTATATGTCTATATCTTTATCGTTAACATAAACATAATTATTGTAGTAAAGATAATCATTTGTTTCATTTTCTTTTAGAATATTATCAGCAATATCATATAAATCTTCGGTATCATATATTTCTTGCTTTTGATATTTTTATTTACTTACTTCTAATTCTTTCTTAAAAAACAAAAAAACTAACATTTCTGTTAGTATTTATTACTCTCGAAATAAATTAATTCGAGTTTTCTATCATATTGGTGGAGAATAAGGGATTCGAACCCTTGACCCCCACGGTGCAAACGTGGTGCTCTAGCCAGCTGAGCTAATTCCCCGAAAGAACAAGATTATAATATCATATAAAAAAAGGTTTCGCAAGTATTTTTATATAATTCTTTCTTTTTTATTTTTCTTTAATTGTAATAAGACCCTTTTCCACTTCTTCTAAAGCACGTCCTAACTCTTTTTTGTTATGATATTCATTCTCTTTCATTTGAAAATGATTTTTTTCACTCATTTGTTTGCTACGAATTGATGCAACATGCACCAATTTATATTTAGAGTCAACAATATTTAATAATTTATCAATTGATGGGTATAACATATTTTCACATCCTTACATTATTATCATACTAAATATTATGTAAATATTACACCATTTTCACTATTTTTTGACATATCTTTGACAATATTACGTAAAGCGTTTAAAATTTCAACCATTGCCCAAGTATCTTGTTGACAATAAATTCTTAAGGCTTCATATTTTAACGCAAATTCTTCTTTACTCATTTTATTATAGTTGGCATATTCAACAATAGCTTCCGTTCCATTTTTTACTACTAAATTTTCATAACTTAAGTTACTAAATACTGGTAAAGTTTTTTTTATAGAAAAAGAACCTGATAGTCTTTTATCATAAAAATTAAACATTTTTGCTCTTTCTTCTGAAAAGCCTAAATCTTCATACATTTTAGCATTGGTTTTAACAAGCCACAATAAATCAAATCCTCGATCATAAAGTTTCATTAAATCGTTTTTATATTCTGGAAAAATGGTAGCCAACTCTTTTATTCTTCCTTTTTCAAAACTAACATTTTGAGCAAACAAAGTACCTTTATTCGGATCCATATATTGTAGCATTGTTTTTATCATATCTTCTCTTTCATCTTCATGTGTTTTTGCTAAAAATACAATATTATCCTTTTCTTTATCACAAACCCCCGGCATACGTTCAATGTGTAAGCTAAATTCAAATGGAGATTGAATGTATGGCCATTCACCTTTAAATCTTGGGACTGGGCAAGGCATAGTTTCAAAATCTAAATGATAAATAGGATATTCTAGTTGCTTTAAACCTACTGCTATTTTTTCAGTATCAATATATTGTTTATCAAAACGAAGGCAATCTCTTTGAACCTCATGATATTTTTTACAAATCCACTCTTCTGGTACATCAAGCATATTTATATAACCTTCATTAATTAAATCTAATCCTTTTATTGATGTTCCGTCTTCTTTTTTAAAACCATGACCGCCATAAATGTAATTCAAACTCGAATTTTTTTTAGGAATTTTTTTACCACAAATCGGAGCAAAGTATTTACATTCCCCTCTTTGTTTATAGCTGCAATAAATACCTAAATCTACTGTAGATGCATCGAGTTCATTTAAATAATATTCTATTTTTTTACGATCCATTTCTACATATTTTTGGTATTCCTCTGTTACTTTGGTCATATCATAAAACGTAATTAATTCTTCTCCTGTACTTGATTTATGATAAACAGGAGTTTTTCCATCATATGTCCCATCAAATACATAATCAGCATTCAATACAGCTAAATAATAATGAAAATTTTTTAATTTTTCTTCGGTATGTGTACTGATATATTCATGCTCAATAAAATATCTTTGAATAGCTAAATCATATACATATTTGCCTAAATGATAACGATCGAATAATTTATCTCTTTGTTTTTCATATTCTTCTTTAGGCATTTCTAACTCTAGAGGATAATCACTAATTTCTCCCTTTAAACGGGAAATATTATTTTTTCTTTCCCATATAGAAAAGTATTCCTCTACTTTCTTTCCTACTTTATGCCCAGCTTTTAAATTTTTATATTTAGTATTAGTGGTTGCTTTTACCTCAATAATATTAATTCCATTTCCATTTTCGTTATAAATATCAACATAGCAAAGATAACGATTTCCATTTAAAGAAAAATCAAAACATTCTTGATCCTTTGTTTTTTCAGCATAGATTGATTTTCCCCCAAATATTTCTTCACTAATACGTCCGGCTTCTATTTCTACTGTTTTATAGTATTCCATCATAGCTTCTAACTGACGGTCTATTTTTTCAATTTGGTCAATTTCTTCTCCAGTTTCTTCATTTACATCGTACATAGATTCTAACATTTCATTTAAACATTCTTGTTTTTCTTGCTCTTTATATTGTTGATAGCTTATATCGGCGATTTCTTTTTCTCTTTTTATTTCCTCTAAAGCAACAAATCTTTTACATTTTGAGTATTCGATAAAGTTCGTTTTGGTTATAACCATAATTTTACTCCAATATTTCTACTTTTGGACTTTCTGTATTTGCATCATAACTTAATTTTATTTTTACATCACTATAGATATTTTCATCATCAACTAAATACTCGGTTTCAACTAAATCTTTTCCGGTAATATATTTATCTTCTACTTTTAAAGTATCAATAATACTATTTGCATAGTCCGTAGATGATTTTATTAATATTAATTTTTGGGTTTCTTCTGTTAAATCGTTTGTATCAACAAATATATTACTTGATTTATTAATTAAGACTAATGAAAAAATTCCTACGATAATAATGATTATAATTAATTCTGGTATTGTATATCCTTTATTTTGCATTTTATTCACCTATTTAGTATTTTAACATATTTTTGGATTTATAAAAAGAAAAATCTCGAATAATTCGAGATTATGTTAAATGAAAAAGTAAATTGCGTTCAAGAACAAAGGAATGAAATTTAGTCTTTCAATAAATTTAGTCAAGGACGA
>CANRPZ010000081.1 GCA_947632625.1 uncultured Bacilli bacterium | reverse complement strand
CCCATTTGATTGAATCTGACTTGCTATTATAAAGTTTCCTTTTATCTTTTCAAGGCTTTCGACAAATATAGAAAAAACTTTTAAAAATGTGACAAAATATATAAAATTTTCTAATAAGTTTTATTTCCTCTTAATATCGGATATTTCTTATACATAAACTCATCATTGAAAACTTGATCATAAAATACACCAATTTTAGTTTTCGGAGGAATATTTTCTTTTCTTTTTACCATACGTGCAAAAACTGTATAAGAAAGTATCATATCAAATAGAATAAAAATCAAGAATAAAATACATAGAGTTTTTCCAATTAAAGGTGGTATTTTTTCAATATATTTTGATAGAATTGGATAGAGTATTTTTAATTCAAATGTTCCTAAAACACCCCATATAAACATGATAGGAATTGTTGTTTTACCATTAATATTTAAAAACATAGAAGAATAATCCCAAAACTTTATATGACAGATTTGTTCTGCAACTACACCCGCTATATATTCAAAAATACCTCCTAATAAGAATGCATAGAGAAATGTTTTACCAATTCCTCTATAGTTGTTTTTAGGACCCAATATAAGTAAAAATAAAATCATACCAAAACCATATAACGTACTAAATGGACCAATTAATAAATCGTGACGAGTTGTAAAACAATCATTTTTGATAAAGTATTGTAACTCTTCAAAGTAACTACCAAAAAGGCTTCCAAGTATAAAAAAAATAAAAATTTTATAAAAACTTAAACCTTTTGCAAAAACTTTTTTATTCATAAAAAATCACACTCATTATTAGTGTGATAAAACTTTTCCATTTTATGAATGTAAACTAGTAATGACAATTTATGTTAATTTACATTTAAAATAGTGTACAATTTACAAATATTTATTTTTTTTAATTTATGAAAATATTTTTATTCAATTATTTCAAAATCCATTCTTTTAATTGTAGTCATAATTTCTTCTTTTAGTTCATCTGTAAGTTCTTTTTTTAAAATAATGTGAACAAGTCCAGTTTCATAGTTTGCCTTTACTTTCTTTATTTCTTTTAAGTTTTGTAGAGCATTTTGAATACGATTTTCACAACCACTACATTTCATACCCTCTACTTTTAAAGTTAGTTCTTTCATATCTAATCACCTTTCTTATTATAGCATTTTTTTAAATTAGTTCTAAATCTTTAACATTTCTTTTTAACATTTTTTACTTTTTCTAATAATAATCTTTTTTCAAATCCACCATTTTTACTCTTTTTTATTTTAGCTTCTGCTATTATATCCTCTAAAGTAAAACCATAAAAATAAGCCATAGCTATTAATACCTCTAATTTATCTCCCAATTCTTTTTTTATTTCTTCTAAAGTTGAAGCGGTTTTCACTTCTTCTAATTCTTCGGAATCTTTTTTTACAAGATATTTTCAATATTCTTCATCATCTAATACTCTAGTAATTGGTTCTTCACCATTAGACCTAATGATATCAGGAATATTATCACGAACTAGCTTATCATAAATTTCTTCCATATATACCTCATTTCATATTAAAAGAACCCTATTCGGATTCTAGATAACTCATGGCAGGGGATGAGAGAATCGAACTCCCAACTAAAGTTTTGGAGACTCCTATTATACCATTTAACT
Organism: uncultured Bacilli bacterium; assembly: GCA_947632625.1. Classification (GTDB taxonomy): domain Bacteria; phylum Bacillota_I; class Bacilli_A; order RF39; family UBA660; genus MGBC108787. Next base: position 1,645 of record CANRPZ010000081.1, on the reverse strand, counting down.
AATCCCCTATTTTTTGCTCACATGGATATTATAGCATAAGGATGAACCAATACGCAAACATTTTCATATATTATCGTAGGTGAAATATATGCTTATTAATTATACGACAAAGGAATTGGATTTATTAGCAAGAATTATGCGTGCCGAAGCACTTGCTGAAGGCGACCTTGGAATGCTTATGGTAGGAAATGTCGTTGTTAATCGAAGTATTGCAAATTGTTTAACATTTAAAAATATAAGAACGATTACGGATGCCATTTATCAAAAAAATCAATTTACTGGTATTAATTCTTCATTATTTCAAGGAAGCCCTACAACATTAGAAAAAAATTTAGCAGAAAGAGTTTTACGCGGCGAGTATTATTATCCAGCAACACATGCTCTATGGTTTTATGCACCTGCTAAAAACACATCATGCCAAAATGTATGGTATGATCAAAGACTAGCTGGAAGATACCGTAATCATTGCTTTTATCGACCAGATGCTGGAACTTGTCAAGAACTTTATTAAACCAGAAATGGTTTTTTATTTTTAAATATTTTAAAAGCGAGACAACAAAGGCTCGCTTTCTTCTTTACGGAATTAGTAATTTTTGACCAATTGTTAATACACTGGTTGCTAAATTGTTTAATGCTTGTAGTGCTGTTACAGTAGTATTAAATTCTCGAGCAATACTGTAAAGAGTATCTCCTTTTTTTACGGTATAGGTTTCATAAGTACTTGTTTTTGGTATAAATAATCTTTGTCCTATACTTAATAAGTTGCTTGTTAAGTTATTTGCTTTCTTTAACTCATCCACTGTTATTCCAAACAAATTAGCTATTTTATAGAGATTATCTCCCGATTTTACAACGTAATATTCATCACTTTCAGATGCATCTCCCATATCCTTTACTTTAAGAACTTGACCGATCGATAACATGTTACTTGTTAGATTGTTTAGTCTTTTTAATTCATCAACGGATAAACCAAAGAATTTTGCAATACCATATAAAGTGTCTCCAGATTTTACGATATAGGTATCTTCAGATGGTGTTGTTCCCTCCGGTATAGTATCTTCTTTTATTTTTAAAACTTGACCAATTGATAAAGCATTGCTAGATAAGTTATTTAAACGTTTTAACTCATCAACACTAAGGCCATACTTTTTGGCGATGCTCCATAAGGTATCCCCACTTTTGACAATATAAGTATTTTCTGTAGAAACTGGAGTATAAGGTACCCCGATATATTCAGCAAGTGATTTTACTACGGCTTCTGCAAGAGTTTCCCAATTGTTTTTTAATTGATTTACATCGTCGCCTTTACTATCTGCAAACCCATATTCCACAATGATAGATTCATTATTAGGTGTATCTCTTAAAATATAGTAATAATCTAAATTTGGGTTACTAGGCAATCTTCTTTGATAATATTTTCTTACATTTTGACCCGCTTTTGTAAAATTATCACTAATGATACTAGATAATTTGTCACTATTGCGTAAGGCATAGATGACCTCAGCACCATCGCCACCTGGCGATAGTCATTGTGTAATATTTTATAATTTTATACTCATTTAAGATATTTCTTCAATAAATTTTCGGCATATTCCATTCCTTCTTTTGTAAATGTAACTGACTTATTTTTATATTTTGAAGGAAA
>CANRPZ010000080.1 GCA_947632625.1 uncultured Bacilli bacterium | reverse complement strand
AATAGAATATTATTAGACATGTAAACTAAAAATCATCATAATATATCTAAATTTTTTTAAAATACGGAAACTCAAATTATGTAGGGGTTTACAAATGAATTTACTTGTAGTATGATGTTTATATGATAGAAGGAGGTAAAAGGATGAACAAAAATAAGTTAGTACTAGAAATGTGTCCTAATTTCTATCGAATTATAAATTTTGAATATTTTGAAGAGGATTTAGTTACAGATAAGTTAATTAAAATATATGAAAATTTTATTTTTAATGCTGATATTAAAAATGATGAAGAGGTAAAAATTGTTAAAAAAATTGATTATGTTTTAGGAAAATATATTGATGATAATTTATTTAGAAGAAAAATGCAAAAAGAAATTTACAATGTTAGAATTGCTAAAACATATAAAAATAAATTGCTTGCTATTGTAGAAAATATTATCGCGATATTTAATCATTACGAAGAAGATACTACACGTAGTATATATATAGCTAGATGGATTTAAGGGATGAAAATCTCTTTTTATTTTTGAAAATGGTTGCATGTCCTTTTTTTTTATGCTATTATTATATTGTTCATTTATGGCGCTGTAGCTCAGTTGGCTAGAGCAACCGGTTCATACCCGGTAGGTCGAGAGTTCGAATCTCCCCGGCGCTACCAAAATGATAACAAACTTGGAATTTCTGAGTTATTTGAAAAGCGACTTGTAAAAAGTCGTTTTTATGTTATGATGAAATATGTCAAGGGAACTTGCATAAAATAAAAAAGGAACATTCAATTTATTGTTGAGTTAGGTGATTCTTTTATTAAAATTATAAATAATAATAATAATAGAAAGATAAGAATGATTAAAGATATAATTAAAAAAATACAAAATTTGATATTCAAAAAACAGCTAAATAATTTTTAATTTTATTGAAACCATTGATTTAGAAATTGATACTTTGTAATATATAATAAAAAGGAGGTTTTATATGGAATATAATGTTTATTGTGATGAAAGTTGCCATCTAGTAAGTAATGACAGCAAATATATGTTAATTGGAGCAATTTATTGTTCAAAGTATAAAGTAAAAAAGGTAAATGAATATATAGAACATTTAAAGGAAAACTATAATCTTTCTGATAAAATAGAATTGAAATGGAATAAAATTGATAAAAAAACAGAAAAATTATATCTAGATATTATTAACTATTTCTTTAATAATGATGATTTAAAATTTAGAGTTATTGTAGTTGATAAGACACAATTGAACCATGAGAAATATAATCAAACTGAAAATGATTTTTACCATAAAGCATATTATGATATGTTAAAATATATTATTACTCCTGGTAATTCATATAATATATATCCTGATATAAAAGATACAAATTCATATTATTATCATCAAATAATGCTTAATTATTTAAGAATTAAAATGTCAGATACAAATAAAAAGACTATAAAAAAAGTTCAACCAATTAGATCTTATGAAGCACCAATACTACAAATTAATGATATTTTGATTGGGGCATTATCATATTATTATAGGAAACTTTCTGGTAATAGTGTAAAGCTAAATATTATTAATGAAATTAAAAAATTATATCAAAATGATTTCGATATTTCATCATATTATAGTAATACAAAATTTAATATATTTATTTGGAGATCAAGAGATGATATTGATTAAAAATAAATGTGGTTTAAATGGACCATTACCTGAAACTACTACAGATGATGAATTATATGATTATTTTATAAAAAATATATATTATGGTGATTTAAAAATAAATGGAATGAGAATTAAAGTATTCACTACACCATTTGAAGATAATAGAATGCAAGGATTTTTTCATTTAACGACTAAGACTCAAAAAAAAATTAGGTATGAAAATTAGACTGAAGGAACCACGTGCATATTTTATAAATTATGTTGCTCCAATGATAAAAAATTATATAAATTGTACAACTTGTGATGATTTAGAATGTAGTAAAATAAAAATATGGACTGCTCCATATAAAAATACTAAAAGAACTAAATTATTGTATAGTGATGATTTATATAGTTATATAATAATTCTTGAAAGAAATAAAAATGATATGTATATTATAAGCTCTTATTTAATTGATGAACCTAGATATCTACAAAATGTATTAAAAGAATATAATAAATATAAAAAAGTCTCTTGATTATTAGAGACTTTTAAAATACAATATAAACGGATAACGCAACTAATATATAGCTGCGTCTCCAGGACTCATATAACCCTTGGTCATTGAGTAATTAAATTGTAGCACAAATTATAAATAAAGTCAATCCATGGATTATTTGTACTACACTATATAGTATTTCCATTAATTAAGAAATATTCTTATAATTTAAGATTGCAATTTAAATAATTATTCATCTTATTTTTTAATAAGTTTATATTTTCAATATCATTTGATAGTAATAAAATAATGACCAAAAAGAATTATTCTTCAATGAACATTCGCTAAAATATTAAATAATAGTAAAGTTTTGATATATTTTTGTCCGTATCAAAATATGTTTATCAATCTAGCTAGTTTTTTTATTATAAAAACAATAAATGCAACTAAAAGTTGGTAGTTTAAAATTACTTTCAAATCTATAATTTATTGTACGAGGAGGAATACTAATGAAATTTGGAAATAATTTAAAAAAAATAAGAATTTTAAAAAAACTTTCACAAGAAGATTTAGCAGAAAAGGTGAGGGTTTCTAGGCAATCTGTAAGTAAATGGGAAACAGGGGAAGCTTATCCAACAATGAATAATTTATTAGAATTATGTAAAATCTTTCATTGTAAAATTAATGATTTAGTAAATGATAGTATCATTGATATTGATTTACTTGGCGATGAGGTTAAAACCAAAGTGGTCAGTTTAAAAAAGGAAGAACAAAAGAAAATGAAAGTTTTAAGTAAAATTATTGTAGTAATATCTAAAATAGGAAGAATATTTTGCTATATTGCTATTCCGTTTCTTTGTTTACTTTTAATTACAATTCCTTATTTAACTCAAAAAGTTGTAATAAAAGATAATAATTTAACTTTAAATGCACCGAATCATAATATCAATCTTTTAGAAGAAAATGACAAAGTTGTTTTGAAAGTTGGAGCATTTGTTTTAGCAGATGCGGATAAAGAATTTTTAAATACCAAAGTAATATCTATATTTGAAAATAATAGTAAAGCAAAAATTATTGGTTATGTTGAAACAGGTTTTGCAAGTCTTTTAGTAATCATCATTTTGACATCTATAATATTTAAGCATTTAGAAACGTTATTTAATAATATCAATAAAGGAGAAACACCATTTACTTTAGAAAATGTTAGTTTAATAAAGAAAATTGCTTGGAAAATGATTATAATAAT
>CANRPZ010000079.1 GCA_947632625.1 uncultured Bacilli bacterium | reverse complement strand
GAATAGGTAGACGCACAGGACTTAAAATCCTGCGGGTGTTAAAACCCGTGCCGGTTCAAGTCCGGCCTTGGGCACCATTCTTGTTATTATCTCCCAATTAGGGAGTTTTAACTATAAAGGGAGAAGGAGATTGTAGTGAAAAAAATTCTAATAACTATTTTCGTAGCCATTTGTGTTTTATTACCAATAAATACATTTGCAGAAAAAATTAACTTATCAGATTATAAAACATTAAATTTAGTTGATGCTTTAAAGGATGAACAATCCATAAATCCAGATTTTACTTATGATGACATCAGCGGTTATTCTGAAAACGATAAACAAGTTCCAATTTATTTGTTTAGAGGAAAAGGTTGTTCACATTGTGAAGATTTCTTAAAATATGTTGCGAATACTTTAGTTAAAAATTACGGACAATATTTTAAAATTATTTCTTTTGAAACATGGCAAGATTCAAATAATTCAAATTTACAAAAGAAAGTTTCAGCATTTTTAGGAGACAATGCTAGCGGAGTACCTTATATAATTATAGGGAACCAAACATTTTTAGGATATGGTGAATCTTATAATAGCCAAATCGAATCTGCAATTACTAGTTTATATAATAGTTCTAATCGTTATGATGTCTTTGAAGAAATGGCAAAAGCAAAAGAGAGTGGTATATCTAATGCATCTGCAATCATTTGGAATGTAATTATTACCACAATTGGAGTGCTTATTGTAATTGCTTATACTAATTATGCTAAAAATGAAATTTTAGTTGCATTAAATCCAAAAGATACTAGTAGCGAAAATAAAAAAGAAAGTAAAAAGAAACGTAGTTAATACGTCTTTTTTTTATTGAAAAAAATAAAAGAAATTACAATGAAAAAAAGTTTTCAATATATAGAAAATATGTTAAAATAAATTTGAAATAAAAGGGGTATTCTTATGAAAACAGATGAGGAAATAGTAAAAGTCCAAAAAGAATATTGTGATTATATAATTGAGCTAATTAAAAAGCCTGATTTTCCTATGAAATTACAAAATCTAAATACTTTAATAACGAAATACTATGAATTTTGTAAAAAATATCAAGTGGATCCTTTTTACAAACCTTTAAATTCTGCTTTAAGTACTATTTTTATAACCGATTGTAAACCTTTACTATTTGATATCGACCCAACAGCCTTAAATTTAGCTATTATCCATTTACAAGAGGTAATAGAAAACAACCAAAATAATTTACAAGATGGTATTTTTCCTGATGAAGCCAACCTTTTAATGAATTATATCGTTCAAAATACAAGAAAAAATTTTATAGAGTATTTCCATGTAGATTTAAATACAGAGAGTTTGAAAGGATGCTGTAAACTATCACAAGAAATATCCTTGAATTTATGTAAAACATTAGGGTTAAGTATTACGGTTAACGATGATACCATTTTTACGAATCGAGAAACACCTTCTCATTTTTTTGGAACCGTTGCAATTCCAGTTAAAGAAAATTTAAAAATTACAATTCGATATTATTTAGTCGATGTTACATATCGTCAATTTTTCAGTTTAAATAATTGCCATGCAGGGTTAGAACTTTTTAATTATTCTTCATTACCTGATGTAGGATACTATATGATGAAAAAAGAAGAACAAAAATTACTTGCCGAAGACTTACTAAAAAATGGGTTTATTCCTTTAGATACCAATGCTGCCAAAGAGTATGGAATGGGATTTATTATGAAATATTTTCATACAGTTCCTGAAATTGTATTAGAATATCAAGAAATGGCGCCATCTAACTTTTTAGAAAAAATTTTAAATCAAGAAAAGGAATTAATTTTAACTACGGAAAAGCTAAATCGATTAGGTTATCATATAGAGATACCTACGCAAGAAAAAAAGTTATAAATATTTTTTTTCAATATAGGTTGAATAGTTTTTAATTTCTTTTATAAATAGAGATGGATTAAAATAAGGAATTAATAAAAAGCAGGCATTTTTTGTTCGCGTAAGAGCTACATAAAACAATCTACGTTCTTCTTCGTATAAGAAAAGCTCTTTATCTTGTAACAAATTAATAATATTTTTATTTTTTTTCTTTGCAGGTAAGCCTAGCTCATTATCTAAAAGATTAATTATTATAACCGTATCACTTTCCAATCCTTTAGACTTATGAATTGTTAAATATCGCAGATTTTTTTTACAATTTTCTAAAGTAAAATAGCCATTTTCTTTCCAATGTATCCTTTCTTTAGGAATATAACTATAAAGATCAAAATTATTTCTTCCTAAAATTAAAATCTTTTGTGAATCAATTTGGTTAATGGTTTTCAATAATATTTTTTTGGGATTTAAATAATAATAAAATTTAAGTGGTTTTTCTAAATGCTTGGGACTTTTTAATTCTTTTTTAATTTGATGAGTATTTTTCATAATAAAATCTCCTGCAACATGAATAAGTTCTTGGCTATTACGATAAGTATTTTCTAACTTAAAAATATTAGCACCTTTAAAATATTGTTGAAAATTCAAAAAAATATTTAAATTACATCCTGAAAACTTATAAATTGACTGAAAATCATCTCCAACCACCGTTAAATTTGCATCACTGTTTTTTACAATAGAAGCAATAAAATCCAAACGTAATTTAGAGGTATCTTGGAATTCATCAATAATTATTTCTTGATACTGGCATATGTTCTTTTTTTGGCAACATTCCATGGCTTTTTTAATTAAATCATCAAAATCATAAAGATGATTTATTTCTTTTTCTTTCTCGTAAAAATTTATAATTGCATAAAGGATATAGAGTAAAGGCTTTTCTTTTTTTTCAGCAAAAAAAGCTTTAAAATCCCTTTTAGTAAAGTTATTAGTATAATATAGTGAAATGAATGTAGCGATAAGTTTCTCACACTCGATATGTTTTTGATTATGCAAAAAAGTAAAATATTGCTTTTTGTTAAAAAATAATTTTTTAGTGAGTAAGTAAAATTGTTTCTTTAAAAAATTACTTTTTAATAACTGTTCTTTAAAAAAAAGATGAATTGTTTCTTTTAAAAAGTTTGGAGAAGCTAGTTCATAATATAGGTCTTCTTTTTTTAAAATAGAGATAGCTAATTTATGAAAAGTAAATACCGAAATAGCAGGGTTATTAATTTTTTCTTTTAAACTATTGACAGACTCATTTGTAAAAGAAATGCAAAGTATATCGTTAGGGTTTACTTTTTTAATTTCTAATAAATATTTTATCTTTCCTACCATTGTAAGTGTTTTTCCACTCCCAGCTCCAGCTACTATCAAAGAGTATTTTTTAGCATTTATAATTGCATTTATTTGGTTTTCATCTAAAGGATAACCATTAATAATAAAAAAATCATTTTTCATAATTGACTATTATACTTTTCCTTTTTAAAAAAAATGTCTAATTTTATTAGTGTTGAAAAGAATAGACCTTTTTGATACAATTAGATTATCATAGGAGGAAAAAGAATTATGAAGAAAAGAAATAGAATCCTCCCAACCGAAACTAGCTTCGGGGGGGGGGTT
>CANRPZ010000078.1 GCA_947632625.1 uncultured Bacilli bacterium | reverse complement strand
TATATATGGGTTTTATTTAATTCGAATATCCAAATCAAAACTTTATATCATTTCGAATATCTTTATCAAAATGTACATTATAAAAAAATATTGCATTTTTTATAAAACTTATACTATAATATAAACGAAGTTTAATCTTGGTTAGAAAAACACCTCGTTTTCTTACTCAGTTTAAACCGATTAGAAAGTAAGGAGGAAAAAATATGGCAGTTACTAAAGAAGAAAAACAAGCAATCATTAAAGAGTTTGGTAAAAATGATAAAGATTGTGGATCTACAGAGGTTCAAATTGCAATTTTAACAAAAGAAATTAATGCATTAACAGAACACTTAAAAGTACACATCCATGATTTTCATTCTAAAAGAGGACTTTTAATGATGGTTGGTAAAAGAAGAAAATTATTAGATTATTTAAAAGAAAATAATGTTGTATCATATCGTAATCTAATTGAAAAATTAAATTTAAGAAAATAGGGCACTTGTTTTTTAAAGTGTCTTTTTTTATGCTAGTAAAGGAGGAAAAAATGAAGAAAGTATTTAAATTAGATTTTTTAGGAAGAGATTTAGTAGTAGAAACTGGAGAACTAGCAAAACAAACCAATGGGTCAGTACTTGTTCGTTATGGAGATACCGTTATTTTATCCGTTTGTGTAATGGGAAAAAATACCATAACGGCAGACTTTTTCCCATTAACCGTTTTATACCAAGAAAAATTATATTCTGTTGGTAAAATACCAGGAGGGTTTATTAAAAGGGAAGGACGCCCTACGGATGAAGCAACACTTGCCGCAAGAATTATTGACCGTCCAATTCGTCCTATGTTTGATGAGAATTTAAGAAATGAAATTCAAGTGATTAACACGGTCTTATCTGTTGACCAAGATAACTCTCCCATTATGGCGGCATTATTTGGCTCAAGTTTATGTTTAGGAATTAGTGATATTCCTTTTGATGGACCAGTGGCTGGAGTTGTAGTTGGTAAAATTGGTAAAAAATTTATTATTAACCCAACAGTAGAAGAATTAGAACAAAGTAGTCTTAATTTAACCGTTGCTGGAACAAAAGATGCTATTTGTATGGTGGAAGCTGGAGCGCAAGAATTAAGTGAAAAAGACATGTTAGAAGCTTTAATGTTTGGACATGAACATATTAAAACATTATGTGAATTTGAACAAAAGATTATTGATGAAATAGGTGTTCAAAAACAAGAACTTGCCGTTGCATCTATCGATGAAGAATTAGAGCGTGCGGTAAGAGAGTATGCAACAAAAGATATGCTTGCTGCTATTCAAATTAAGGATAAACTAGCAAGTTATGAACGAATTGAAGAGGTAAAAAACTCTACTTTAGAAAATTTTGCTGAAATCTATGCAAATGATGAAAACATCGAACAAATTTTGAAAGATGTTAAAAAGGTTGTCGATACCATTGAAGGCGATGAGGTAAGACGTTTAATTACAGATAAGAAAGTAAGACCAGATGGAAGAGCGATGGACGAAATAAGACATTTGGATGCCCAAGTCGATATTTTACCTAGACCACATGGTAGCGCTTTATTTACGCGTGGTGAGACCCAAAGTTTAGCAACAACAACTCTAGGGGCTTTAGGAGAACATCAAATTCTTGATGGACTAGGTCTTGAAGATACCAAACGATTCATGCTTCACTATAATTTCCCACAATTTTCTGTTGGAGAAACTGGTAGATATGGTTCTCCGGGTCGACGTGAAATCGGACATGGAGCTTTAGGAGAAAGAGCTCTTGCTCAAGTAATACCTAGTGAAGAAGAATTTCCTTATACGATTCGTGTGGTAAGTGAAATATTAGAAAGCAATGGTTCAAGTAGTCAAGCAACCATTTGTGCGGGATGCCTTTCTTTAATGGCCGCAGGAGTTCCGATTAAAAAACCAGTCGCAGGTATTGCGATGGGCTTAATTACGAATGGTAAAAAATACACCATCTTAACCGATATTGCAGGGTTAGAAGACCACATGGGAGATATGGATTTTAAAGTAGCTGGAACAAAAGATGGTATTTGTGCTTTACAAATGGATATTAAAATCAAAGGTGTTACTAAAAACATTTTAAAAGAAGCCCTTGCCCAAGCAAAAAAAGCAAGACTTGAAATATTAGACGTCATGACCGATTGTATTAAAGAACCACGTAAAGAATTATCTCCATATGCACCTAAAATTGAAACATTCAAAATTGATCCTGAAAAGATTAAAGACGTTATTGGTCGCGGTGGCGAAATGATTACAAAAATTATTTTAGAAGCTAGTAATGTTTCTACAGTAAATGATAAAGATGCCGTTAAAGTTGATTTAGAAGATGATGGACGTGTTATTATTTATCATACAGATCCAGAGATTATCAAAAAAACCAAGGAAATGATTTTGGATGTGGTGCGCGTTGTAGAAGAGGGTGAAATCTACACAGGAACTGTTACAAAAGTAGAAGACTTTGGTTGTTTTGTAGAACTTTGGAGTGGTTGTGAAGGATTGGTACACGTTTCTCAACTTGCTCATGAAAGAGTAAATAAACCAAGTGATTTATTCAAAGTTGGTGATAAAATCGTGGTTAAAAGTCTAGGCTATGACAACAGAGGACGTTTAAATCTTTCTAGAAAAGATGCTTTACCAAAAACAAAAGAAGATGTAAAAAAGCCAAAAAAAGAAAAGAAAAATCAAGGGAAATAGTTTACTATCTCCTTTTTCTTTTGTATAATGTAGTTATCATAGGAGGAAGAAAATTATGAAGAAAAGAAATAGAATTCTCCCAACCGAAAGTAGCTTTAAAGAGGGGATATTAGAAAGTAGAAGATACCCAAGAAAAAGAAAATAAACTAATAAGTGATTGCTTAAAATTAAAATAGAAGAAGAACAAGATATAAAATTAGAAAATGTATTACCAATAAAAAATAGTGAAGGAACAAAATTAAAATAATATGTATAAGAAGGGCGATAATCATTGTATAATTAAGGTATAACTTTTAAACCAAACTAATAATCTTGTAAATAAACATAAACCTCGGTAATTGATTGTTAATTACCGAGGTTTATGCTATAATGTTAATACAAGGAGTGATAATATGCTTTATTCTTATAAGGAACTTTTAAAAATCGAAGAAAGCAGATATAATATAGAAAAAAAATTAAAAAAGAAAGAATTATTTAAAGTTGAGAATGGTATTTATTCTACAAAAGAAATAGTCAATCCAACTCTTATATATGCTAAAAAATATCCGAATGCGATTGTAACATTGGATAATGCTTTTTATTTTTATGGTTTAACTGATGTAATTCCTGATAAATGTTATCTAGCCACCAAACAAAAAGCATCGGTCATTAAAAATAAAGCTATTGTTCAAATATTTACAACTGATGAATTATTTGAAATTGGTAAAACCCAAGTTGAAATAGATGGGATACTAGTTAATATGTATGATAGGGAAAGATTATTAATTGAACTTATCAGGAGAAAAAAACAAATACCATTAGATTATTATAAAGAAATAATAAATAATTACCGTGATAGTATATATAAAATAAGTATGAGAAAAGTGGAAAAATATGCTAGCAAGTTTAATATAGAGGATCATATTTTAGATACAATACAGTTGGAGGTTTTGTAACTTGAAT
>CANRPZ010000077.1 GCA_947632625.1 uncultured Bacilli bacterium | reverse complement strand
ATAGTCATTTCTTTTAAAGCACTTATAAATTCATCTTTTGTTAATTTTGCCATTTTTCTTTCCTCCTATTAATTATTATTTTTTTCTAATTGTTCAGCATAAAGGTTTAAACCAATTGCCAAATCTCGAACATATTGCATCATACCACCAGCAAGCATTGTAAGTAATCCATCTCTTGATGGAATAGATGCATATTCACGAATCGTATTTATATCAGCAACATCGCCGCTTAAAATACCAACTCGTATATCAAGTAATTCATTATCTTTTGCAAAATTTGAAATTACTTTGATAGGTTCTAGTAGGTCTTTACCAAAAAGAATTGCATTTGGACCTTCTAGAAATCCTTCTAAATTAAGATTTAATTCATCTAATGCTCTTTTAAGTAAAGTATTTTTATAAACTTTAACCTCGGCATTTACATCTCTTAATTTATTTCTTAATTCACTTAAACTAGAAACTGTTAAACCTTGATATTGAAATAGAATAACGGATTCACTATTTTGAATCTTATTCTTTATCTCGTCAACAATTTCTTTTTTTTCATTAAGAACTTTTTGACTTGCCATATTTCCTCCTTTATATTTCAATAGAAAAGCTCTTTTTAGGGGAAAAAGAGCTTATTTATATAAGTTACTTACTTTTCCCTCGGTAGGCTTATTAAGATTACACCCCTACTGTCTTTGGTCATAAGGCTTTTCTATTACGTATTATATTAAACAAATGATTAAATGTCAAAAGAATTTTTATCTATTTTAATTCCAGGACCCATTGTAGAAGCAATTGTAACGGAATCAATAAATTTTCCTTTAACACTAGCTGGTTTTAATTTAGCAATTGTATTTAAAATATACTCTAAATTTTCTTGTAGTTTTTTTTCGTCAAAAGAAACTTTTCCAACTACACTATGAATATTTCCAAAAGTATCTGTTTTATAACTAACCATACCTTTTTTAACATCGTTTACAGCAGCGGCAACATTTGTAGTTACTGTATTTGTTTTAGGGTTTGGCATTAATCCTTTTGGACCTAAAATCATACCGATTTTACCAAGTTCAGGCATCATATCAGGAGTAGCGATAATAACATCAAAATCGAACCAATTTTCTTTTTGAATTTTTTCAATCATATCTTTTTCTCCAACATAATCAGCACCAGCACTTTTAGCAGCTTCTGCTTGAGCACCCTTGGCAATTACTAAAATCTTTTTAGATTTACCTGTACCATTTGGAAGCACAAATGAACCTCTTAATTGTTGGTCTGCTTTTTTAGGATCAACATTAAGTTTAATAGCAATATCAACTGTACTATCAAATTTAGTAATCGAAGTTTCTTTAACTAATTTTACAGCTTCTTCAATAGAATAAGTTTTAGTTTTTTCTACTTTTTGTGAAGCTTCCACATATTTTTTCCCAAACTTCTTCATAATTTCCTCCTAACTGTGGTTTATTAGCGGATTCTTTTTATAATAAATTATAATTATTCTTCTGTTGTAGATTCAGTTTCTTCTTCATCGCTAGCAGTAGGTACATCCACATTTCCATTTGCAAGTTCTTTTGCTTCTTCTTCCATTTCAGCTAATTCTTCATCACGACGAGCCATTTCTGCTTCATGTTCTTGAGCTTCTTTAGCTTGTTCAGCAAGTTCAGCATCATTAACACCTTTAATAGCAATACCCATATTTCTAGCTGTACCAGCAATAATATTCATTGCAGCATCTACATCATATGCATTTAAATCAGGCAATTTAGTTTCTGCAATAGATTTTAAATCATCTTTAGTAATGGTTGCAACGATTTCATTGGCACCTTTTTTACTACCTTTTTGAATTTTAGCCACTTTCTTAAGCAAAAATCCAGCAGGTGGAGTCTTAATAACAAAATCGAAGCTTCTATCATCATATACTGAAATTTCAACTGGTAAAATATCTCCCATCTTATCTCTTGTTTGTTCATTAAAACGAGAGCAAAAATCTTGAATATTAATACCAACTGGTCCTAAACATGTTCCAACTGGTGGAGCAGGTGTAGCTTTACCAGCTTCAATTTGTAATTTTACTCTTTTTACGATTTCTTTTGCCACGAAAAACACCTCCTATAAAAATATTTCTCGTTTAGTGGTATTGGGCAAATCCGCATTCCCTCCCACAAACTTTACAATTACAAAATAATATATGCAACTGCACTTAAGATAATAGCATAAAAAAAGTGCATTGACAACACTTTTTTTCGTAACATTTTAAGATTTTACAAGGCAAGAGCAAGGCGAAAAGCACGGTTACCGTTTGCCCCACCTACACTGCGAAAGAAAGCAAAAATGCCACTTTCAAACCCGTCAATGTAAATGCCACCACGTAAGAACCAAGAACCATCAGAAAAGACAGAATTTCCTTCATCATGGTACCATCCGCTAATTATTCTAGTTTGTGTTTGAGCATCACTTGTTTTTCCAGTATATTGTTCTTGAATAAATGGTCCTATTTCACCAGTTGCGTCTCCTAATATTCTATTTGTATATTGATAACCATTTATACTATATTTATATTTATCATAAAATCTCTCGTCTATTAAATCGTTTTCACTTAAATCACTATTTAAATATATTGGTTTACCATTTGCATCGACCATCACACCCATTACACTTTCCCATGAACCTCCACTCATGTCATAAATTCCTGTATAATTATTTGTGGTACTTGCCTTAACGCTTTGTGGACTAAAATATTGGTAATTTAAATCTCCATCTTTTCCTTTACTTGAACCACCGTATTCATTACAAGCATCTGGATAGTCTTCACAAGATTCATTTGTTCCTGTATATCCTGTTGTTGGTTCATGCACTGCTGCATATCCTGTTAAAAAGTCAGAATTATTATTGACATGTATTTCACTACATTCTTTTGTATTTTTGTCACATCTTCCATAAATAGAATTTGTAAGATATGCTACTGCTCCCCATTCCGTATTTTTTAACATATGACTTTGGTATTCTTCTTTATAATTTAAACTATTCTTATACATTGTTCCTACTGGAATGTTTCTCCAACTATATTCGTTTGGTTTTACAATAATTTTAGATTCATCTCCGTCTTGTTCTGCATCACCTGTACTATTTGCCCCTTTATATCCAGTTTCAAATTTTCCTACCCAAATACCATTTGTTCCAAATGCTGTGAAGGCTGGATGTGTCATCCATTTATTTACAGCACAAGTACCATTTTCGCCACTTTTTGGTGCTACACATTCTGTATTGTTATCCGTTGTATCATCTAGACCAAATTGTATCTCAATTGGTTTTGACTTTTCTTCATATGGTGTTGTTTCTCTTTGGTTATATTTTCCCATATCGAATATTTGATATTTGTATTTTGGTATCCATACAAAATAACTTTCGATATCTTCTTCTTGTATTTCTTGATCATCTTGGTAACTTTCTGCTGTTTTACCATTCGTTAGTATTACAGCATTTGCCCATTCTTGATTCTCATAGCTATACCATTGTTTTGTTGTATCCGCTTTAGTTACTGCACCTGTATCTTTATCTACAATTACAGCTACTAATCCTTCTTTTAATACTGGGTCTGCTTCATTTAATATACTTTCTTGATATTTATTAAAATTAATTGTACATTTTATTTTTCTTTGTTTGTTACTATCTTTTATTTCTAGACTCCATGAATTGTTATTCCAATCTGCTTCTACATCATTCTCACAAGTTACTTTATCTACTTTATATCCTTCTCCTTTATTTGGGAAAGATAAGTGATTTGTTTCTTTATCATTTACTGTAAATGCTAGTATTACATCTCCTCCAACAAAATCTGGTACTATTCCTTTTAATACATTAAAAGACTTTTCTTCTTTATA
>CANRPZ010000076.1 GCA_947632625.1 uncultured Bacilli bacterium | reverse complement strand
CCCCCGAAGCTAGTTTCGGTTGGGAGGATTCTATTTCTTTTCTTCATAATTTTCTTCCTCCTATGATAATTCCATTATACTAAAAGTGAATATTTTTTTCAATCAAAATAAAAAGACTATCAAAAGTCTTTAATTATTATAATTATAAATACCATGAATTTTTTCTAAATCTTCCGTACTCACATTTTCAAGTTTCCATGTACCATCCTTTTTCTTAACCTTAAAATCAATTGTATAATCTATTGTCTTTGTATTTTTCTTCATACGATCTAATTTATACTCTAAAAACTTATCTTTATCATAGTTACCATCTTCATCTATAAATTCCTCTTTATGTGAGTTTTTATATTCTTCTGCCTCTTGTTGAATACTATATAAATCATAAACTGTAATTTTAGTTGAAACGATTGCTTCATCCTTATTATAAGTTTCAGATACAATTTTATAATTAAGATCTTTATATTGTTTTAGCATTACCTCTTTATATTTTTCTTTTTGTGTGTCATTTAAATCTTCATTATTTATAACGTTTTCTAATTCTACTAAAATTTCTTCATCTTCATTATTATATTTACTAATATACTCTTTAACCGCATCACTTGCTTTTGTAATAGAACAAGCGCATCCAACAGATAAACTTAAAACTAGTAAAAAAATAATAACTTTTTTCATAAAATGCTCCTTTCATTATTTTATTTTGAACGAAATATGCCCAAAATATACTTTCTTGTGATAAAATAAGTTGAAGGTGATATTATGAAAAGATTATTAGCAGGTTTAAAACCAAGCGGAGAATTAACATTAGGGAGTTATATCGGAGGAATTAAACAAAGTGTTATATATCAACAAGAATATGAATCTTATATCTTTGTTCCTGATTTACATTCTATAACAGTACCGCAAGATCCCACTATATTAAAAGAACGTATTAAAAAAAATGTTGCTTTATATTTAGCTTGTGGAATAGATCCAGATAAAAATACGATTTATTTACAATCTGATAATTTATATCATACCAATCTTTCTTGGATATTTGAATGTCTAACTTATATGGGAGAAGCAAGTCGTATGACCCAATATAAAGATAAAGCAAGTAAAAATAAAAATGTTAGTGTTGGTTTATTTACTTATCCTATTTTAATGACTGCCGATATACTTTTATATGATATTGATTATGTAGCTGTAGGTATTGATCAAAAGCAACATGTTGAACTAGCCCGTAATTTAGCTGAACGTTTTAATAATCGTTTTGGAAATACATTTACCGTTCCTAATCCTTTAATACCAAAAATAGGAGCTAAAATTATGGATTTACAAAATCCAACAAAGAAAATGAGTAAATCTGAAGGAGATACTAAAGGAACCATTCTTTTATTAGATTCTGAAGAAATTATTCGAAAAAAAATTATGTCTGCTGTTACGGATAGCGATAATAAGATACTTTATGATCCAGAAAATAAACCTGGAATTTCTAACTTACTTACAATTTATTCAGCCTTAAAAGACATAACCATGGAACAAACTGTTAAACATTTTGAAAATATGAATTATGGTTCCTTAAAAAAAGAGGTAGCTGATGTTGTTGTAGATGCTCTTACTAATATTCAACAAAAATATAATGAAATTATAAATTCTACAATTGTGGATGAAATCTTGGATAAAGGAAAAGAAAAAGTTATAAAAATTGCTAAAGCCAAATATGAAGAAGCATTAAAAAAAGTTGGTTTAGGACGTTAGCTTATTTGTTATAACTCATTTTAATAAAATTATAAATTTTTTGTAAATTTTCATTGCATTCTTTATGTAATGAATTTTTCATATCAAAATATATTTTTTCAATATCGGTTTTGCTTTTGTTAAACCATTCATAATAAAGATATCTTAACTTACTATAATTTTTAGATTCATAGAGTGTATTTATTTCACATTCTATGAGTCTTTTTATTTTTTCTATTTGGCGTAATTCACAGCGATTTTTATATTTTTTTCCTTTTTTATAATTAAAATTGGTTTCATTCATAGCCACTAGCATTTCTAATAAATTTTCTTCATCATTTAATAAAAGATTACTGCGACTTATGACTTTACCATTCTCATCTAATTCAAGTGCTAATGCATTTTTATTATCACTGATTACCATTAAATTTTCCAAAGTACTATTTGATGATTTTATTACGGCCTTATTTTTAATTAACTCTACTATATCTTTTTCATATTTTATTTGATATTGTAAATGATCTAAAATAGTTTCGGTTGAAACACGAAACAAAGGAATCTTTTTTATAAATTCTAAAGCATCATCCTTTTCCCATTCATAAAATGAATAAAGTTCATTATCATTTCCAAAGTTTAGAAGAATGTCGTAGTAATAATACATTTTTTCTATTTCCTCCTATTCCACTTATAAAAAGTAGTAAACCAATTAAAAAGAGCAAACATTCTATTCTCTTACTAATAAAATGAACAAAAAGCCAAAAACTATACCCAATGGAAAAAAGATTGGTATACAAAAATATAAAGAAAAGACCAATACTCATAAAAAGAATTCCAAAGATAATTCTAAATATATGCATTTTGTATCACCTAAAATATTTTATTTCTTAAATTTAGATTTTATTATATAATTAAATAGGTGATAATAGATATGAAATATGTTGTTTATATCCTATTGGGAATTTTACAAGGTTTTACAGAACCGCTGCCGATTTCTTCTAGTGGACATTTGTTTCTTTTTAAAAATATATTTAATGTCGAAATGTTAAACGATTTAAACTTTGAAATATTTGTAAATTTTGGTTCGTTTTTAGCTATACTTTTTATATTCTTACCAGAGATTTTAAAGTTAATCAAATCTTTTTTTACTTACATATTTAATAAGAAAAAAAGAAAAATGGTTCAAGAAAATTTTAAATATTGTATGCTCATTATCATTAGTAGTATTCCAGTTGGTATTATGGGGCTGTTATTTAAAAGTAAATTGGAAAGTATTCTAACGATTAAATGGTTAGGCGTAACTTTTTTAATTACGGCATTATCGCTATTTTTAGTGAAAAATGTAAATGGTAAAAAAGAGGATAAAGACATTACTTATAAAGATGCTTTGATTATTGGACTTTTACAAGTAGTTGCATTAATTCCTGGTATTAGTCGTAGTGGTATTGTTTTAGTTGGATGTTTACTTTGTAAATTAAAAAAAGAAACTGCTTTAAAATATACTTTCATGTTATATTTTCCGGTTAGTATTGCTTCAATGGGATTGGGTATTTTAGATTTTATTGAAACCCCAGCTAGTTATAGTTTATTTCTTCCCTACATGATTGGAATGGTCTTTGCTGGTTTTGTAACATACTTATCTTATCAATGGTTAAGCAATATTGTAAAAAAAGGCAAGTTATGGAAATTTTCAATTTATTGTTTATGTTTAGCACTCTTTATATTTATTTACTTTAGATAAAAAAGGATACGTAGTTCGTACCCTTTTTATTTTTTTAAAAAGCAAGAGCAAGGCGAAAAGCACGGAGCGTGTGCGCCTCACCTGTGTTGCGACCGAAAGTGAAAACACCGCCTCCAAACCCGTAAATGTAACTGCCACCACGTAAGAACCAAGGGCTGCCAGAAAAGACAAACCAACCTTCGTCATGATACCATCCACTAATTGTTCTAGTTTGTTCTACTGCATTACTACTTGTTCCTTTATAGTTTTCAATAATAAATGGTCCTATCTCTCCTGTTGCATCTCCTAATATTTTATTTGAATATTGATAATCTTTACTATCATATTTATATGCATCATAATATCTCTCATCTTTTAAATCTTCATCAGTTAATTCACTACTTTTATAAATTGGTTTGCCATTTTCATCGACCATGACTCCCATTACATATTCCCACGCAAGTCCACTCATATCATAAACTCCAGTATAATTATTT
>CANRPZ010000075.1 GCA_947632625.1 uncultured Bacilli bacterium | reverse complement strand
ATAGAAATAACAAACCAACGGAGCTACAAAGGTATAAGAAAAATACAAAGCAAAAGAAAATTTTAATTGGAACAATAATATTATTTGTACTAGTACTTGGCGGTATAAAACTATACCGAACTTTTGCATTGTATAAAGAAGAAAAGTCTTTTAATGTATTAAAAGGAATAGTACCAGATTTTCATACTTATTATAAAGAGAGTATATTAAATGGAGCATATCCAGAATTAAAAGGAGATTTAATACCAGTCACAATAGATAAAGAAGGAACAGTAAGAAAAGCCGATATAGATAAAAAGTGGTATAGTTATGAGAAACAAGAATGGGCAAATGCCATAATCAAACAAAATAGTTATGATGCACTAGATGCTTATGGAAAAGTGAATAGTGCAACAAAGAGTGATGGTTATGCCCACTTTGATGGAGTAGATGACTATATTGATTTAGGATTAGAGAATCATGACTTTGGTAATACTATTAGTTTGGTAATTCGTTTAAGCTTTAATAGTATAAGTGGAACAGAGCTTTTAACAAATCCAGAAAATGCTGGTGTAGAATTGCTTTTGTATCAACAAAAATTTGCATTTTCAATATATGATAAAAATGAAAATATTTATCATTATTATGCAACAGATATAACACCAGAACTAAATACCATGTATACAATAGTAGGAACATATAATGGAAAAGAAATGAAACTTTATTTAAATGGAAATCTAGTGTTAAATGAAAAAATAGAAACAGTTATAAAACCTTCTTCAGCTCAATTTTGTATTGGAGCTAATGATAATCCCTCAATATTTAACCATACCGGATTTTCCAATATCGATGTATACCAAGCAGCTATCTTTGACCGAGCATTAACGGAAGAAGAAATAGAAAGTGATTTTAGTAATGAAATAAAAATACATGATAATAGTGAATTATTAAAATATGTAGATTTTACCGAAAGTGAAGAAGATGCAGAAGAAATAATCCCTGAAGATATAATTGAAAGTTACTTTGTATGGATTCCAAAATATCGATACAAAATCTTTGATATGGGAGAATATAATCAAAGAGAAACAACTGAATATAAAAGTAACGAAAAACCAATCGAAATCAAATTTGGTTTAACAAATACTATAGACGATGAGGAAGAATGTATAGCACCAGCAAGTAGCGAGAATGGTACTTGCAGTATAAATAAATGGATGACCCATCCAGCTTTCACAGCTTTTGATACCAAAGGCATCTGGGTCGGTAAGTTTGAAACAGGATATAAAGGAGCAACAAATAAAAGTGATGCGCAACAAGATAAAATAGAAACAAATAAAATAATCATAAAACCAAATGAATATAGTTGGAGAATCTATTCTGTAGAAAATATATATCAAAATAGTTTAAATTATAATAAAGATTTAAATAGTCATATGATGAAGAATACCGAGTGGGGAGCAGTAGCATACCTTACTCAAAGTATTTATGGAAGATGTCCAAATAACAAATGTAGTGAAATAAGAATTAATAACAATAGTGCATTTTTAACAGGATATGCAGCAAAAATGGAACCAACAATTGGATATACAAACACAAATGAATCTTGTACAGTTCATCCAGATGCTTGTAATGAATACGGAACATCAGAAAAAGGACAAGATGGGGATGTAAATTATCAATACTTTAATCCAAAAAGTGTTACAGCAAGCACTACTAATAATTATACAGGAATTTATGACATGAGCGGGGGAACCTGGGAGACAGTAATAGGAATAATGAATAATGAAAATGATGAAATTGCTTTTTTTAAAAATTCATCAAATTCAAATACTTTAATAGATGAAAAATATTATGATGTCTATAAATATAGTAATAATGGACATCTATATTCGAATCGAATACTTGGAGATGCTACTGGAGAGATGGGACAATTTAGACAAATAACATATATAGATCGTGATAGGACCATAGGCAATTGGTATAAGGATTATGGACTTTTTTTCTATAAAGAACGTTATTTTCTTGAACGTGGCGGTCATCATGGAGATGGCACGGACGGAGGAATATTTACTTTTGAACCTAGAACAGAAAATAATTTTTCAGATGCTTTCCGTATTACCCTTGCTTTTTGAAAAAAAGTAAATATTTTTCTTGACTTTCATATAATGTGAGTGATATAGTAATCATGGTTTTTAAAAGCGGTTCTATCCTAGATAGAACTTAATTTAATCAAATATTTGATACACCAGGATGTGTGTTAATGAAAGGAGAGTATTATGTCTACAATAAATCAATTAGTTACGAACAAAAGAAAGAAGAAAACTAAAAAGAGTAAGAGTCCCGTTCTAAATGTTGGATTTAATACACTTGAAAGAAAGCAAACAGATGCAAAAAGTCCACAAAAAAGAGGAGTTTGTACTCGTGTTGGAACAAAAACACCTAAAAAACCGAATTCAGCGCTTCGTAAATATGCGAGAGTTAGACTTTCAAACGGAAAAGAGATCGATGCTTATATTCCAGGAGAAGGACACAACCTACAAGAGCATAGTGTTGTATTAGTACGTGGTGGACGTGTTAAAGACTTAATCGGAGTTCGTTATCACATTGTACGTGGAACACTAGATACACAAGGCGTACAAAACAGACAACAAGGTCGTAGTAAATACGGTGCTAAAAAACCAAAAAAATAATAGATAAAGGAGGAAATTAAAATGCGTAAGAGAAGAGCAATTAAAAGAGATGTATTACCAGATCCAGTGTATAATTCAAAAGTTGTTACAAAATTAGTAAATCAAATTATGCAAGATGGAAAAAAAGGTACTGCTCAAAGTATTCTTTATGAAGCATTTGATATCATAAAAGAAAAAACTGGTAAAGAACCAATGGACGTATATAATGAAGCTCTAGAAAATGTAAAACCTGCTCTAGAGGTTAAATCTCGTCGTGTAGGTGGTTCAAATTACCAAGTACCACTAGAAGTTAGTGATGAAAGAAGCCAAGCATTAGCATTACGTTGGATCGTAAACTATGCAAAACTTAGAAATGGTAAGGGAATGGCTATTAATCTAGCCAATGAACTTATAGATGCTGCCAATGGAACTGGCGGTGCTGTTAAAAAACGTGAAGATACTCACAAGATGGCCGAAGCAAATAAAGCATTTGCTCATTATAGATGGTAGGTGAATAAAAGATGGCTAGAGATGTTACAATTGATAAATTAAGAAATATTGGTATAATGGCCCATATTGATGCTGGAAAAACAACATTTACAGAACGTGTTTTATTCCATACCGGAATTACTCATAAAATTGGTGAAACTCACGATGGAGAATCTCAAATGGACTGGATGGAGCAAGAAAAAGAAAGAGGTATCACTATTACCTCAGCTGCTACAACTGCCCATTGGAAAGGCTATCGACTAAATATTATTGATACCCCAGGACACGTAGATTTTACTGTTGAGGTTCAAAGATCTTTAAGAGTATTAGATGGTGCAATTTGCCTACTAGATGCCAATGCTGGTGTTGAACCTCAAAGTGAAACTGTATGGCGTCAAGCAACTGAATATAAAGTACCAAGAATGATTTTTGCTAATAAAATGGATAAACTAGGAGCAGATTTTAAATTTACCCTAGATACAATTGGTTCAAGATTAGGAGTAAATTATAAACCTATTCAATGGCCAATAGGAGCCGAAAATGACTTTAATGGTATTATAGATTTAGTTACGATGAAAGCTTACCATTATGATGGAGACGAAAAAGAAGAACCAACTGAAATAGAAATTCCTGAAGATTTAAAAGCTTTAGCAGAAGAGAAGCGTATTGAATTAATTGAAGCTGCAGCTGAATTTGATGATGCTTTAATGGAAAAATATTTAGAAGGTCAAGATATCACAGTAGAAGAAATAAAAAGAGCTATCCGTAAAGGAGTTCTTGCTGCTGAATTCTTCCCAGTAATGTGTGGTAGTG
>CANRPZ010000074.1 GCA_947632625.1 uncultured Bacilli bacterium | reverse complement strand
CAAATAATGAAAAAATAGAGTGTGATGCCCTAATTTTAACAACAGGAACTTATTTAAAAAGTAATATTTTAAGAGGTGCTGTTTCAACAGAAGGTGGACCACATGGAGAAGGAAGAAGCAACCACTTAAGTGATAATTTAAAACGTTTAGGTTTTACAATTCAACGTTTAAAAACCGGAACTCCTCCTAGAATTAAAGCAGATTCTATTGATTTTTCTAAATGTAGTATTGAAGAGGGTGATAAAAAGTACTACACCTTTTCACATGATGATAAACCAAAATACAAAATAGAGGAACAACAAAACTGTTATTTAATTTATACGAATCAAGAAACGCACCAAATTATTTTAGATAATTTAGATAAATCAAGTATGTATGGCGGTTATGTTACGGGAGTTGGACCAAGATATTGTCCTTCTATTGAAGATAAAATTGTTCGTTTTAAAGATAAAGAAAGACACCAATTATTTTTAGAACCAGAAAGCTTGTATTATGATGAATGGTACATTCAAGGATTTTCTACAAGTATGCCAGAAGAGGTACAAGAGCGTATGGTTCATAGTTTAAAGGGACTAGAACATGCAGTGATTACCAAATATGCTTATGCAATAGAATATGATGCAATAGATCCTTTGCAATTAAAACCATCTTTAGAAACAAAAATAGTCGAAAACTTATTTACAGCAGGACAAATTAATGGAACGAGCGGTTATGAAGAAGCAGCAGCTCAAGGCCTAATAGCAGGAATTAATGCTGCAAGAAAGCTTGATAATCAAGAACCATTTATTCTTAAAAGAAACGAATCTTATATAGGAGTTTTAATAGATGATTTAGTTACTAAAGGTACAAAAGAACCTTATAGAATGCTTACATCTCGTGCTGAATATCGTCTTTTATTACGCCATGATAACGCCGATTTACGTTTAAGAGGCTATGCTCATGAACTTGGTACGATTACAAACGAAATGTACCAAAATTATTTAAATAGAATGAAAAAAATTGAAGAATTAAATGAATTTTTAAAAAATACCAAACTAGAACTTACAGAAGATATAAAAGAAAAGTTTCAGGACAAAAATTTTCATTTGCCTCTCAATAAGACTCCATTGTTTGAACTTTTAAAAAGACCTGAAATTACATTTGAATTTTTAGAATTACTTATGAATATTCCCTATGAAGAAGATATAAAAGAAATTGTAAGCATTGCGATTAAATATGAGGGCTACATTAAAAAAACGGAAAAAGAAATCGAAAAAATGTTAAAATTGGAAGAAAAACAAATTCCTAAAGATATCGATTATAAAAAAATAAAAAATCTTGCAAGTGAAGCTAGAGTAAAATTAGAAAAAATAAGACCAATTTCGATTGGCCAAGCAGCAAGAATTAGTGGAGTAAATCCTGCGGACATTTCAATACTTGCTATTTATTTAAAGAAAGAGTATGGTAAAAATGAATAAGGAAGAATTCTTAAAAGCTTTAAATACTATCCATATAAATTTAAATGAAGAACAAATAAACCAATTTGAAATTTATAAAGACTTTTTAATAGAATACAACTTGCACACGAACATAACGGCAATTAAAGAAGAAAAAGAAATTTATCTAAAACATTTTTACGATTCACTAACAATGAATGCTTTTATAAAAGAAAACTACAACGTATTAGATATAGGCTCTGGGGCGGGATTTCCTGGTATGGTTTTAGCTATTGTGAACAAAAGAACTCATTTTGTTTTATTGGATTCCAATCATAAAAAAACAGATTTTTTAAAACTATTGAAAGAAAAATTAAATTTAGAAAACGTTACCATTATAAACGAAAGGGCAGAAGAATACGTTAAGAAAAATTTAGAAAAATTTGATATCGTTACCTCACGTGCTGTTGCACAATTACGTATTTTAGCAGAACTTTCCATACCAGCTTTAAAAATAGGAGGATTTTTTATTCCTCTAAAAGCTAATGTTGAGGAAGAATATCCTTTATTTTTAGAAGCAATAGAAAGACTTAATGGTGAAATTATCGAAAAGCAAGAATTTCTTCTACCAATAGAGAAAAGTAAAAGAACAATACTGATTGTAAAACATATTGATAAGACAAATGAAATTTATCCTCGAACTTATGATAAAATTCTTAAAAAACCATTGAAAAAAAATAATAATTAAGGTATATTAATAATAGGCTAAAGGGGCTGATTAGTATGAATACGGAGAAAAATATTCTAGAAATTCCTATTGAAGACATTTTGCCAAATCGTTTTCAACCAAGACTTTCCTTTAATGAAGAGGGTATAAATGAACTTGCTGAATCTATAAAGCAACATGGAATTATTCAACCTCTTGTTGTAAGAAAACTTGGTGATAAATACGAAATCATAGCTGGAGAACGAAGATACAAAGCAGCAACGATGGCGGGTCTTGCTAAAGTTCCCGTAATAATATCTGATATTGATGATAACAAAAGTGCAGAGGTGGCTTTAGTGGAAAATATACAAAGAAGAAACTTAACAGCTATTGAAGAAGCAAAATCTTATAAAAATTTACTAGACCGAGGATATTTAACTCAAGAACAACTAGCAAATAAAATGGGTGTTTCACAAAGTTCTATTGCTAATAAATTAAGACTTTTAAATTTAGATGAAGAGGTACAAGATGCCCTATTAAATGAAAAAATATCAGAACGTCATGCCAGAGCATTGCTTTCTTTAGATAAAGAAGACCAAAAAAAGTGGTTAAAAAGAATTATTGATGAACGATTAACTGTAAGACAACTGGATATGGAACTTAAAAAAAGTGAAAATTCTGAAGATTCTGGAGAAGAGGAAATTAAATTAGTTAATATAAATCCTGATATAAATGAAATTGTTACAAATGCTGAAGATATAGTAGTAGAAAGAGCACCACATGACGTTGCAAGTATGTTAGTTCCCGAAAATGGTGTAGAAACTATAAAGAAGGAGCCGGTTTCTGAAACTCCTGTTAAAAATCCTAATAAGTTTTTCAATTTTTTAGAGGATGAACAAGCAAACATGAATGTAATGGAACAAGACGATATAAATGTCTTTACCTCTACACCAACATTAGAAATGGTTGAACCCGTAAAAGAAGAAAAAGTTGAAGAGCCTATTTTAAATGAAAATAATGAGGCATTAAATATAAATCCAGAAGAACCTAAACCCGAAAATGAAGGAATTGAAACATTAGATGATTTTAATACTTTAAATGAAGATAAAACAATTGAAGAACAACAAATTCAACCAATTCCTGAAATAAGCGATGCCAATTTAGATGATTTACAACAAGCTGTCGATGAAATTGTACAAGACCAAGATGATGGTAACCAATTTTCAAATTTAACAACCAATGAAACTCCAGTAATGCCAGTAGATAATACCATTATTGAAGAAGCAACTCCATCTCTTCCTGATCCAGTAATTCCTGAAGAACCTACTAAAATAGAAGAACAACCGGATGCAACAGAAGAAATAAAACCATTTAAAAATATATTCTTCACCGATGAAGATGAGGAAATCGAAACTCCAAAAATGGAGGAACCGATAAACAATAATACAATACAAGAAATGGAACCAATTGTTGAGGAACCATATGTTGATCCACTTGATAGCATAGTTACTCTAGAACCTGGCTACGAACAAAAGCAAGAAGAATTAGCAGGTAGAGATTTAAAGACGGCTATTAATGTAATTCGAGATACAGTAAGTAATTTAGAAAATCGTGGTTTTGTAATCGAATGTGAAGAAGCAGATTTAGAAGATATCTATCATATAACAATTAAAATTAATAAAGATAATAAAAAAGACTCAAATTAAATGAGTTTTTTTCTTTTTTTGAATAGAAAACGAAGCAAAATTCCCTGAATAACCAAAAAAATTCTAGTCTTAAAAAAGTTGACTAACTCTTATATCCAGTTGTATACTTATTAATATATAACATAGTAATGTAACTTTACGAGGAGGAAGAAAGAATATGAAGAAAAGAAATAGAATCCTCCCAACCGAAACTAGCTTCGGGGGG
>CANRPZ010000073.1 GCA_947632625.1 uncultured Bacilli bacterium | reverse complement strand
TATTCTTTTGACATTTAAAAAACTAGAATTTCTTTCTTTTTTCTACTTTCTTTTTATTTCAGCTGTGAATTGTAACAGATTTTATCTAGGTTATTTCCTTTTTATTTTCTTAAACTGTCAAACTAGGGGTTTTATTAAGAAAAAGAAGCAAGAAAATTTTAGAAATACTAAAATAAAATTGCTTTTTTTTATTTGCTATTTTTGAATACTTTAGTTATACTATTATTAGAATAAGAAGGTGGCAATATGGCAATTATTAAAGATTTATTTGCTAGAGAAATATTAGATTCTCGCGGTAATCCAACTGTTGAGGTAGATTTGTCATTAGATAATGGAATACAAGTTAGTGCTTCTGTACCGAGTGGTGCATCAACAGGAAGCCGTGAAGCTTTAGAATTAAGAGATAAAGATTCAAATCGATATCATGGTAAAGGTGTATTACTCGCCGTTTTAAATATAAATGAAATTATTAAACCCAAAATAATTGGTCAAGAACTTAACCAAAATAAAATTGATCGTTTTTTGATAGATTTGGATGGAACTACAAATAAAAGTAAACTTGGTGCCAATGCTATGCTTGCAGTTTCACTTGCTTGTATTAAAGCTCTAGCGGCTTGCAATAAAATGGAACTTTACGAATATGTATCGAATGGAAAAGTCTCTATGCCTACTCCTTTTATTAATATAGTAAATGGTGGAGTTCACGCAAGCAATAATTTAGATATTCAAGAATTTATGATAGTGCCAATGCAAGCAACATTTAAAGAAAAAATGCGTGCTGCTTCCGAAATATTTATGACATTAAAAGAATTGTTAAAAGATTTAAATTTAAATACATCTGTGGGAGATGAAGGTGGATTTGCTCCTAATTTAGAAAGTAACACTATGGCTTTAGATTTAATTATGCAAGCAATTAATAAAAGTGGTTATACTCCTGGAAAAGATATATGTTTAGCTCTTGATGTAGCAGCAAGTGAACTTTATAATAAAGATAGCCAAAAATATCATTTAGATAATAAAGATTTAACAAAAGAAGAACTAACAGATTACTATCTAACTTTAATAAAAAATTATCCCATAATTAGTATAGAAGATCCTTATTACGAAGATGATTTTGAAAGCTTTAGTGCTTTAACAAAATTAATAGGTAAAAAAGTTATGCTTGTTGGAGATGATTATTTTGTTACCAATAGTCTTTATTTAAATAAAGGTATTGAATTACAAAGTGGGAATTCCATTTTATTAAAAGCAAACCAAATTGGAACAATTTCCGAAATGATCCAAACAATCGTAATGGCTAAAAAAAATAATTATAAAACGATTATTTCTCATCGTAGTGGAGAAACTTTGGATACATTTATTGCAGATTTTGCGGTTGGTTTTAATTTACATTTTATTAAATGTGGGTCTATTTCTAGAGGAGAAAGAATTGCTAAATATAATCGCTTACTAAAAATAGAAGAAAGATTAAATTCTTTAAATTAATTTAAAATATTTGTTTTTCTATTACGTTTTTGTTATAATACGTGGTAGGTGAAGAGTTATGAAAAATAAATTTGTTACGGAAGAACAAAAAGAGGTTAAAAAATTTATTTGCTTATTATTAGGATTAGTTATAATTATTATAGGAGTTTATTTTTTTACAAGAGCTTTTGTAACAAAAGATTTAAATAAAGAAAAGACAGAGGAAAGTTCTTATACAACCGGAGCTATTAACGACAATGTTTTAATTGTAGGAACAATGTTCAATCGCCCTGAAAAAGAATATTATGTAGCTGCGTTTTCCGAAGAAGATACTGCTCTTGCTTATTACAATATTATTATTTCAAAATACAGTAGTGAAAAAGACGCTTTAAAAGTTTATCATCTTTCTTTAGATAATGCTTTAAATAAAGATTATGTTGCTACTGAAGATGAAAATAGTTCAACAAAATTTACAAATCTCGAAAACTTAAAGTTGGGTAAATTTACACTATTAAAAATAAAAGAGGGTAAAGTAACCAAGTTTATTACGGATATAGAAAGTGCCAAAAAAGAATTCAAAATTGAAAAGTAAATCCTAATTTTAGATTTGCTTTTTATTATGTCAATAGCATAAAAATTTCTTTTTCTTCTGTTTTAAAGAATTTTAAAATATGGTACTATTAAATAGAAGGGTGATTAAATTGATGGAAAATAAATCTAAAGGTTTCAATTTAAAAGAAATTATTTTTATCATTATAATAACAGCAATTATTACAAGTATGACAACGGGTATTATTTTATATAATCAAAATAAATTAACCAAGAATATAACTTACCAAGATTTAAACAATGATGAAGCTTTAAAGGAATTTTTAAAAGTGTATGCTTCTTTACTTGATGAATACTATGAAGATGTAGATAAAACAGCAATGTTAGAGAGTGCTATAAATGGAATGCTAAACTATTTAGGAGAAGATTATTCAACTTATATGAATAAAGAAGAAACCGATGCTTTAGCTAAAAAGTTGGTTGGAGAGTATAAAGGAATAGGAATTACAATTAATCAAAATAATGAAATTATAGATTTAATTGAGGGAGGATCAGCTAAAGAAGCCGGACTATTAATAGGAGACAAAATTATTGCAATTAATGGAAATGTTGTGGATGAAACTAAAAACAATGAAGAAAATTTTATTTCATCTTATTTAAAACAAGGGAATGAAGGAGATAAATATACATTATCAATTATAAGAGATAATGTGACTTATAATTTTGAAACCGAAATTCGAACTCTTTATATTCCAGCTCTTCAATATAAAATGTTAGATCATTCTATAGGTTATATTTATATATCTTCTTTTTCTGGTACTTTAAAAAATCAAATGATCGATGCTTTAAACTATTTAGAAAATGAAGGAATGGAATCTCTTATAATCGATATTCGAAATAATACAGGTGGCTATTTATTTGCAGCCCAAGAGGTAGCAAGCTTATTTTTAGAAAAAGGCAAAACAATTTATTCTTTGGAAGAAAAAGATGGTATAAAAGAGTATAAAGATGAAACAGATGAAAAACGAGATTATAAAATTGTTTTATTACAAAATGAGGGAAGCGCATCAGCTTCAGAAATTTTAATTGCAGCATTAAAAGAAAGTTATGGAGCTACTGTGGTTGGAACAACAAGCTATGGAAAAGGAAAGGTACAACAAACCTATTCTTTGGATGATGGGAGTATGGTAAAATATACCTCTGCTAAATGGTTAACTCCTACGGGTAATTGTATCGATGAAATTGGAATTTCACCCGATATATATGTAGAAGAGTTATCAGAGGAAGAGGACGTGCAATTAGAAAAAGCAATAGAGGTTTCCATAGATTAATGTAAAGTAACTTACCCTATATTTGTATTTTTTAAATAAGTATAGTATAATTTTCATTGGAAAAGAGTTTAATTATTATGGACAATATAAATGTAGGAGATAATCTTACTATACATTGTTATAAACATAATGGTATTCTCCATAGGGTTTGCGAAGATGCAAAAGTTATAGAAGTAACAGATGAGGCATTAGTTTGTGCGAATTATAAAACAAAAATTACAGAGAGTGACGGAAGAAGCTATAATACAAATGAATTGGCTATTCTTATTTTCTATAAAAAAAATTGGTTTAACGTTATAGCTCAATTAAAAGAACAAGGTTTATTTTATTATTGCAATATTGCATCTCCATTTATAATAGAAAATAATATTATAAAATACATTGATTATGATTTGGATTTAAGAGTATTTCCTGATGGAGGATTTCGTATTTTAGATCGTAACGAATACAAATACCATAAACGTATTATGCATTATAGTAATGATTTAGATTTGATTTTAAAAACAGAATTACAAAATTTAATAATGCTAAAAAAAGAGGGAAAAAGTCCTTTTCAAGCGAACGAAATCGAAAAATATTATCAAAAATATGTAAAATTACAAAAAAATGCTAAAAATTAGCATTTTTTTATTGCATTTACATAAAATATAGGGTAAAATGTAAAACGTGCTGGGGAAATAAGACAGCATAAAAACGTACCAAATCCGTTACATTTTACAAAATTTATGAACTAAAAAATGTAAAATTGTCGAAAAAAGTAAAAAAAGTGTTGACTTTAAAAAAATGATTTGGTATATTACTAGTGCGCAAACAAAAAAAGCGCGAGAAATGTTCTTTGAAAACTAAGTAAAAAAGTCAATTTTGAGTAGCTTAGATTAAACTTATATAATATAGATTTTTAATAAATCTTTTTTATTGAGAGTTTGATCCTGGCTCAGGATGAACGCTGGCGGCATGCCTAAGACATGCAAGTC
>CANRPZ010000072.1 GCA_947632625.1 uncultured Bacilli bacterium | reverse complement strand
AGACCCAGTAATAAAAGAAGGCCTAATACCAGTCACTATAGATGATAAAGGAACAGTAAGAAAAGCCGATATAAACAAAAAGTGGTACAACTATGCCAATCAAGAATGGGCAAATGCTATAATCAAACAAAATAGTTATGATGCCCTAAATGCTTATGGAAAAGTGAATAGTGCAACAAAAGAAGATGATTATGTTAAATTTGATGGAGTAGATGACTATATTGATTTAGGATTAGAGAATCATGATTTTGGTAATACAATTAGTTTAGCTATTAAAGTAAAAATCAATGGAGCTGTTATTCAAGAAGAACATCAATTGTTGAGCAACACGGAACTTGGAGGTTTGGCTTTATTTATAGCTCGTAATCAATATTTAGGGCTTGCCATTTATGATGAAAAAGAACAACAATATCAAATTTATACGAGCGGTATACTTGCGGAAATAAATAAAACGTATACACTAGTAGGAACATATGATGGAAAAGAAATGAAAATTTATATTAATGGAGAATTAGTTGGTAGTAAAAAAGTTATATTAGATATGAAACCATCAAGTATGCCATTTACTATTGGGGCAAATCCCGATTTAAATGAATATAATAAATTTTCTAATATCAATGTATACCAAGCTGCTATTTTTGATCGAGCTTTAACGGAAGAAGAAATAAAAAACAATTTTAGTAATGAAATAAAAATACATGATAATAGTGAATTATTAAAGTATGTAGATTTTACTGAAAGAGAAGAGGAAGCAAAAGAAATAATCCCAGAAGATATCATCGAAAGTTATTTTGTATGGATACCAAAATACAAATATAAAATCTTTGATATGGGAGAGTATAATCAAAGAGAAACAATTGAATATGAAAGTAAAGTCCAACCAATCGAGATACAATTTGGTCTAGATGATACAACAGATAATGAAATAGAATGTATAGCACCTGCAAGTGGAGAAAATGGGAACTGCACCGTAAATAAATGGATGACGCATCCAGCATTTACT
Organism: uncultured Bacilli bacterium; assembly: GCA_947632625.1. Classification (GTDB taxonomy): domain Bacteria; phylum Bacillota_I; class Bacilli_A; order RF39; family UBA660; genus MGBC108787. The sequence continues at coordinate 3,351 of CANRPZ010000072.1, read as the reverse complement.
GCTTTTGATACCAAAGGCATCTGGGTAGGTAAATTTGAAACAGGATATAAAGGAGCTACAAGTACAGCAGATGCCCAACAAGATGGAGATGTAACTAAAATGATCATAAAACCAAATGAATATAGTTGGACAAATATAAGTGTAGGAACAATGTATCAAAATAGTTTAAATTATAATAAAGATTTAAATAGTCATATGATAAAAAATACCGAGTGGGGAGCAGTAGCTTATTTAACTAATTCTATTTATGGAAGATGTAATGGAAATGAATGTAGTGATATACGAATTAATAATAATTCTAGTTATTTAACAGGGTATGCAGCACTACACGACCCAACAACAGGTTTAACAAATACAAATGAATCTTGTACGGATCATCCAGATGCTTGCAACGAATATGGAACATCAAGAAAGGGGCAAGATGGGAATGTCAACTATCAATATTTTAATACTAATAGTGTAGCTGCAAGTACAACAAATAATTATACTGGTATTTATGACATGAGTGGAGGTTCATGGGAATATGTAATGGGAGTTATGACAGATGAAAGTGATAAACCAATTTATAAAAATAGTGGATTAAGCGAGTCTGACTTAAATGACAAAAGATATTATGATAGTTATAAATATGGTACTAAAGATTATCAATTTTTGAATCGAATACTTGGAGACGCAACCGGAGAAATGGGACCATTTATAACCATTACAAATAAGGGAACTACAAATACTGCCCAAACCCAAAATAGACATATTAGTGCTTGGTATAAAGATGATAGTATTTTTACTATAAATAGCAATCCTTGGTTTATACGTGGTGGTCGTTGTCCTCACGGATTTGAAAGTGGGATTTTTGCTTTTTCACACCATACTGGAGAAGCTTTTGCAGATCGAGGCTTCCGTATTACCCTTGCTTTTACATCTTGACAAAATAAGTCTTTTTCATGTAAAATGAAGAAGACTTTTTACTTATACTTTAAATATGATACATGCTCGAATTTAGTTTTCGGGAATTTTTTAATGGAAAGAGAGGAAAAATGAATAACCAAGAAAGAAAGTTAGAGGAACAAAATTTAGAAAATACATGCAAATATTTAAACAAAACCATTGAAAAAATGGAAATGCATATTTTTGAAGATACGGAAAAAATAAAAGAATTTCGAAAGTATGCTTGGGAAAATAAGGGAGGAATGGATGCTCAAGAATTAAATAGCGTAAGAACCAGTGATGAACAAGAAGCTAGGCGTTTATTAAGAGAAAGAGATTATTTTAAAAAATTATTAACGATTAAAAATAATCCCTATTTTGCTTCAATTGTAGTGGATGACGAGACAAAGCAAAAACAAAAAATTTATATTGGGATGACCTATTTAAAAGATAAAGAAAAAAATAATTTAATTTATGACTGGCGTGCTCCTATTTGTAGTTTATTTTATGATTATGAAAGTGGACCTTGTTCTTACGAAGCACCAATGGGCATAATTTCATCCTATCTTTATCAAAAAAGACAATATAAAATTGAAAATCAAAAACTATTGCGTATTATAGATAGTTCCATTAATATTGATGATGATATACTCCAAGAGGTTTTAGCAGAAGCATCAACCGAAAAAATGAAAAACATTGTAACTACCATTCAGCAAGAACAAAATAGTGTCATTCGAAATACAAAAGATTTACACTTAATTGTTCAAGGAATTGCTGGTAGTGGAAAAACAAGTGTTGCCCTTCATCGTATTGCTTTCCTACTTTATAAGATTAAAAACTTAACATCAGAAAAAATCTTAATCTTTTCACCCAATCAAATATTTACAGAATATATTTCTAATGTCTTACCAGAATTAGGAGAGGAAAATACTTTACAAACGACTTTTCATGATTATTTAAATAAAAGAATCACTGAATATAAACATGTGGAAAGTTATATAGACTTTTTAAATCGTCATTATGAAGAAGGAAAAGAAAATAGTGAGTTATTAAAGTACAAACAAAGTAATGCTGTGATGAAGGATTTAGAAGATTTTGTGCATCATTTAGAAGATACGATTACTTTTCAAAAAGATATTTTAGAAAATAAAGTTTATTTCTATAGTAAGGAAGAATTAAATAACTTATTTAAAAATCGTTACTCTTCATTGCTATTCTTTGAACGAATTTCTGCAATGGCTCTTAAATTTAGTGAAAATAATTATAGAGGAAGCTCTAAAAAGAAAGCTACTTATCAAAAATTGCTTTTAGATTCTCTTCATCTAAAAAAAGATTATCGTAAGTTATTGATGCTGTTTTATCAAAGTCCTTTCTTTAAAGGAAACATAACGGAAAAAGAAATTCAAAAGTTAAACAATACCAAAGAAATTGCTTACGATGATGCTCTTTTACTGTTGTATTTAAAAGGCTTAATGGAAGGATTCTATTATGAAACTTATATTGAACAGGTTGTAATTGATGAAGCGCAAGACTACAGCTATTTACAATATGTCATTTTAAAAAATATTTTTAAAAAAGCTTCTTTTACTATTTTAGGAGATGTGAATCAGAATATTAATCCATTTTATCATTATGAAAGTTTACAGGAGTTAGCAACACTTTTTAATGGCAAATACATTGAGTTATTAAAGACTTATCGTTCAAGTGAAGAAATTATTGAATATGCAAATAATATTCTTGATTTACACCATGTTTGCGCAATTCGAAAAGAGGAGCATAAACCTGTTCTTATAAGAAATACCAAAGAAACTCTTTTAGGTGATGTAAAACATTTAAAAGAAAAATATAAATCTTTAGCAATTATTACCAAAAACAAAGAACAAGCAGAAGAGTTGTATGAACTTTTAAAAGATGAAATAGAGATTTCTTTTGTGGATAGAGAAACAACAGATTTTCATAAAGAATGTGTACTTATTCCTGTTTATTTAGCAAAGGGATTAGAGTTTGACAGTGTTATTGTCTATCAGGATAATAAAAATTATTACAACAAGGATGAAAAAAATCTTTATTATGTGGCTGTTACACGTGCTCAACATGAATTATATGTTTATAAATAATACATTATTTTTTGAGTTTCCGTAAAAAATAAAAGAAAATAAAAAATCAGAAGAATATTGAAAACTTTTTCTGATTTTTTGCTTAAAATAGGTGTAAAACCCTTCATAATTTGGTAAAATTTAATTAACAAAAATAATTTATCAAAAACAAATTAATGGAGGTGTTTTACATGAATTATTTTACTACAATAACAAACGAAATGAAACGGGAAAGTGTAAATTTTTCTAAAAAAATGTTACGATTCACAGCTGAAATAAAAAGAAAGTAGAAAAAAGAAAGAAATTCTAGTTTTTTAAATGTCAAAAGAAT
>CANRPZ010000071.1 GCA_947632625.1 uncultured Bacilli bacterium | reverse complement strand
TCATCATTTTAATCAACCACCTTTTCTATATTATACCAAATTGGTTGATTGCGAAAAATTTTCACTCCTTAGAGCTGTAAGCCTTTTCTTTTTTCTTTCCCTAAAGTTCGTACTTATGATATAATGTAGCTATAATAAAGAGAGGGTAAGACATGGAAAAAGAGTATGATTGTATTATCATTGGGGCAGGAAATGCAGGACTTATTACAGCTTTAGAATTAGCAAAACACAATAAAAGTGTTTTAGTTTTAGAAAAAAGAAACACCCCTGGTGGTATTTCGACTAGTTTTAAAAGAGGTAGATTTGAGTTTGATACGCAAATTCATCCTTTAGATTCATATGGAACAAAAGAACATCCGGGTGAAATATTTACTCTATTTAATAATTTAGGTATTGAAGATAAAATTAAGTTAGCCGCTATTCCAAATGCTTTTCATGTCTATTGCAAAAGTGAAGGAAAAGATTATAAATTGCCTTGTGGGATTATTGAATTTATGAATCAAATGGAAGAATATGTTCCAAATAGTTATGATGCTTTAAAAAAATTTTTTGTTCTTGCTGAAGAATCAAAAGAAGCAATGGCTTATTTAGAAGAAAAAAAGCAATCGGTAGATGATGCTTATTTAAAAAGAAATTTCCCTGATTTTTTAAAAGTATCTACCCATACTGTAGATCAAGTCTTTGCCTCTTTAAATCTTCCTAAAAAAGCGCAAGAAATATTATCAACCTTTTGGATTTATTTAGGCAGTCCAACCTCAAAATTAAGCTTTGTTCATTTTGCTATTTTTGTATTTTCTTATGTAGCACATGGGCTTCAAATTCCATTTAATGGTAGTCAATCCATAAGTCTTGCTTTAACCGAAGAAATTGTTAAAAATGGTGGGACAATAAAATATTTATCTACCGTAAAAGAAATTCTATTTAAAGATAAAAAAATAGCGGGGGTACTTTTAAAAAATGGTGAGATTTATGAAGGAAAACACATTGTTGCTAATCTATCCCCAATAGACGTTTATGGAAATTTAATTCCTGAACAAATGGTTCCTAAAGATGCCTTAAAACTTACCAATTCTCGAGTACTAGGACCAAGAGGTTTCTCTATATTTCTTGGTTTAAATCAAAGTCCTGAAAGTTTAGGCTTAAAAGAATATTGCTATAATATTGTGAATAGTTTAGATAGCAACAAGGAATTTCAAAATCAAAAGTCAATTAAAAATAATAGTTGTATAGCGTATGTTTTAAATAATGCAATTCCAACTTGCTCTCCAAAAGGAACTACAATCATAGAAATAGTAAGCTTGTTTGTGGAAGATGTTTTTTCTAAAAATGTAACAGAAACAAATTATTTTGATATGAAAAGTAAAATTGCTGAAAATATGATTGACTCTTTTGAACAAGCAACCAATATTGGTATTAAACCTTATATTGAAGAAATCGAAATCTCTTCTCCAGTTACCTATGCAAGATATACAAACCATCCTGATGGAGTAGTATTTGGATATAAGGCAACAGGTATGGATAATTTACTACCAAGACTACTTGCTATGGATACCGAAAATTATATAAAGAACTTAAGATTTTGTGGTAGTTTTGATGTAAAACTGGCTGGTTATAGTGCCTCTTACTTATCAGGAGATTTAACCGCCCAACTTACATTAGAAGATATGAGAAAGGAAAGGGAAGAAGAATGGAATTAAATTTAAAAGGTTTAGATCAAAAAGATATGAATGCTTTTCATACCTTGCCAAGTGAACGAGCTAAAATTATTTATGGCTCTTCTCCTGCGGCTATTAAAACTACGTATACCGCAAACCAACTAGCCTCTTCTTTACATCCTGATATTCAATATGTTAAAGTTGCAAAAATAATAGAAGAAAATGATCAGGTAAAAACTTTTGTCCTAGTTCCTAATACAGAAGAGAAAACCCAAAAACTAGCTTATTTTCGTCCAGGACAATATATAAGTATAGAATTAAAAATTGATGGAGGAATTTATAGAAGACCTTATACAATCACATCAAGTCCTAAAGATGCTTTAGAAAATTTTTATACGATAACAGTAAAAAGAAAAAAAGGCATTGTTTCTAACTATTTGTTCGATCATGTTAAAGTAAATGATACTTTTTCCGTTAGTGGTCCAACGGGTACTTTTTATTATGAACCTTTAAGAGACGCTAAAAATGTTATTGCCCTTGTAGAAGGAATAGGAATAAATCAAATCATTTCTATGGCTTTAGCTATTCAAGATAAAATTTTGGATTGTAAATTAACTATTTTTTATAGCGTAAAAACAGAAAAAGATATTCTATTTTTAGATAAACTTATTCAATTAAATAAAAAGAATAGCCCAATTACAATTATTATTCTATTAAGTGAAGAAGAAAAGGAAAACTATCTGCATGGCTTTATTACAAAAGAAATGCTGGATCAATATAAAGAACCAGAGACCTCCTTCTTTATTAGTGGCTCACTTTCCTTTTATGATAGAGTAAATGAATTATTAAAAGAATATAATCTTTCCAATAAATACATTCGCCATGAAAGTTTCTTTGGACGTGTTGCTATACAAAACACCAATACCTATACAATTACAGTTTTAACAGAAGAAAAAGAAATATCCATTCCTTGTAATGGCAAAGAAACTCTTTTAGAAGCAATGGAAAAAAATGGTATTTCTGCACCAAGTAGATGTCATGTTGGAGATTGTGGTTTCTGCCGTAGTAAATTAAAAAGTGGAGTTGTACGAACCTTTAATAATATTTTGACAAAGGCTGATGAAGAAAACGAATACATTCACCCTTGTGCATCTTTTCCAGAGAGTGACATTGTAATTGAATTACCTTATTAAAGTTGCAATGAACTTTCACTTTTAGTATAATAAAATTAACATAGACATCTGGTGATATGTCAATAAAAAAATAAAAATTTGAAATAAAATTTTTAGCAGTTTTGTAAGTATTTGCTGCTCTATCAAAAAAATATTAATGCATACTGAAAACTGTTTGCAAAAAAGGCAAATTTCAAGTTTTACAAAAGTAAAAGAAAACTAAAACATGGAGTTAATCTAAAGGTTGATAAAGTTGATTCTTTCGTAATAATCCATCAATCAACCTAATCAACTTTCTAGCAGATAAAACGAGTGCACGTTTGTGTTTATGTTTGGTAACTTCATCATATTTTTTATGGTAAAAATCACTAATAAAAGGGAATCCAAACTTAAGACAACTTTCCGTAGCTTCAATGATGTAGTAACGTAAATATTTGTTAGAATGTCTAGAAAATTTCTTATCTTCTTTTTCGAGGTTACCAGATTGAGAACGGTTCCAATAAAGACCAGCATATTTGGCAAGAGAAGAATCATTATCAAAAAAATCAATAGAACCAATTTCAGCAAGAATGCCAGCAGCATAAACTTGACCAATACCGCGAATAGAAGTAAGAATAGAAAAAGCATGAGGAGATAAGCCTTTAACAGTTTGAAGAATGGCCTTATCAAGAGTTTTGATTTCATTATCAAGACATTTGATAATAGAAAGAGAAGAGGCAATAGCAACATTAATGCCATCATAAGTGATTTTATCTAAACGATAAGAATTACGAGCAGCTTTAGATAAAAGAGAAGCATTGTTGCATGGGTTTTTAAAACGATTTTTCCCAGCCAAAGAAATAAAATCAGAAAGCTCATCAATAGAAGAATTTACAATTTGATCAAGAGAATCAAAATGGTCTAGGACTTCACAAGAAGTGGAAGAGAACATATCAGAAAAAGGTTTAGAATCTTTATCAGCAAGGATTAAACCAGAGAAACCTAAATAAAGATTGTTAAGAACGTAAACTTTTTCATGAGCAAGGTTTTGAGCAACATGAAAACGCATTCTAGTAAGTCTTTGAAGAGCGAGAAATTGAGAGCCTTTAAAAGGATGTAAATTTTTAGTTCTACCAACTCTAGCAAAATCAGCAAGAATTTTAGCATCAGAAGAATCAGTCTTTTCAAGGTCGTTAAAGCTTTCACGATATTTGTCAGAATTATGAGCATTAATACAATAAACTTCGGTATGAAGATTATTTAAGAGTTCATGAGAAGAAAAGTAATTAGCAAAATGAAAAGAATAAACGCCAGTAGCTTCGCAGACCACAATGATTTTCTCAAAACCATAAGTGTCACAAAGAATATTAATTCTGTTAATGGCATCTTCACAACCATCAGGAGTGTTAGGGAATTTCAAATTGAAGAAAATCTGTTGATCAAAATTCATAACACATATTTGATTGGATTTGAGAGAAATATCGACACCAATAAATAAATAGTTTGTCATAAAAATGACTCCTTTCTAAAAAAATATTGTTTTGAATAAAAATAGTTGGAATTAATACTCTAGCTTATTAACTGACTTCAACCTCGTTTATAAGAATACAAACTTAAACAAAAATGGATAAAACGAAAGAAAGTTTAAGAAGAAACAGCATCTGAGTTAGAAGGATATGATTAATAAGAAGAGAAACAATCTATGTAAGTAGACAAAAGCTACAGGAGGAAGACGAATATCTCTCAACTATACTTATTCTAAAATAATTGTATAGTACTAGAGTATTAATTCCAACTAAAAAATAAAAATAAAAAAATAAAAAAGAAAGAATAATGATGATTTCGTAAAGTTAAATAATTTAACTTTACGAAACATATTATACGAGGAGGAAAAAAATTATGAAGAAAAGAAATAGAATCCTCCCAACCGAAACTAGCTTCGGGGGGGGG
>CANRPZ010000070.1 GCA_947632625.1 uncultured Bacilli bacterium | reverse complement strand
TTTAAGCAAAAAATCAGAAAAAGTTTTCAACATTCTTCTGATTTTTTATTTTCTTTTATTTTTTACGGAAACTCAAACTACATAAAATAAACAATATTTTTTATATTTCATGTTATAATAAAATAATAAAGAAAATATAAAAAGAGGTGGATTATGACTAAATTAAAATTAAAAAAGAAAGTATATATTATTGGACTAATACTTTTTCTGCTTATTTTAGTTGGTGCTTATTTTGGAAATAAAATTTACCAAGATTATAAATACAAGCAAACTTATGAATATAAATTTATTGAGCATGGCTATACATTAGAGGAAGCAAAATCTTTAGTACAATTTTATCAAAAAGAAAGTCAATTAGAAAATATTCTAGCATTAGAAAAAAATTCTTATATTTTAGAGTTAATAAAAGAAAAATATTATATAGATAATAACTTATCACGCTATTTGGATTATAAAGAAAAAAATGAAGAAACTACAACAAAAGATGTTGTTGCCATTGTTAATGTAAATGGTGATTATAAATATTATGAACATGATATACCAACGGACACATCTTTAAATTTCCTTATTAACGTTAATAAATATTACACGCTTCCCGAAGATTTTGAACCAATAGATATTGAAGATATAAGTATTCGTTATTCTTATGAAGGAAATCGAATTTCAAAAGAAGCCAATGATGCTTACGTATCAATGTGGAATGCCGCAAATACTGCAGGTTATACATTAATTGTCAATTCTAGTTATCGAGACTATCAAGAACAAGTAGATGTTTATAACTCTAAAAAAGCGAGTTTAGGAGAAAAAGAAGCGGATAAGATTGCTGCTCGACCTGGACATTCTGAACATCAAACAGCTCTTTCTATAGATGTTTTTGAAATGAATAATCAATCTACTCTTACCTTCAAAGATTCCCCTGCCTACACTTGGTTAAAAGAAAATGCTTACCTTTATGGTTTTATCGAAAGATATCCAGCGCAAAAAGAATACTTAACTGGTTATAGTGCTGAAGCATGGCATTGGCGTTACGTTGGTGAAGACGTGGCAAAAATAATTCATGATGAAGATATTACATTTGATGAATACTATGCTTACTATATAGAAAATCAAGCCTAACAGCTTGACTTTTTTATTTTTGCTAAAACCTCTCTATTTCCACTATATACCCAAATATTTAAATCGGACAAGTAAGTAAAATCGGCCATCAATCCATTTTCAAAATCTAAAATATAGTAAAGTTCTGTTAAAGAAAACGCTTCCTTTTTCATAACTTGTAATCCTTTTTTTACACGATCATCAATACTTAAAGGTAGATAACTAGAAATATTGATTTTATTTAAAAAGGAATAATATGAGAAATCTCTTTGCATATGGCGCATTTTAGAATAACATGTAACAAAACTTTCTAGTTCTTCTTCTGACAGCATCTCCTCTACTTTTTTACCACTTAAAAAAGTATTATTATAAATATTCCAAAGATAATTTAAACGTCCTCCTAAATTTTTAGAAAAAGAACGTGCAAACACATCACGAGCAATTGCTTCTCGATAATCTTTACCATTCCTTATCCATGACGTAATTTGGTCATAATCTAAAGAATACTTTTGGGCAAGAGATTTTAATTGAATATTTAAAAAAATATATTTAAATACATGAATATCTTTTCCATAGGAATTTAAAACTGCATCATAAAGCGTCATATCATTGCTAATATTTTGTTGTACATTTTTTACATTTAAGCTATTACAACGACAAAAATCCCTTAAACTACTATATTCTTTAGGTAACCCTATTCTATATAAATACTCTAAAGTTTCTGTACTTTTTTCTTTTTTACGCTCTTGTTCCTTTATAATTTGTTGTACTGGTTTTTCTTTGTAAAATCCTTCATAAAAAACTTTTTTAGAAAAGCCAGTTGCTTTAGCTAACTCTAAAATTTTTTTATCCCTTCGACAATTTTGTTTTCTTTTTACATTTATACAATGATAAAAAGCTTCCTCTATTGAAAACCCAGCATTACGCTTGGCACGATAAGCATCTATCGATAGCTCCATTTTCTTTAATAAGTCATAAACTCTATAAACCGTATTTTGATAAACGATTTCATCCTTACTACAAGTCATAAATAATATCCCCCTTCAAAAACTTTGCCTATTATACCTAAAAAAAATACATTTGTCAAAATGTATCTTCATTTTTAAAGGCAATGACCTTTTGCTTTCATTTTTTTGTTACAGGTTTTAGAGCTTTTAAAGAAGTAATTGCCCTATCCCTAGTATTTTCGTAAGTCAAAAAAAATACTCTTTCGAGTACTTATTTTAGATTACTAATTAATTCATCTTTTTTCATAGTAGAATAACCTTTAACACCTTGTTCTTTTGCAATTTCTTTTAATTCTGCTAAAGTCATTTTACTATAATCTTTCTTTTCTTCCTTTTTAGTAGATACTGATGCTTTTACATCTTTTTTAGGAGCAGATTTTTCTTCTACTTTCTTTTCTACTTTTTCTACTGGCTTCTTACCATTTTTTAAAGCATCCTTGGCAACATCAACTAATTTAGTAAATGAAGCAGGATCATCAATAGCAAGTTCAGAAAGCATTTTTCTATTAATTTCAATACCAGCAATATTTAAACCATTAATAAATTTAGAATAACTGATATCGTTTTCTCTACATCCAGCATTAATTCTCGTAATCCATAATTTTCTAAAGTTTCTTTTATTAGCTTTACGATCACGATAAGCATAAGTTCCACTATGAAAAACTTGTTCTTGAGCGGTCTTATAAAGTCTATGTTTACTACCAAAATAACCTTTAGCTTGTTTTAATACTTTTCTTCTTCTGTTTTTAGAAACAGTTCCACCTTTAACTCTTGTCATTTTTAACCCTCCTTATTAGATTACTGACTTAATTCTGTCAGTATCTCCTTTACTTAATGTACCTTTCGTTCTTCTTTGTCTAACTTGTTTTGCACTATCCTTATTTGTTTTGTGGTTTCCTCCACTTTTCTTATAAGATAATGTTCCATTTGCACGTTTCTTAAATACTTTACTACTAGCTTTATGTGTTTTTTGTTTTGGCCCTTTTGCCATAATACATCCTTCTTTCTTATTTATTTTTTGGTGCTAAAATGATATACATGCTTCTACCATCTAATTTTGGCTCTGACTCTATATCTGCATATTCTTTTAACGCATCTGCAAATTTAATTAAAACGTCTCGTCCTAATTCTGTATGAGCCATTTGTCTTCCCTTAAAACGAATTAAGCCTTTAATTTTATGTCCTTTTTCCAAATAACTTTGTGCGTTTTTGGTACGAGTTTCAAAGTCATGAACATCAATGGTTACAGATAAACGATACTCTTTAACCTCTTTATTGGTTTCCCTTTGTTTTTTTTGAGCTTCTTTTAATTTCTTTTGCTTTTCATACTTAAATTTATTATAATCCATGATTTTAGCAACAGCAGGAGTAGCTCCCGCATTCATTAAAACTAAATCAAGCCCAGCATAACTTGCTAACGTTAGAGCATCTGCTAATTTTTTTATACCCATTTGTTCCCCATTTGGACCAATTACCATTAACTCTTCCACTCTTATTTGTTCATTAATAGGCAATTCGTTTTTATCATTTGCTATAGAAATGCACCTCCATACATTATAAAAGGCAGATATATAAATATCCACCTTAAAAAGCACATAACAATTATGATTGGCCTTTTTACCTATTACGATTTTGTAATCAGGTGGATATAAAAATCTCTTTCCTTTTTTTGTAACAATCAAATTATATAGTATACTTTATGTTTTTGTCAAGCAAAAGTTTCGCTAAAGTTCATGCAAATTCGTAAAGATTTTTTAGTTATTCTCTATAAATTGATTTAAAATCTTTTTTATTCCTTTATAGGGCAGCAACGCACAAGTTTTACGATTACTTTGTTTATAGATTTCATTATAAACGGTTCCTTCTTTTAATATTTCTTCGTCGTAGCCTTGCTCATTTACCATTGCTTCAAAATTATTAATATACTCTATAGCTTCTTTAACTGTTTTACCAATTAAATTTGTAATCATAATAGATGTAGAAGAGGTTGAAATGGCACAAGCTTCCCCTTGAAATTTAATATCCTTAACTATTCCTTCTTCAATTAAAATATATAAATCAATATTATCAATACAAGATTCATTATTAGAATTTACTTTAATATAGCGATTGTCTTGTACTATTTCTCTATTTTTAGGGTTTTGGTAATGATCCAATATAATTTCTCTTCTTACATTTTCGTCCAACTTTATAGCATCTCCTTTAATATCTTATCTTTATTACTTAATAAATCGATTAACATATCAATTTCTTCAATCGTATTATAAAAATATAAACTTACTCGAATCGTATTTTTAACGCCTACCTCTTTTTTTAATATTTTAGCACAGTGGCTTCCTGCTCGAACACAAATATTGTATTTATTTAAGTAATAAGCGACATCTTGACTAAATACATCCGTTACATTAAAAGAAACAATTCCACTATCGCTTTCTAAATTTATAAGATCAATATGAGGTATGGTCATTAATCGTTCTACCAAATACTTGCGTAAATTTTTTTCATAATCTGCTATTTGTTCCATTCCTATTTTTTGTAAATAGTATATCGCTTCTTTAAAAGCAATAACCCCAGCGATATTAGGTGTCCCTGCTTCTAAACGAGCGGGCAAATCTTTATAGTAAACCTCATTTTCGTTATCAAAGGACTCATTCATG
>CANRPZ010000069.1 GCA_947632625.1 uncultured Bacilli bacterium | reverse complement strand
ACTCGTTCCACTTAATGTTTGTCTTATACGATTATGTCTTCTTTTACGAACATCGTTTTTTGATTCTTTCTTTATCATACTATCCCTCCATTAAGCCGCTTTCTTACCTTCTTTACGACGTACATATTCATCTTTGTAACGAATTCCTTTACCTTTATAAGGTTCTGGTTTTCTTACTTTACGAACATTCGCCGCAAATTCAGATACTTTTTGTTTATCAATACCACTTAAAGTGATTTCTGTGTTACTTACTAGTTCTGCTTTAATTCCTTCTGGAACAATAATTTCAACAGAATGTGAGTAACCAGCATTTATAACAATTTTATTTCCTTGAACATTAAATCTATATCCAACGCCAACAGCTTCTAAACTTTTAGAAAATCCTTCACTAACACCAACTAACATATTCTTAATTAAAGAATTTGTTGTTCCTTGCATTACATTAGCACGATCGCTTTGTTCTTTCATATTTGTTTTAATAGATGTATCACTAATTTGAATATCAATTAAATTAGATACATTAAGAGATAATTCCCCTTTTGGACCTTTAACAGTTATTACATTATCGTTTAAAGATACATTTACACCATTTGGTATTTGTAATTCTCTATTTCCAATTCTACTCATAGGATTTTTCCTTACCAAATATAGGCAAGTACTTCGCCTCCTAATCTTTTATTTCTTGCTTCTTTATCTGTCATTAGTCCTTGACTTGTTGAAATAATCGCTATACCTAGTCCATTTAAAACATGAGGAATTTCATCGGCTTTAGCATAAACACGAAGACCAGATTTACTAATTCTTTTAAGACCAGTAATAACTCTTTCTTTTCTTTCTCCATATTTAAGTGTTAATGTTAATTTATCGCCATTTACATTTTTTTCATATACATAATCAGCAATATATCCTTCATTTTTAAGAATTTCAGCTATTCCTAAAGTCATTTTTGTACCAATTACAGTAACTGTTTCATATTTTAATTGATTTGCATTACGAATTCTTGTAAGCATATCTGCAATTTTATCTTGTACCATTTAAAATTCCTCCTTCCTACCAACTTGATTTCTTTACGCCAGGTATTTGGCCTTTGTTTGCTAATTCTCTAAAACAAATACGACATAATTTATATTTTCGTAAAACGCCATGAGGACGTCCACATCTTTCGCATCTAGTATATGCACGAACACTATATTTTGGTGTTCTTTGTTGTTTTACTTTTAAACTTGTTTTTGCCATATCTTCACTCCTTAGTTTCTAAAAGGCATTCCAAAAGCTCTTAATAGGCTTTCAGCTTCCTTATTTGTTTTGGCTGTTGTTACGAATACAATATCCATTCCTCTAATTTTTAGAACGTTATCGTATTCAATTTCAGGAAATATTAATTGTTCTTTTATTCCTAATGTATAGTTTCCATGACCATCAAAAGCATGGTTTGATATACCACGGAAATCTCTTACACGTGGTAGAGCAACTTTGATAAGTTTTTCCATGAAATCATACATATTTTCATTACGAAGGGTTACTTTGGCACCAATAGTTTGACCTTCTCTTAATTTAAATCCAGCAATTGATTTTCTAGCTTTTGTTACAACTGGTTTTTGACCAGTAATGATTTTTAAATCTTCCACAGCAGCGTCAATAAATTTTTCTTCTCTTGCGCCTTCACCAACACCCATATTGATGACGATTTTTTCTAATTTAGGAACTTGCATTACCGTTTTATACCCAAATTCTTTCATTAGGGAAGGAATAATTTCTTTATTATATAATTCTTTTAAAGTACTCATATATTTCACCTATTCCTCTTTCTTTGCTTCTTTTTTCGTTTTAGAAGCACTCGCTTTTTCTTCTATTTTTTTTACGTTAGAAATGTGTATAGGAGCAGACATTTCAATAATGCCACCTTTTTCATTATTGTTTGTAGGTTTTTGATGTTTTTTTACAATGTTGATTCCTTCAACAACAACTTTATCTTTTTTTCTTAAAATTTCAATAACTTTTCCAGATTTTCCTTTATCTTTCCCAGCTAAAATTTTTACATTGTCGCCAACTTTTATTTTCATCATTAACCTCCTATAAAACCTCTGGTGCTAAAGAAACGATTTTAGCAAAATCTTTTTCTCTTAATTCTCTAGCAACAGGTCCTAAAACTCTTGTTCCTACTGGTGTCTTATCATCCTTGATAATTACGCAAGCATTATCATCAAATTTGATATAAGATCCATCTTTTCTTTTTACACCTTGGACACTTCTAACAATAACTGCTTTTACTACTTTTCCCTTTTTTAAACCAGAATTGGGAATTGCTTTTTTTACAGTACCGACAACGATATCTCCGATATTGCCATATTTCTTTTTAGAGCCACCTAGTACACGAATAACAAGTAGTTCTCTTGCACCAGTGTTGTCTGCAACTTTTAATTTTGATTCTTGTTGTACCATACGACTACCTCCTAAAGAATTACAGCATCGACTAGAATATCTACAAGTTCATATCTTTTCGTTTTAGATAATGGTCTTGTGCTTCTAATTCTTACTGTATCTCCTACTTTTGCTTTATTTTCTTCATCATGGGCTGCATATTTTTTACTTGATTTTACTCTTTTTCCATATAATGGATGGCTTTTATATGTTTCAACTAAAACTGTTATGGTTTTATTATTTTTAGCAGAAACAACTCTACCCACAAATTCTTGTCTTTTTTCCATTATTCGTTACCTCCTGTCTTATTTTCTCTTTCTTTTAAAACAGTTAGCATTCTTGCAACATCTTTTTTAAGTTCTTTTAGTTTAGATGGTTGATCAAGGGAAGCTGTTGCATTTTTAATTCTAAGATTTAAAAGTTCTTTTTTCGTTTCTTTTACTTTTTCTTGTATTTCTTCATCTTTTAATTTTCTTATTTCACTAACTTTCACTTGGTTCACCCTCTTTTCTAACAAATTTTGTTTTTATTGGTAGTTTATGAGAGGCAAGTCTTAATGCTTCACGTGCAATGTCTTCACTAACGCCGCTAATTTCAAACATTATTTTTCCTTCTTTAACTACTGCAACATATTCTTCTACGTTACCTTTACCTTTACCTTGTCGGGTTTCTAAAGGTTTTTTTGTAATTGCTAAATGAGGAAATATATTGATATAAACTTGTCCACCACGTTTCATATATCTTGTCATAGCGATACGAGCTGCTTCGATTTGACGAGCACTAATCCAATTTCCTTCTTTAGCCATAAGGCCATATTCTCCAAAATGAAGAGTAGTGTTTCCTTTTGCATGGCCATCATAAGTTAAACGATGTGGTTTTCTGTATTTAGTTCTTTTTGGCATCAACATGTTCTACACTCTCCTTTTTTGCTTTTGTTGGAAGAATTTCACCTTTATAAATCCAAACCTTTACTCCTATTTTTCCATAGGTAGTATCAGCTTCACTATGTGCATAATCTATATCCGCTCTTAAAGTATGAAGAGGAACTGTTCCATCTACATAGAATTCTGTTCTTGCCATTTCAGCTCCAGCAAGTCTTCCAGAAACCATTGTTTTGATTCCTTTGGCTCCGGCTTTCATTGTGTTTCTTAAAGCTCTTTTTTGAGCGCTTCTAAATGGAGCACGATTAGCAATTTGAGCTGCGATATTATCAGCAACTAATTTAGCATTTAAATCTGGGTTTTTTACCTCAACAATTGAAATATAAACCTCTTCTCCAGCATATTTGGATAATTTTTTACGTAAAGCTTCAATATCTTCTCCGCCACGTCCGATGATAACACCAGGTTTAGCGGTATTAATTGTTACTTCACATTTATCTTTTTTTCTTTCGATTACAACTGAGGCAACGGCAGCATCTTTTAAGTTTTTAGAAATATATTCACGAATTTTAATGTCTTTGTTTAAAGTATCTCCAAATTCACTTTTTTTGCTATACCATTTGGATTCCCAATCTTTATTGACTCCTAATCGATATCCAATAGGATTTACTTTTTGTCCCATCTAATTTGCCTCCTTTGTTTTACCATCACTTACTTTAATCGTAATATGACTTGTTCTTTTATCTCTTCGATCCACATTTCCACGACTTGCAAATTTAATTCTTTTATAAGTAGGTCCTGGATTTATAAAACATTCACTAACGAATAGGTCATTTTCATTAGCACCTTCGTTATTTACAGCATTGCTAACAGCACTTTTTAATACTTTGGTAATTAAACGGCTTGCTTTTGTATTCGTGGTGTTTAATATTCCTTCAGCTGTTAAAACATCTTTACCTCTAATAAGGTCAAGAGTCATTCTTGCTTTTCTTGGTGCAATCATTGCACTTTTATGTATTGCATAACTTTCCATTTATAAACCTCCTACTTTTGTCCTGCGTGTCCGCCAAATTTACGAGTCATAGCGAACTCTCCTAATTTATGTCCAACCATTTCTTCTGTAACATAAACAGGAATGAATTCACGTCCGTTATGTACAGCGAATGTATGTCCTACGAAATCAGGAAAAATTGTGGAACGACGAGAATAAGTTTTGATAACTTCTTTTTTATTTGCCTTATTTAATTCTTGTACTTTTTTTAGTAATCTATCGAAAACATAAGGACCTTTTTTTAAACTTCTAGCCATCAGTTATCCCTCCTACTTTTTCTTTCTACTAACAATAAGTTTGTTAGATGCTTTTTTATTTTTTCTAGTTTTATAACCAAGTGCAGGTTTACCCCAAGGTGTAACTGGTGTTTTACGTCCAACAGGAGCACGTCCTTCTCCACCACCATGTG
>CANRPZ010000068.1 GCA_947632625.1 uncultured Bacilli bacterium | reverse complement strand
TCATCATTTTAATCAACCACCTTTTCTATATTATACCAAATTGGTTGATTGCGAAAAATTTTCACTCCTTAGAGCTGCTTGATAAAATAAATTTTTGATACCTATAGGAAAAATATGATAGAATGAATATATTACTATTAAAAGGTGAATAGATATGAATGAACGTTTTAAAAAAATAAAAATCGCGAGTATATTGGGAATTTTAGGTAATTTCTTTTTATTGATTCTAAAAGGGAGTATCGGAATACTTACCCAAAGTCAAGCTATGATTGCGGATGCTTTTAATTCTTTAAGTGATGTATTTTCTTCTTTTATGACTTTTATAGGAAATAAAATAGCCAGTAAACCCCAAGATGAAGATCATAATTTAGGACATGGAAAAGCCGAGTATATTTACTCTATGATTATAAGTATTGCTATGTTTTTACTTTTTTATTCCTCTTTTAAATCCTCATTACTTTCTTTACTTTTTCATAAAAAATTTACATTCTCAAAATGGTTAATTGTAGTATGTTTGATAACAATTGTAGTAAAATTTTTCCTATTCTTAATAACAAATGCTTATTCTAAAAAATATAAAAATGTTTTATTAAATGCTAATGCGAAAGATCATAGAAATGATTGTGTGATTACAAGTTGTACTTTACTTTCCTGTTTGTTATCAATGTACCAACTTTATTTTTTAGATGGAATTGTAGGAATTTTTATTTCTTTATGGATTTTTGTAACGGCCTTACAAATTTTTATGGAAAGTTATAATGTTTTAATGGATAAAGCCATGGATATTGAAACAAAAGAAAAAGTATTTTCAATAATCAATAATTATAAGGAAATAAAAAAAGTAAATCATTTCAATGCAACCCCAGTAGGGTATAAATATCAAATTTCCTTTACTATTTTTGTGGATGGTAATTTATCAACTTTTGAAAGTCATGAAATTGCTAATGCTTTAGAAGATGAAATAGAAGAAAAAATAGATGAGGTTTACTTAACTGTTATTCATGTAAATCCCATATAAAAAGATAAAATTTTAAAAAATTCTATCTTTATCTTTTTTGAGAAGGATTTTGCTCTATATTAGTATTAGCTTTTTCGAGATGTTGTATTTCACTTAGATAAAAATTGCGCTTATCTGGATCAAGGTCTTCGTTATCTAACTCTTGACGATACAAAGCAATCATATCGCTGATGTTTTCTAATTCATTTTTCTTTAAATATAATTCATTTTTTAATCTTTCTATTTCAGCTTTATAGAACTTAATTGTTTCATCATCTTTAGTAGAAGCTAATAAATTTGTATACTTTTCTATTTCTTTTATAATTTCATCGTGGTTCATAATAATTACCTCTCATTTCTCTTTTATTATACTGAAAAATTAAAGGTATTCAATTCTATGTCAATAAATTTGACAAAAAGTTTACTACAATTTTTATAATAAAACGTGATATAATTATATCAATAATAGAGGTGAAGATATGAAAAAAGTTATGGATGCAAATAAAATGTGTTCAAATATGGCTTATTTATTTAGCGAGGTAGCAAGCATTTATCCTATTACTCCTTCTAGTCCAATGGCATCAAATATTGATTATTTAAATCATACGGATAAAAAAAATTTATTTAATTCAAAAGTAGAATTAATTGAAATGCAAAGTGAAGCAGGAGCAGCTGGAGCAATGCATGGGGCTTTAATAACGGGATCTTTAGCAACAACTTTTACAGCAAGTCAAGGGCTTTTATTAATGATTCCCAATATGTATAAAATGGCCGGGGAAATGCTTCCGGGGGTAATTCATGTTGCCAGTCGAACATTAGCTAGTCATGGCTTATCTATTTTTGGAGACCATAGTGATATTTATGCAACTCGAGAAACGGGGTTTTGTATGCTTGCCTCTACCAATATTTCCGATGTTCGAGTAAATGCTTGTGTTGCTCATCTTTCTAGTATTAAGGGATCTTTACCTTTTTTACATTTTTTTGATGGCTTCCGTACAAGTCATGAACTCCATTCGATAGAAGAAATAGAAGATACGGCCTTTTTAAAATTAATAGATTATGAAAAAATCAATGAATTTAAAAATAGAATGCTAAATGTCGATCATGCTATTGAAAAAGGGCTAGCCTATAATGAAGATATTTATTTTCAAACTGTAGAAGCTAGAAATAAATATTATGAAGAAATACCAAACATTGTTAATCATTATATGGAACAAGTAAATGCTATTTGTAAAACAAACGTTTTGCCATTTAATTATTATGGAGCAAGTGATGCCGAAAATGTTATTGTTGCAATGGGAAGCGTTGTTGATACTATAAAATTAGTAGTAGAAGAAGAAATAAAAAAGAATAAAAAAGTAGGTGTTGTTGAGGTTCATTTGTATCGTCCGTTTAGCAAAGAATTCCTAAAAAAAGTTTTGCCTAAAACGGTTCGAAAAATAGCTGTACTCGATCGAACAAAGGAAGCAGGTAGTATGGGAGAACCTCTTTATTTAGATGTTTTAGCGGCCCTTAAAGATGAAGATATAGAAATCGTTGGTGGTCGATTTGGCCTTTCGAGTAAAAATACAACTCCGAGTGATATTTACAGTGTTTTTAAAATGCTTGATGAAAAATTAACAAATAACTTTACAATAGGTATAGAAGATGACGTAACCCATTTAAGTTTAGAAAAAGTTCATTATCCTTTATCTTTAGATGCCAAAGAAATTTTAATTTATGGGTTTGGTAGTGATGGTATGGTAAGTGCTAGTAAAGAAATTTTGAAACTTACTTTAACAAAGCTCGATAAATTTGGTGATGGTTATTTTGAATATGATTCTAAAAAAAGTGGAGGAGTTACAGTAAGTAATTTACGAATTAAAAATAAAGATTTTAATGCGCCTTTTTATGTTACGAATCCAGATTTAGTTGTAGTTACAAAAGATGAATATTTTAAAAAGTATTCGATGATAGACAATATAAAAGAAAATGGTATCTTATTTATAAATACGACAAATAAAGAAGCTTTAAACGAGAAAATAAGTGATGAAGATAAAAAAAGAATTCAGGAAAGAAATATAAAAGTTTTAACTATTAATGCAAGTCAAATTGCTTCAGATAATCATATTAATGGTAAAATTAATAAGATCATGGAGGTTGTTATTTTAAATTTAATTGGAATTTCAAATGCTCAAGATTTAGTAATTGAAGAGATCCAAGAAACTTTTAAAAATAAAGGAAATGAAATTATTTTAAATAATGTAGCAGCTGTTCTTAATGCAATGTCTAGTTTAGAAGAAATGACTTTGCAAAATGGTGGATATCAAAAAGAAGAACCTAAAACTTTGTTTGATAAAATTACCCAAAGAAAGGGTTATCAAATACCTGTAAGTGAGGTTATGGATCTTGCTAGTGGAACTTTTATGGGCGGGACCTCTAAATTGGAAAAACGTAAAATTGCTGATAAGGTCGCAAAATGGATTCCTGAAAATTGTATTGAATGCGGAAGATGTAGTTTCGTTTGCCCACATGCAGTTATTCGTTCTTTTAAAACAAAAGATACTACAGTAGGAAAACCAATGCTTGGAAATAAGGATTATAATTATTTAGTAAGTATTAGTGAAGCTGATTGTACAAGTTGTGGACTATGCATTGATATTTGCCCAGGACTTAAAGGAAAAAAGGCTTTGACGTTTGGAGAGTATGAAGAAGAAAAACAAAAAATAAGTAATTATTATTTTAATGAATATGAAAATCCTGAAAGTACGAGTAAGGATACCGTAAAGGATTTAAGTTTTGTAAAACCTTATTTTGAATTTAGTGGAGCTTGTGCTGGATGTGGGGAAGCTGCTTACATACGTTTGCTTACACAATTGGTAGGAAAAAAATTAATTATTGCCAATGCTACGGGATGTTCAAGTATTTATGGTGGTAGTATGCCTTCAACTCCTTATAGTATTTCCTGGGCTAATTCTTTATTTGAAGATAATGCCGAATTTGCTTTAGGAATGGTTTTATCCTATAAACAAAAAAGTAAGCAAATTGAAAATATTATGGAAAAAGCTATGCATGCGGTTAGCGAACCTGTAAAAGAAAAATTCGAACTATGGCTAGAGCATAGAGATGATTTTGATATTACTTATCCTTTAAAAGAAGAATTAAAAAATATGGAAATCCCAGCAGATTTAAAAGCTTTACTTGATTATATCCCGACTCGTAGTGTTTGGGCAATCGGCGGTGATGGATGGGCATACGATATTGGTTTTGGTGGAATCGATCACGTTTTATCCAGTAATGAAAATGTTAAAATTTTAGTTTTGGATACGGAGGTTTATTCTAATACAGGCGGGCAAATGTCTAAATCTTCTAAAATAGGGCAAGTTGCTGAATTTGCTGATTTTGGTAAAAAAACTCCTAAAAAAGATTTATTTAAAATGGCTATGTGTTATCCAAATTGCTATGTGGCTAGTATTTGTTTGGGGGCAGATTTTATGCATACAATTAAAACTTTAAAAGAAGCAGAAGCTCATAAAGGTCCAGCGATTGTTATTGCATACTGTCCTTGTGTAGAACATGGAATAAAGGGAGGACTTTCTTGTACAACAAAGGAACAAGCTTTAGCCGTTTCGGTAGGATATCAACTTTTAATGCGCTACGTACCAGAAGATCAAACTTTATATATTGATTCAAAAGAACCGGACTTTTCAAAATATGAAGAATTTTTAGAAAATGAAACAAGATATCATTCTTTAAAAATAAAAAATCCCAAACTTGCTGCTGATTTGTTAGAAATAAATAAAGAAAATGCTATTAAAAGATATCAATATTATATAGAAAAAGCACTAGAGAAAAACTAGTGCTTTTAAAAGTTCCAAATTGGATGACAGCCCCCTGAAGACTGCCATCCTAAAAGAATAAAAAGGGGTTGACTAGTGTGATACTAGCACCAATTCGCTTCTTAGTGAATTGGTGATTTATATCCTAATCGAAAGT
>CANRPZ010000067.1 GCA_947632625.1 uncultured Bacilli bacterium | reverse complement strand
TACGTTCAATATTTTCTTTTTTTTGCATGAATGTTTTCATACGAATTCTTTTCCTTTCATTAGTCATCCACTCTTCTACTTTCCCAAGGCATAAAGCTTCATAACAAATAAAATGTACCAGTTAAAATTATATGCAAAGAAAGCCAAAAAGTCAAACAAATTTGCACTTTTATCGCGTTTTTACATAATTTTCTTGTAATTTATGAAAATCTTCACCATTATAAAGTTCTAATGCTTCTTTAAATATCTTCACTACAACAAATATTTAAATCAACAGTCTACTCTCTCCTATCTACTTATTCCTTGGGATTCTAAAATACCCTCAAGTTCAAAAGCACTACTCAAACTTTCTGCTTTAGCAAGACTTAACAAGGTATAAATCATACTTAAGTATTCTTTGGACAATTCTTTTATATAAGAACTATGTTCTATTAAGAAATGACTAAAACAACTTAATTTAATTAAAATATTCGAATGCAACTCTATTTTACTTTCTTCACTACATTGATTTAATTGATAAAATAAAGTGGCTAGATCGTTAAAACGCTTGTTTAATTCTTCGCTAAATCCTTTTTCATTCATAATAAACACTTTCCAAATATAAACCATTGGCTGGAGCCGTTGCAAGCTTCTTGTAGTAGTCTTTCTCCAACATTTTTTTGAGGTCTATTATAGCACATTTTCCTTCGTTGTAAAGAAGAAATGCACCTACTAAATTTCGTACCATATAGCGATAGAAACTCTTTCCTCTAAAGGTAATTTCTACCAAATTCTTTCTTTTTTTAACCTTAATTTGATAAATCGTTCCATTAGAGTTTTCTCTTTCTCCCGAAACAAAATTATGAAAATCATGGCACCCAACAAAAATTTTAGCGCACTCTCTTAACTTTTTAAGACTTATTTTTTTATCATACATAAGATAGTAATCATATTTTTTAGGGTCATATGCTCCACACCATATTTTATATACATATTTTTTTTCTTTCACAGAGAAACGAGCATGGAAAGAATCCTCAACACTTTTACATTCTAAAACATGAATATAAGGATGCACAATACGATTTAAAGCTTTAACCAAGCGATTTTCTGGAATAGACACATCTAAATCAAAATGCGCAACACCACCATTAGCGTGAACACCTACATCTGTTCTACCACAGCCTTTAATCAAAATAGGTTGCTTATTAAGAATCGTTAAAGCCCTTTCTAAAGTACCTTGAACACTTGCTTTATCTTTAAGACGTTGAAACCCATTAAAATGGCTCCCATCATACGAATATTTTATAAAATAACGCATACTTACACTTCCCTAAATATGGCTTTTAATAATTCTTTTAAGTCCACATATTGATTTATTTTTTTACCCTCTTCATTAATATAGTTTATAAATTCTACTATTTTTGGTAACTCGACATAATTTAATAGTTCCTTTTCATAAAAGGTTGGATTTTCTATTTCGATAAATTGATTTTTCTTTTTTTCAAGACAATAATATTGGGCGAAATCAAGCAAAAAAGAAAGATGACAATTAATAAAGCAAATTGTTTTATGATACTTTGTCACTAGTTTTTTAAATAACTTTTTAAAAAACAATAAATCCTTTTCCATAAAATATCGATCGAATTCATAAAGGTAAAGAACTGCTGTATTTTGAATTAAATGAATAGCCAATTCTATTTTTATTTTTTCTGAAGAAGAAAGCACTAAAATTTTTCTATTTAATATAGCTTCGTTTAAGTTTACCAATTTTAAACTATCTAATAATCTTTGATCAAAACAAGATGTTTTTTTAAATATATAGTTTTTTACACTAATATTTTCAGTAGTTTCTGGTAACGTAATAACATTCATTCCCTTTAAAAATACTTGGGGATCTTTAAGTTGCAAAGCATTAATAGCTTCTTTTTTTATTTCTATTTTTTCCATAGAGCACCTCGCAATTCTTCTTTCGTTACATAAATTTTTTGAATAAGACCATATAGTTTTAATTGAATGGATAAATCCACATAAAATGGTAGTCCAATACCAAGTCTTTTCAATATTTTTTCCTGTTCTAAAACTTGTAAAGTTTTTCCTTCTATAGCAACCCGACCTTGGTCTAAAACAATCATGTAAGAAAAATTTAATGCTTGCTCAATATCATTTGATACAACAGCCAAAGTAATTCCCTTTTTTTTAGCATAACAAAAAACTTTTTTTAAATTTTTAGAAGACAACTTAAAGAAAAATTGATCAACAAATAATAAATCGGGTTCTTTTAAAAAAGCTTTACAAAGTACAATCAGAATTTTGGTTTCTTCATTCGTTTCCTCATTCTTATTCTCTAGGATTCGCGGATTAATAAATTGGTGAACAATACGTTTTTGCGTTTCATTTAAATTATCATAGTCAAGCTCTGCCTTTATTGTTTCTTGATCGTTCTTTAAATCGACGATTACCTCTACTTTGCCATATTTTAAAATATGTCCCGTATATTTATGAACTCCTGCAATTGCTTTTAAAAGACTTGTTTTTCCACTTGCACTCGTTCCACAAATAAATACCGATACACCTTTATAAAAATTTAAAGTAAGTTGATTTAATATTGTGTTTTTTTGCTTAACTAAATTTAAATTTTGAATTTCTAATAATTTTTTCATGAAAACCCACCAACTTTATTTAGTATTATACAAAAAAAAGAATATAAAAAAAAGAGTTTTTCACTCTTCATTTGTTGGTAATTTAATAATTATTTCATTTGGTAAAGTATATAAATACTTTTCTCTCGCATAACGAGCAACATAGTCATTATCTTGTAATTTAGTTATTTCAGATTGCAAGGATTCCTCTTCATGTAATAAAGAATTGTATTTGTTATTTAATAGGGCAATTTCATTTTTATTATTAAGAACTTGCATAAGATCCTTATAAACACTTGTTATAATGGTTCCTACTAAAAGGATAATAATAAAAGATAATAATTTTAAACGAAATCTAGTTTTATTCTTTACCTTTTTTTTCATGGCAATCTTCCTACCTTAAATTGAATTATAGCACCAAAAAATTAGTCTTTCAATTTTTTCTTCTTAACTTTACAAAATTTTTTAAATTTTTGACAGTATAACCATCCACAATAAAACCCTAAAAATAAAACAATCAAAAAATAAATATGAATAACACCATAATTTACTTTATACATTAAAAGTACATAAAGTAAAGAAATAACAACAATGTACAATAAAGTTGTAGCATATTTTAAAATAGAATTTTGTTTAGCAATCATCTTATGATTTAATAAACTCGTAAAATAAAAGAAAATACCAAAAAGAAAGGAAACAAGAAAAGACAAAAGTTGAATTTTATAGTTCATTATTTAAATAATTTACTAAAGAAACTTTCTTTTTCTTGTTTTCCGTCTCCTTCTAAATAAGTAAAACTATTTATTTTTCCTTTTATTTTTACGTTTCCATCGTGCGTATCTAATTTAATAATTTCAAGATTAGAACCTTTAAGCAAAAGCATTCCCATATTACTTTCCATCAAGAATTCTTCATTATCAAAACTATCAATCTTTTTAATACCCGTTAAGAATATTTCTCTACGATCATTCATTTTAAGTTCATGGCCACCAAGTAATAGATTATCCACTTCTTTATCCATAATAAACACGCTCCTTAATAATATTTATGAAGCATACTAAAAAAATATTTATCTTTTTAAATAATTTGAAAAGTAGTACTTTCATTACTATTTTGGATTTTTTGAAAAATGAATTCTTGGCCTTTGTAATTCAAGTAATAATTGTGAGTATCTAAAAAAAAGTCTTTATGTGTAGTAATATCCGTAATATCGACAAACGTTACTTTATATTTTTTAGATAAATCAAGCAAAGCCTGATTAAGTTTTTTAACTTTTGTATCATTGAGTAAATTGGTTTTATATAAACTTAAAAGATATATTTTTTTATTATTTAATTTCCGAATTTCTTTTAATACCTCATCATATTTTGCCAAAAAACCATTTATTTTACTTGACCCCAAATAATTTTTTCGAGCATAGTTATTTAGTTCATCCATTCCAAGAGAAATTGTAATAATATCGGCTTCTTTGATGGCTTGCTTTATTTTAATGGTTTTAGAACTATTTTCTAAATTGCTATTAATTTTAGATAGTAAATGACTTGCTGTTTCATCTATTTCATTAAAATTTTTATAATAGTTCTCTAATTGATGTTTATTTTGTAAATAGTCCTTTAAATAATCATTATAATTATACCCTTCTATTTGATAGGGTGTCATACCAGTAGAAATTCCATCCCCCAAAGCTAAAATATTTAAATTATCTTTATCCGTCCAAAAATAAATCAAAGCAGTAAATAAAGTACTTAAAAAAATGATAATTAATATTTTATATTTCATATTTTCCCCCAAACAAAAATAGCAGTATTTCTACTACTATTTTATTTCTTCTATATGGATATTAGCACCAACATCTGACAATTTTTTAACTAAATTTTCATATCCCCTCAAAATATATTCTACATTAGAAATGGTTGTTTTCCCTTCTGCAAGTAAAGCCGCAAGAAATAAGGTTGCTCCTGCTCTTAAATCACTAGCTTCCACATCAGTACCAATAAAATTACAAGGACCTTTAATCGTTTCTATATTATTTTGAACCTCTATCTGTACGCCCATTTGTTGCAAATATTTAACATGTCCCATTCTTTTTTCATAGATAGTTTCAATTATATGAGACTCTCCCCTAGCTTTAGCAAGTAACACACAAATCGGTTGGGCTAAATCTGTAGGGTAACCAGGATAGACTTGGGTTTTGATATCCGTTGAAAGAAAATTTTCACATTTACTTATAGTAATGTTATTATCTTTAAGTACATAAGGAATATTCATTTCTCTAAATTTTCCTAGCAAACTTGATAAATGCTCTGGAATAATATTAGCAATAGTTAAGTTTTCTCCTATTAAAGCTCCTGCAATAAGATAAGTCCCTGCTTCTATTCGATCCGGAATAACCTCTGCAATTGCCTTTTTTAGCTTACAAACCCCTACAATAGTGATCGTACTTGTTCCAGCCCCATGGATTTTAGCACCCATATTGTTTAAAAAACTGGCAACATTAACAATTTCAGGTTCCTTGGCAGCATTATAGATTATAGTTTTTCCCGTTGCTTTCACAGCAGCAAGCATTAAATTAATTGTTGCCCCAACGCTAGCAAAATCCAAAGAAATTTCAGCACCTTTTAATTCTTTAGCATCAATGATAAACTTATTCCCATCCATTTTAATGGTGG
>CANRPZ010000066.1 GCA_947632625.1 uncultured Bacilli bacterium | reverse complement strand
TGTTAAATAGAAATAACAAACCAACGGAGCTACAAAGGTATAAGAAAAATACAAAACAAAAGAAAATTTTAATTGGAACAATTCTATTATTTGTACTAGTACTTGGCGGTATAAAGCTATACCGAACTTTTGCATTGTATAAGGAAGAAAAGTCTTTTAATGTGTTAAAAGGAACAATTCCATCATTCTGTAGCACAATATACCGACAAGAAGAAAAGGGGAGTGAAGAAAATTTTTTAAATGGTTCAACACCTACATTAAATAGTATTTTAGTGCCAGTTGTTATCGATAATTGTGGAAGAGTTCATAAAGCAGATACAAATAAAAAATGGTATGATTATGAAAAGAAAATGTGGGCAAATGCGGTTATTCTTAATGATAATGCCAAAAATAATTATCAAAATGGAGAAATAATCCCAGAAGAAAATATTGAAAGCTATTTTGTATGGATACCAAAGTATAGTTATAAGTTGTTTGATGCTAAATTAGGGGATTATACTACTCTAACGGGTGGAGATAAATTAACAGATGATGAAAACACCAAAGTTTTAAAAAGTTATCAAGATAAGGGTTCAACAACAATTATAGATATAAAATTTGGAACAACGAATACCGAAAATAATGATACTGAATGTATAGCACCAGCAAGTGGAGAAGATGGTTCATGCAAAATGGGAAATTATATGACGCACCCAGCCTTTACATCCTTTGGAAATATAAATGGTTTTTGGGCAGGAAAATTTGAAACAAGTAGGAGTGATATTACGAGTGAAAGTAAAGAAATACCTTTTAATGACGAGGATTCTTTATATCAAGAATATGCTAATAAAGTAATAATAAAACCAAATGAATATAGTTGGAGAAATATAAAAATAAAAGATATGTTTAATGTAAGTTATTATTATCAAAGAAACCTTGATAGTCATATGATGAAGAATACGGAATGGGGAGCAATAGCTTATTTAACCAATTCCATCTATGGAAGATGTAGTGAAAATGAATGTAGTGATGTACAAATCAATAACAATAGTGCTTATATGACTGGATATTCAGCAGTAAATGCACCCACTACTGGTAAGACGAGTAGTAGTATTTCATGTGAAAATTCTCCTGAAGCTTGCAACGAATATTGTGCACCTAGTAGTTTAGGAGAAGATAGTGAGTGCAATTATAATTACATGAATGATAAAAGTGTGCTATCAAGTACTACTGGAAACTATTATGGTATTTACGATATGAGTGGAGGCACCTGGGAATGGACAATGGCATTTGCTCCTAATAATGAAGAAAAACTAGCTGTAACGAATACCCTTTTAAGTGATTTTAAATTACTTGATAATCTTGAAGATAGTAAAAAATACTATGATGTTTATATTCGAAGCAAGAGTAGTAATATATATAGTAATAGAATACTCGGAGATGCTACTGGAGAAATGGGACCATTTTATAAATTCAAACAACCATCATCCTCTTCAAGCCAAAGTGTTTCTTCATGGTATCACGATGTTGCTGCGACATTTGGAGGTGGGGATGCTCAATCAATTCGGAGTGGAAGCTTTCAAAATGGAAATGAAGCAGGTATTTATTATTTCAATAAATCGGGTAATATCGATATTGGAAATTATACTTTTAGAATTACTTTAGCGTTTTAATTAAAAATTAGTTTTTTCTTTCCTTCTAAATATTTGTATTAATTTTAAAAAATCATTCATATAGTTTTTTAGGAGGACAAGCACTATATGAATGTAAAAGGTTTAACAGAAAAAGAAGTAATAGAAAATCGTAAAAAATATGGCAGCAATGAATTAACAAAAGTACACAAAAACTCTTTCTTTAGGTTGCTTCTAGAATCTTTAGGAGATCCAATTATAAAAATACTTTTAATTGCATTAGCCGTAAAAGTAGTTATTCTTTTTAAAAGTTTCGATTGGTTTGAGACCATTGGAATTTTAATTGCTATTTTTTTGGCTTCTTTTATCTCTAGCATTTCAGAATATGGTAGCGAAGCTGCTTTTGAACGTTTGGGAGAAGAAGCAAATAAAATTAAAGTAAAAGTCAAAAGAGAAAATACCTTAAAAGAAATTGAAATAGAAAATGTTGTTAAAAATGATTGTGTTTTATTAAATGCTGGGGATAAAATACCCGCTGATGGTATTATTATAAGTGGCAGCGTTTATGTTGATGAATCTATGATTAATGGAGAAGCCAAAGAAACAGAAAAAACGAGTGTAAAAGATACAATTACCGATAAAAATAAAGTTTATCGAGGAACAATCGTTTATAATGGAAATGCTTATATGAAAGTAACAGAGGTTGGAAGCAATACCATCTATGGTAAATTAGCCATTGAATTACAAGAAAAAGAACCAATGAGTCCTCTAAAATTACGCTTGCGAGGACTTGCTCGTATTATCAGTAATATTGGTTATATTGGTGCTATACTTGTTACTTTTTCCTATCTTTTCTCCGTTATCTTTATTGCTAATCATTTTGATAAAACTTTAATTTTATCTACAATTACAAATTTTGATGTAATGTTTAACTATCTTATATATGCCTTAACACTCAGTGTAACCATTATTATTGTAGCAGTACCAGAAGGGCTACCTATGATGATTACGCTGGTCTTATCAAGTAACATGAAGCGTATGCTTAAAAATAATGTTTTGGTTAGAAGGTTAGTAGGTATTGAAACCGCAGGTAGTTTAAATGTATTACTGACAGACAAAACCGGAACTTTAACTAAAGGAAAATTAGAGGTTACGGCTTTTATTAGTGGTAACTTAAAGGTTTATAAGGCAATGTCTAAAATTGAACAAGAAAAGTTTTATCATTCAATTTATGAATCCTTTTATTTTAATAACGAAAGCGTTTTTGATGAAAATTTAGAACCAATTGGAGGAAATACAACCGATCGAGCTTTACTTAAGTTTTTAAATAAAAAAGAAAGTCGTTTTCAAAAAGTTTTAAAAAAAGAACCTTTTAATAGTCAAAATAAATATTCTTATTGCATTTTAGATGATGAAAAGAAAACAACTTATATAAAGGGAGCTTCAGAAAAAATTCTTCCTAAATGTACAAAATTTTTAGATGAAGAAGGAAGGGAAAAAACGTTTTGGAATAAAGCTAAAATCGAAGAAAAAATATCTTTTTTAACCAAAAATGGAACACGTGTTTTGGTAATGGCAAAAACAAATGATAAGTTTGAAGATTTTACTTTTTTAGGCGTAATTGCTATACGAGATGAGTTACGAGAAGAAGCGAAAACAGGAATTGATTTAATTAAAAATGCTGGTATTTCTATTATTATGATTACAGGGGATCATAAGGATACAGCCTATTCAATTGCTAAAGAGGTTGGTTTAATTACAAAGCCAGATGAAATTGTTTTAACAAGTGATGAATTAAGTAAAATGTCTGATCAAGAGGTAATTGCTATTTATCCAAAACTAAAAGTTGTTGCTCGAGCTTTACCTAAAGATAAAAGCCGCTTGGTGCGCATTTTAGAAGAAAATGGGTTAGTGGTAGGAATGACGGGAGATGGTGTAAACGATGCCCCAGCTCTAAAGCATGCTAATGTGGGATTTGCTATGGGGAGTGGAACAGAGGTTTCTAAAGAAGCAAGTGATATTGTAATTTTAGATGATAACATTTTATCGATTAGTAAAGCCATTCTTTATGGAAGAACAATTTTTAAAAGTATTCGTAAATTTATCATTTACCAACTGACCTGCAATATGTGTGCTCTTTTTGTATCCATTGTAGGACCCTTTATTGGTATTAACACACCCATTACTATTATTCAAATGCTCTGGATTAATATGATTATGGATACCTTTGCTGGCCTTGCCTTTTCTTTTGAGCCACCCCTAAAACGTTATATGTATGAAAGCCCTAAAAAGAAAGAAGAGCCAATTATGAATGGTTATATGTATAGTGAAATTATTTTTACTGGTTTTTATTCAGCCCTTTTATGTATTTTATTTTTAAAAGTACCTTTGTTTAAAAACTTTATTCGTAGTGGTAATGAATATTTAATGACGGCTTATTTTGCTTTATTTATTTTTATGGGAGTTTGTAATGCTTTCAATGCTCGAAGCGAACGTTTAAATTTATTGGCCAATTTAAAACAAAATGGAGTTTTTATTCTTACTTTCTCTTTTATTGTAATTGTTCAATTGTACTTAATTTATCATGGTGGGGATTTGTTTAGAACTTATGGACTTACTTTAAAAGAATTAATTCTTGTTTTATTACTTGCCTTTTCGGTTATTCCTGTAGACATCTGTCGAAAATTATATAGGAAACATAAAAACTATGCCACAAGTGTATAGTTTTTTTTTTAAGGAAAACGCCTTTGCTAAAATTTAGGATAAACATACTATATCCTAGGAGGTATAAAAATGTTATTTGAAAATAATGATTACAATTTTGATTATGATTTTTTGAATTTGGCTGGATTTAATTTTAATCGTCCTGATTCTTTTTATCAAATAAAAGATTCAAACGAAAAATTAGTTCGTCCAGAAGAGGGATTACAAAGAGGCAATATGTGGAAAGATGAATATGTTCCATATAAAGGACTTACTTATGAAAAGATTGTTCCAACGGATGAAAAAGAAAGATTACTTTTTCAAATTATGGAAATGGAATTTGCTGTAAATGATTTAAATTTATATTTAGACTTACATCCTGAAGATGCATCTATTTATGAAAAATTTAAAGAATATACTATGAATTGTATTCGTCTTAAAGAAGAGTATGCTAAAAAATATGGACCTCTTACTTTAAGTGATACAGTAAATAATTCATCTTATGAATGGATAAAAAATCCATGGCCTTGGGAAAATGATGGAGGTAGTATGTATGTTTAAATATATGAAAACGTTAAATTATCCAATTAATATAAAAAAGAAAGATTTAAGGATGGCAAAATACATGTATACTCAATTTGGAGGAGCGAACTCTGAACTTGCCGCAGCCCTACGTTATTTCAGTCAAAAATTTTCTATGCCAGATGAAAAAGGAAAAGCTCTTTTAAATGATATAGCAACGGAAGAACTAGGACACGTTGAAATGATTTGTACAATGATTAAACAACTTACAAAAGGAGCAAGTGTAGAAGAGTTAAAAATGGCTGGACTAGGAGACTTTTATTCTGAACATGGAATGGGAGTATATCCAGCAAATGCGAGTGGGGAACCATTTACCGTTACATATTTTTCTGTAACAGGAGATCCAATTGCTGATTTATCCGAAGACATGGCAGCAGAGCAAAAGGCAAGAGCTGTTTATGAAAACTTAATTGAACTTGCAACAGATAAGGACGTACTAGCACCATTACTCTTCTTAAGACAAAGAGAAATAGTTCACTTTAATCGTTTTAAAGAATTATATGAACATTATAAAAAGAAAGGTTATTAAGCCTTTTTTTTGTAAACTTTTTTCGATATCTTTTGACAAAAGAAAGTACTTTGTGATACTTTTAAAATCCTGACTTTGACAGTTTTAAGAAGGCAAAATCTCTCAATCCCTTTGTTTAAAAGGAAAAGAGAGATTTTTAAAT
>CANRPZ010000065.1 GCA_947632625.1 uncultured Bacilli bacterium | reverse complement strand
TTTTTTAATTTTTATTATGATGGGAATAAAGTTTATTTGTAATTCTTTTATTAGAAATAAATATTGTATGCTATAATAATATTAAATATAAAAGGAGAGTTTCAATGAAAAATAAACCGATAATAGGAATTATTCCAACTTTTAATTTAACGAATGAGGAAAATAATCCTTACGAAGATAAAGCAAGCTTTGTTCGAATGTATAGTGAAAAGATTAAAAAGAGTGGGGGAATTCCTATTGGAATTTTAGAAAATCCTGAAGAATATGCTTCGATTTGTGATGGCTATGTTTGGCCAGGAGGAAAGAAAATATTAAAAGAATATGCATTTTTGTTAGAAGATGCTCTAAAAAAGAATAAACCAGTACTTGGTATATGTTTAGGAGCCCAAAGTATAGTAACGTTTTTAAATATTTTAGAAGATAAAGAACAAGAGCCTTCTAAAAGTTTTGAAGAAATTTATGAACAAAATAAAGAAGAGAAGCCTTATTTAAAAAAATTAGAAGAAGAGAGTGGTCATAGAAATTTTGTGACAAAAGAAAAAGAAAGCATTGATGCTGCACGTCATAAAGTTCATATTCAAAAAGATAGTCTGTTGTATCAAATTTATAAAACGGAAGAATTGAATGTGGTAAGTCTTCATAGTTTTGCTATCAATCGAGTACCAAAAACAATTAATGTTTTAGCAACAAGCGAAGATGGTGTAATAGAAGCGGTTTCGTATAAGGCTCCCAATTCCTTTATTTTAGGAGTTCAATGGCATCCTGAAATTGAAGAGGAAACCACTCTTTTTGATGCTCTTATTTTTAATGCTAAAAAGAAATATCAAACACTAGTGAATAAAAATCATAAATTAGAAGAAGATTATTCTATAGTAAAATATAATTCGGAATATAATACGTCAAATCCTAATATGGAATACGAAACAAGTTTGGCTTGGGAAAAGTTGAAAAACTTTACTCGAAAAAATGGCTTTTATATTGATGTAGAAAGTGCTTATCGTTCAATAGAGGCCCAACAAGAAATATGGGATTCTTGTGTCAAAGAAAAAGGACTTTCCCATACAAAACGCTTTGTAGCAGTTCCAGGATATTCGGAACATCATACGGGTCTTGCCATCGATATTTGCATGAAAAAAGATGATACCTGGTTAATCGAATTTCATCCGGATTTAACAGAGTGCTATACTTTTTTAAAAGAACATTGTTCAGAATTTGGTTTTATCTTGCGTTATCCAGAAGGAAAAGAAGAAATAACGGGTTATGGTTATGAACCATGGCATTTTCGTTATGTTGGTAATACTGCTCTTGCCAAATATATTATGGAACAAAACCTTACTTTAGAGGAATATGTAGAGGGGAATGCTTATGCCAGAAATTGCTGAGGTAGAAACCGTAAGACAAACTTTAAAAAGCCAAATTTTAAATAAAAAAATAAAAGATGTAAAAATTCTTTACCCTAAAATAATTGAAAATAATACCGAAGAATTTAAAACAATTTTAAAAGAAAATCAATTTATGGATATTAAAAGACGGGGAAAATGGCTTATCTTTGAACTAAAGGATCATTTTTTATTAAGTCATTTACGAATGGAAGGAAAGTTTTTTTTAAAAGATAGAAATGCTCCAATAGAAAAACATGAGCACATTATTTTTACATTTTATGATGATACAGATTTAAGATACCATGATACAAGAAAATTTGGTCGGATGGAAATTATTAAAAAAGAAGAGTTAAAAACGAATAAACACATCCAAAAACAAGGTTTCGAACCTGGAGAAAAAGACTTAACAAGTGCCTATTTACTCGATGAGTTTCGCGAAAAAAATGTAGCAATTAAAACTTTGTTACTCGATCAAACCATCATAAGTGGACTTGGAAATATCTATGCAAATGAAATATTATTTGCTTCTAAAATAAATCCCTTTAAAAAAGGCAGTCAAATCACTAAAAAGGAAGCTGAAGCTCTAGTAAAAAATAGCCAAAAAATCATTAAAAGAGCTATAGAACTTGGAGGAACAACCATTAAAAGTTATACCTCGAGTTTGGGGGTAACTGGTCGCTTTCAGCAAGAATTAAAAGTTCATAAAAAAGAAGGAATGCCTTGTGTTATTTGCAAAGCAAAAATAAAAAAGGAAAAAATTAATGGTCGAAGCACCTATTTTTGTCCAAAATGCCAAAGAGTAAACGTTTAAATTGACAAAAAAGAAAAATTGCTTATAATAGCAATAAAAAAGGAGTATAAGTGTATGACAAATCAAGAAATGAAACAAATATTAATTAAAATTAATAAAAACAATTTAGCCAATTTATTTGATAGTATGCAAAGTTTAGAAAAATGGCTTTACAAATTAAACCGAAAACAACAAAGAAATTTTTTAGCATTAGATGATGAATTAATCAATTATTGTTCCTATCATTTAATTAATTTAGTTTTTCTAAATAGCGATTATTTTATAGCGGATATGAAATTAATTGCTCAAGCTGAAACGGAAAGCAGAAGAAAAACTTTAATAGCAACCGCATATGATTATAATTCTTATAATAGTATTTTTCATAAAGAAGATATGGAATTGATTTTTAATGCTAAATCAGATAAGATTGCCGGTTGTTTATCTAAAGTAGCATGTAATAAAAATTCCCTTAAAAATGAAGAACATTTACAATATATGAAATTAATTTCTAATGCCAGAACAGATGGAATAGCACAATGTCTTACTACCATTGCTTGCAATGATAATCAAAAAAATCCATATTGTAGTGAAGATATGAAATTAATTGCTCAAGCTAAAACGGATGAAATAGCCTCTGGCTTAATGATGGTAGCCCAAAATGAAATCTCTTTAAAAAATCCTTACCATTTAGATGATATGAAGCTAATCTCTTTAGCTAGAATAGACGGAATTGCTGCCAATTTAGTAGATGTAGCACGAGAGATTGAATCAGTAAAATCACCATATCATAGGAAGGATATGAAAATGATTTTTGATGCGAAAACCGATATAATTTCTTTATATTTAAAAATTTTAGCTTGTAATAAAGTTTCTTTACAAAACGATGATCATGTTACAAACATGGAACAAATAGCGAATGCAAAAACCGCTACAATTGCCCAATACTTATTAAGTTTAGCTACAGATTCATTTAAAAGTCCATATTATGAAAGTGATATGAAAATGATTTTTAATGCGAAAACTGATAAATTTGCTTTATATTTAAAACTTTTGGCTTGTAATAAAGTTTCTATAGAAAATAATGATCATATTCTAGATATGGAACATATAGCAAATGCGAAAAACGAAAACTATGCCCAATATTTACTAAATGTAGCTGAAAATTCTGCTTCACTTAAAAGTCCATACCATTCAAGTGATATGAAATTAATCTTTAATGCTAAAACAGAGGAAAGAGCAAAATATTTACGTAATGTTGCAAATAACGTAAATTCATTAAATAGTAAAGATCACGAACATGATATGAATTTAATTTTCAATGCCAAAACCGATGCTATAGCTAATTACTTATCAATTGTAGCTGGAAATGAATTATCTTTAATGAGTAAAAATCACCGAGATGACATGGAAAAAATTGCCAACGCTAAAACGGATTTAATAGCAAAAAATTTATGCTTTCTAGCTGTTAATGAAGCTTCACTTAATAGTCCAAATCATTCACAAGATATGGATTTAGTAGCTTCTATTGAAAAGGAAGAACAATTAAAACCAATAGAAAATGTATTAATAAACGTTATTCCTACCTCAAAAAAGAATCGTGAGTATTATTTAAAATTAATGGCAAATATTAATTCTCCTAAAGGTATTTCTTACTTAAATGAAATCTATAAAAATTTAATTGAAGCAAACCAAAGTGGAATGCCTACATTGGATCAAATGATAAATCTTGCTATATTGGATTTAGATATAGAAGAACAAGAAATGGAAATGCAAGAAGACGATATAAAACATGTTTTAAAACTATCCTATTATGAAGATATAGAGGACTAAAATAAATATGATAGAGTATCAAAGTGATTTTAATTTTTGCATGGACCAATTTTTAAATAACAAAGAACAATTTTCGATAATGAAACTTGAATTTACTATACAAGAATGGCTACTTTATTTAATAAATAGCATAAAAACTGAAAGAAAGCTTACGAATACTTGCCTAAAAAGCTTGGAAAAGAATATAGTTCAATATAAAAATCAAGAATATTTAATAAGTACAGAAAAACCAATTCCAATAGGATATTATCAAATGATTACACTTTTTAAAATTAAAAACAATGCATTAGAACATTACCAAACTTTAATTTATAGTCTAAAAAAAATTATTATGAATTTTGAAAGAA
This sequence comes from uncultured Bacilli bacterium, assembly GCA_947632625.1. Taxonomy (GTDB): domain Bacteria; phylum Bacillota_I; class Bacilli_A; order RF39; family UBA660; genus MGBC108787. The sequence goes on along the minus strand of CANRPZ010000065.1, from coordinate 1,496 downwards.
AACCGAAAACAAAGTTATTTATTTTACAAATCCTTTTACATATGATGGCACAAACCTATGATAGGGATATGAATGATTTTAAACAAGTAGCTTTGCAATACGCTGAATCTATGAAAAAGGGTCAAATTCCTTTAGCTGAATTTAAAGCAAATATTTATGAATTTTATGACTTTGTCGTTCAAATATTAGAGGATTATGATTTTAATTTTAAAAGTGATCAAAAAGAATTATTAAAAAGAAGCTCTAGAAATTAGGGCTTTTTAATTGGTTTATTTTGTTTTTCATAGAAGAAAGTATTCGTATTATAAATTAAATCATAAAGAATAGAAGCCTTCATTTCTGTTTTATAGACAGTAGAATTTTTATCGATTTTGGTTATTTCTTTTAATTCCTTTTTTAAAGTTTTTAAATATTCTTGGCCTTTCTTATTAAATCCTAAAATTCTTATATAAGGTAATTTTAGTGTATTTTCTTTTTTTAAAATTCCTAGCAAGATATGAATACACATACGATGAATTTTATTATAGGTATATCTTTTAGTTTTTACAAGTTTTATAAAGGTATCAAAATCTTTACTTTGCTTCATACTTTCTATTAATTTATTTTCAATTCCTTCATCTACAGTTAAATAATCTTCTAAATGCGGAGTTGTTAAAATTTTTAATTTTAATAATTTAAAAAACACATCTTCTTGAGGTTTTTTGATATAAGGAATAACATTTTGAGGCAAGTATTTTCTAATATCTTCTTGCTTTTTAATTTTATTACGAATGTTTGAAGCACTTACTATTTTATCGGTACTTTTTATATCATGATAATGACTGGTCCTTTGAATTGAAATAGGTTCAATAGCATAATTTCCTTTTTGAATTGCCTTAATATACGATATTGCAAGCAAATCATTTGGATTATTGAAATCCTTATGCATTTGAATTGCTTTAGAAAGAGCGGTTGGATAATTTAAACCTTGCACTAAAAATACTTTTATTTGGTTTTGGGCTTCAGCCTTTTCTAGTTGATCTACTATTTTTTTTAAACTTTCAATATCGTTCAGTTCACTCCCAAATATTAATTTTTGAACATGGAAATAAGAAAGAATTTCAATAGCCTTGCTAGCAAAAATATCCGCCGCTTGGGTTCCAAATAAAGTAGGAAGCTCAACAACGATGTCAATTCCATAAAAAAGTGCTAATTTGGTTTTATCCTCTTTCGTTAAAATACTTTTTTCGCCTCGTTCAAGAAAATAACCATTTAAAACTAAAATAAGTAAAGAATGGGGGTATAGTTCTTTAATTTTATTTATATGATAGATATGACCATTATGCAAAGGATTGTATTCACAAATAATACCAATAATATCCATAATTCATCTTCCTTTTGTCATAGTTTAACATAAAAAAACATAAAAAATAAAGTAGAGGTGAATTTTGGAGAGGATATTCGAAATGAATATTCGAGTTTAAATAACTAGTAACCAATAAAGATAAACTTTATTG
>CANRPZ010000064.1 GCA_947632625.1 uncultured Bacilli bacterium | reverse complement strand
AAGAAATTCGTTTGCAATGTCACCAACACAATGGATAAAAAGAACTAATGCAATAGGTATTATTTCAAAAGGTGGGAAATATAGCATAGGAACATTTGCTCATCCTGACATAGCATTTGAATTTGCAAGTTGGTTAAGTCCTACTTTTAAATTATATTTGATTAAAGAATTTGAAAGATTAAAAAAGAATGAAGCCTATCAAGAGAAAATTGAATGGCATGCTAATAGAGTTTTAGCTAAAACAAATTTAATTCATACAGATGCCATAAAAAATTATATTGTACCATTATTAACTGAAAAACAAAAACAATATGTATATTCAGAAGAAGCGGATGTATTAAATGTTGCCTTATTTGGGATGACAGCAAAAGAATGGAGAGAAATTAATCCAGAATTAGCTAAAGAAGGAAATATTAGAGATTACACTGATTTAGTACATTTAGTCATATTAAACAATTTAGAAAACTCTAATGCTGAATTTATTAAGTTAGGATTATCACAAAAAGAAAGATTAATAAGACTTAATGATTCTGCTAGAAATCAAATGGAAATATTAAAAAATAATAATGGAATCAAGGAATTAGAAAATATTGATAAATATTTAATTGAAACTAAATGAATATTTGTCTCAATTTAGAAAACAGATTTGCATATTTTAAGATTAATTCTATTTCTTAAATTAACGTTATTTTGAAAGATTAATATAGACAACTTGCTAAAAAACCGCTTTTATGTTATGATGAATATGTCAAGGAAACTTGCATAAAATAAAAAAGGGAAGACTTAACTTTGCCGAGTTGAGTACCTGCCCTTAAGTGGTAAGCACTTAATCTATGTAAATTGTAAATTAAGTGTCATTTTTTTATAACTACTATCATAATGATAAGGAGAAATAAAATGATAGCAATGAGCTTTAGGACTTTTATTACAAAAGTCTTAATTTTCATTTTATCAAACCTCCTCTCTGCAAAGATTAGAGGTAGACACTCAACAACTGATATTCCCTATGAAGATTATACTAAACTATTTGGTGTAGTACAATAAATTTATATTGAATTTTTGATACAACACGTAAATTAATGGTATCAATTTTTTATATATTTTAGGCGGCGCTGATACGAATTTATATTTATTGTCAGTTAGTGTTGGTTTATTTTTAGATGAAATCGGATTTATCATCATTCACGGCAAAACGCATGAAGATAATTATTGCCCTAAATCTTTTCTGATACTACTATTTTTTATAATCATTTTATTTATATTTAAAGAAAAAATTATAAATTTTTATTTTAAAATTTAAGTTTAAATAAAATTGATATTTTTAATAGAACAAGTTTAATTTTATGTTAATATGATTTATGAAGAAAAGAGGCGTCCTTTATGAAAAACAATAGCATCTATAAATTAGAACAAGCGGCTAAAAAAGATATTGATTTATTAATAACTTATAAACTAGCAAGTATTTTAGATTATGCTGAAGATATGCCTAAAGAAGAAATTGATAAAATAACAAACTATGTAAAAACTACAATCCCCAATCAAATTAAAGAATATAAACTTATTATAATCGAACATCAAAAAGTAGGATGTTTATTGTTAGAAAAATATGAAGATGGTCTTTTATTAAATGAACTTTATTTAGATAAAAATTATCGAAGAAAAGGAATAGGTACAAGCATAGTAACCAACATATTAAATAATAATTCTAAAGTTTATTTATGGGTTTACAAAGAAAATACTCCAGCTTTGAATTTATACAAAAAATTAGGATTTAAAATAATAGAATGCACAGAAACAAGATATTTTATGAAATATGATATAAACGTTAAATAATCTTTTTATGTGAACAAATATATTTAAAAGTAATAGTTTAATTCTATTTGTTTGCTATTTTAAAAAAGATGTGCTAGATTATAAATAAAGAAATTTTTTAAGAAAGGTAAAGAATTATGAATAATCTCATTTATAAATTAAGTACGTACATTAAAAGAACTAAAGAAAATTTAGAAAGACTAAACCAAAATGGAATTGAAGAGTTATATAATTTGTATCAATATGGTAGTCAAATATTAAAATATGATATAAACATAACGAAAGAGGATTTTTATTCTTTATTTGAGTATGTTAATAGTGTGTTAATATTAAGAGTTTCTGAAGAGGATTGTTATAAAATAGATGAATATTTTTTAAAACTTTTAATGTGTGATGCAAAAGATGGTATTACTGTAGATACGCTTTGGTTTATACAACATATATGGTATTTATATGTTATTTCCTATGATACCGAAGACTATAAAGATTGTATTCCTTTTATTCAATCGCAATTAATCAAAAAATTTAGTATCAAAGAAAATTTAGGTCAAAAAATAAGTAGAAATATTTATACAAGAATACTTTTAAAATAATTAATGATAAAACCCTTTAGTATTTTTCTAAAGGGTTAATTATTTATAAGCCATTAGTTTTTATTCGTGCTATAATTTTAATGGAGTTGTGATATTATGAAAACTATAAATAAAAAAGAAATCGTAAAAATGTTATTAAATCAAAACATAGACCAAAAAAGTGAAGAAGAGCTTTTGGATATGCTAGTTGATAATCCCATTAGTGTAGATGTGGATAAAATGGAAGAAGAAAATATGACTTTTGGGGATAAAGTAGCAGACAAATTAACCGAAATAGCTGGAAGCTGGAAATTTATTATTGGTTTTTCATTATTTTTAATTGCTTGGATTGTTTTAAATGGAGTTATCTTAACTCATGCTGTAGATCCATTTCCTTTTATTTTATTAAACTTGGTTTTATCTTGTGTTGCGGCTTTACAAGCACCTATTATTATGATGAGTCAAAATCGTCAAGCCAAAAAAGATAGTTTAAGAAATAAAAATGATTATAAAACCGATTTAAAAACGGAACTAATTATCGAAGAACTACACGATAAAATTGATGAAATCCTATTAAGACAAAGAAAAATTGAAAAAGAAATCAAAGAATTAAAAAAATAAAACTGTAAATCGATGTACATAAATATCCATTTTCTTCACACATTAAGAATGGTGAAGCCTATGAGTTTATGGGAAAAAGATTTAAATAAAACAAGTTTACCTAGAATCGAAAACGATAAAGATGTGGAAACTTTAATTATTGGTGGAGGAATAACGGGGCTTTCCACTCTTTATTTTTTACAACATCAACAAAATACTATTTTAGTAGAGGCAAATCTTTGTGGCAGCGGAGTAACTTTAAAAACAACCGGGAAATTAACTTATTTACAAAATACAATTTATACAGATTTAACGAATAATATCGATTACGAAACGGCAGTTGATTACTTAAAAAGTCAAAAATATGCCATTTGTTTAGCTAAAAAAATTATAGAAAAAGAGCATATAGATTGCAATTTAGAACAAGTAGATTCCTTTGTGTTTACAAATAAGAAAAAAGAAATCAAAAAATTAAAAAGTGAAAAAGAGTTTTTAGAAAGTCAAAATATAAAAGTAAATTGGGAAGAAAAAAAGGATTTTAATTCCATTTCTGTTTCAGATACCTTTGTTTTTCATCCTATTAAATACACAAATGCTTTAAAAGAATTATTAAAAGACAAAATATATGAACAAACTAAAATTTTAAAAATTAAAAAGCATCAAGGAAAATATATATGTTATGGTAAAAACTTTAAAATTATTGCTAAAAAGGTAATTGTTGCTTGCCATTATCCATTCTTTTTTTATCCTTTTTGTTTGCCACTAAAATCACATATTGAAAAATCTTACATGATTGCCAAAAAAGTTACCAAAAACCCTAAAATATCTGGTATTACAGTTTCCAATCCTGCCTTATCTTTTCGTTTTTATGAAGAAAATAAAAAATGCTATCAAATTTGTTTAGCAAGTAGCCATAAAACAAGCAAAGACCAAAATGATAGTAAAAATTTTAGGATTGTAAAAGAAAAATATGACATTAAAGAGGAAGACATCGTATCCGTTTGGAGTAACGTAGATATTATTACAGGGGATAAGCTTCCCTTTATTGGAGAAATCAAAAAGAATTTTTATATTGCTACAGGATTTAATACTTGGGGAATGACCAATGGGATTTTGGCTGGTGAAATGTTAAGCAAATTCGTTTTAAAAGAAAAAGTTCCTTTTAAAAATCTCTTTACATTAAAAAGAAGCAATTTTTATCAAATCAAAAGCTTTTTTGGCAATATGATAGGAAGCGCCATTTCTTTTATTGGAAGCAAAAAGCACCAAAAAGAGTGGTATCATGAGAATCCTACATTTTTAAAAATAAAAGGAAAAAGTGTAGGTATTTACACAGATGAACATAATAAAAAACACCTAGTTTACACAACTTGCCCTCACATGGGATGTAGTTTAATTTTTAATGAACAAGAAAAAACATGGGATTGCCCTTGTCATAGTTCTAGATTTTCTATTGATGGAAAATGTATAAAAGGACCAAGTACAAAAGATATCTCCTACAAAGATTAATCTTTATTGAAATGTAAATCTAATACTTTTTTTCTTAAATTATTATAGTTATCTTGCATAAATGTGATATGATTATCTTCTAAAAGTTTTTTTAAATTGTTAGTCTTTTTTGTACGAATATGTAAGAATATTTCTAAAGCTAATTCTCTATCTTGTTGTTCTAAAATTTCTAAATCTAAACTTGTTAAGAAAGAAAATCCATAAGCTGCTGTTTCCGTAGGAGAATCGAGTAGAGATAGTAGGATATCAACTGACATTTCTTCATTTAGTGGAAAAGAAGGTTGGTCTTCTAATAATTTTTTGTTAACTTCTTCTACAGAAACACTTTCTTTTTGCATATAAATTTCATAAGAAATGGATTGAATATGAAAATCTTTTAAATACTCAATATATTCTAAATAATTATTTTTTTCTAAAGTAGGAAGCATAGAAGAAAAAAGATGCTTTTCTTTTAAAAATTGTAAAGCTAAATATTCCGCAAAAAAGCCTTCTAGTTCATGTAAATAATAGCGATTAGGAAATAAAGAAATGTTTGCATCGTATTCCATAGAGTAGCCGTGGAAAAACTCATGACTACAAGCCAAAAAGTCATCTAAAGTATTATCCCTTACAATATGAAAAAAAGGAATATAATATGGAAAATGAAAAGCATAGGTAATGCCACTATAAGTATTATTGATTGTATTATCAAAATAAATAAGTCCCTTCTGATTTAAAAAAACATTTAATTTGTTACGTAATTCTTTATTGGGTAACCAATTAAAAAAATCATGTTGTAAAGAAATAAGTTCATCGTTCGTTAAGGGTAAAAGAGGTAGTTTTTCTGTATCAATTTTTTCTTTAAAAAAAATAAAATTTTGATTTAATGCCAATAAAGTTTTTTTTATAAATGGTGGAATTTTTTCCATTTCTTTTAATGTTTCATAAGAAAAAGAAAAATTTTTGTCTTCTTTTAATGTGTATTTTTTTCTTGGAGGATGGATAATTTTTTTCATTTCTTTAATAAAAGATAAGCTTTTCTTTATTTTCTCTAAATCTTTTTTTGTTAATCCTTCTGTGTTTTTTCTTAAATCTTTGTAGGCCTTTTTTATTTCCATTAGCTTCTTTTGGTCCCAAACGTATTCCACGATACTTCACCTCATTAGTTATTTATTATATAGAATCTCTATAAAAAAAGCAAATTCTTTGGTATACTAATTTTAGGTGACTAACTATTAAAAGTCAAGATAATTTTAAAAGAAAGTTATAAATTGGAAAGAAACCCATGCCAAAAAGATTTCACAAAGTGAAATTTTTGAAAAATTGAAAAATCAATTATTTCAATAAAGACGGATCAAAATCAATGTTGTATTTCTCAAGAGAGTAAATAACTCTCATAAGTTTTTTGCAAACATGAGATAAAGCAACTCTATGGCATTTACCTTCAGAACGTTTCTTAAGGTAATAGTCATAAAAAGTTGGTGA
>CANRPZ010000063.1 GCA_947632625.1 uncultured Bacilli bacterium | reverse complement strand
AATGATTATATATTTTTAAATGAAGCTTTAGAGTATTATAATATAAATGATATTTATAGTGAATTAAAAGAAATATTGAATAGTAACAGATTCATTAGAAATTTTGATAATATTAAAAATAATTGGCTAGAATTGCCAATAGATGAAGCGATAAATAGTATATTAAATTTTATTGCTAGTTTGGAATACATAGGAGTTTAAGCTATTGTAAATATTTGATGCCAAGTATTTGGAAAAAATTAGACTGCTTTAAATCTTGTTAGTTCATTAATCTTATTAACAAAGTCTGAAATAAAGATTTAATATTTTATACTCGAAAAAGTATAAAGGAACAACAGTTAGTGCGTTTGCATATGATGCTTTTCGCATTACCCTTGCAATTTCATAACAAAAAATAATTATTACATCAAAAGCAAGACCTGTTTAATGTTCAAAATTTCTTGACTTGCCAAATATAACCAACACCTTCTTTCATTCTTACTCTAAAAAATAAAATATGAAAGGGTAGATTTTGTCATATTTTGTTTTTTCTTACATAGTTTTAGATAGGTGACGTTATGAAAAAAATAGGAATTCTTGCTCTTATCATTTGGACTATTTGTATTCCAAAAGTATCTGCGGAAGAATTAGCTCCAAATAGTGAAAGTGCCATTCTTCTTGAGGTTTCTACAGGAAAAGTAATTTATGAAAAAAATGCCGATAAAAAATTAGCTCCAGCCTCAATGACTAAAATCATGAGTATGCTTTTAATTATGGAAGCGATAGATTCCGGAAAATTATCTTTTGATGATGAGGTCATTATTAGTGATAAAGCATCAAGCATGGGTGGTAGCCAAATATTTTTACAAACGGGGGAAAAATACAAAGTAAATGAACTATTAAAAGGAATAGCGGTTGCAAGTGGAAACGATGCTGTTGTTGCAATGGCTGAAAAAATAAGTGGCAGTGTAGAAGCTTTTGTCGAAGCCATGAACGCAAAAGCCGCCGCTTTAGGACTTAAAAATACCCATTTTGATAATCCCCATGGACTCGAAAGTGAAAATCATTATTCTACAGCTAGAGATATGTCCGTCATGGCTAAAGAATTACTAAAACATGAACGTATTTTAGAATATACCTCTTTATATGAAGATTACTTAAAAAAGCCAGATGGTTCAAGTATTTGGTTAGTAAATACCAATCGTTTAGTTCGATTCTATGAAGGAGTAGATGGTTTAAAAACCGGATTTACCAATCAAGCTGGCTACTGTATTACTACAACAGCCAAAAAAGGAAATATGAGATTATTATCTGTAGTAATGAAAGCTGAAACAAGTGATTTAAGAAGCAAAGATACTGTAAATATGTTAAATTATGGTTTTAATACCTATAAACTTGATATTTTATTATCTAAAGATAAAGAATTAGGAGAAACAAAAATAGAAAAAGCTAAAATCACGAATACAAAATTATATAGTGAACAAGATGTAACCATCTTAAAAAAAATGAGCGATGATAAAGAGGAATACGAATATAATTTAGTTGTAAACGATTTAAAAGCCCCTCTTAAGAAAAATGATGTGGTTGGCTATTTAGAAATTCTAGACCAAGAAGGGAATATAATAAAAGATGTGAACGTAATCGTAAAAGAGGATATCGAAAAAGCTAGTTTATGGAATCTTTGGAATCGTTTGTTTACAAATATAACAAGTGGCGTATTACTATAATTTTACTTTTAATTTACAAAAGGGATGTTAAGTTTCAACATCCTTTTTGTAAATCATGCTATAATAATTTTAAACCAAGAATATAAAGTGAGGGCTTATGAAAAATACAGTAAATGAATCAACTAAAACTACTAAAAAAAGACCAGGAAAGAAAAAGAACTTTCGCCGTTTGTTCTATTTTTCTTTTTTATTAACAATTATACTATTAATAGTACTTTACTTTTTAAATATAATGCCGTTGCTTTATTTTGGCATACTTTCTTTAATTTTAGTAGGGTATGATTTTTTTATGTTTTCCTTTATGAAAAAAAAGAATTGGAAAAAACGTCTCTTTGGTTCCATTTTTACAATTTTAAAAATAGTGGGAACCATTATAGTATTAGTTTATTTTATCCATACTTTACTATTTTTAAATAAAATTAATGATGGAAATTATAATACCGAAAATTATAGTGTAGTCGTTTTAAATTCTAGTAACTATTATAAATTAAAAGATATAAAAGATAAAAAAATAGGGGTTTTAAAATCGAAAGAAGACAACTTAACAGATGTAAAACAACATTTAAATAAAAAAGTATCTTTAGAATATATTGAAATGGAAGATATCGATAGTTTAACTAAAGATTTGATTGATTCCAAAATCGATGCCATCCTTATAGAGGAAGCCCAAAAAGATCTTTTAGAAGAAATGAGCAACGAATTAAAAAATAAAGAAAGAATTATTTATGAATTTTCTGTAGATGTTTTAATTAAAGATGAATTAATAAAAAATGTTGATATTACAAAAGAATCATTTAATGTCTTTATATCTGGAATTGATACTTATGGAAAAATTACAAGCGTCTCTAGAAGCGATGTGAATATGGTCGTTTCAATAAATCCTCGAACTCATAAAATTCTTTTAACGAGTATTCCAAGAGATTACTATGTAAAATTAAATGGCATTAATACCGAATACAAAGATAAAATTACCCACGCTGGCATCCATGGAATTGATACGTCCGTTAAGACCGTTGAAGATTTACTATCTATCGATATCAATTACTACGCAAAAGTAAATTTTACCTCGTTAATTAAAATAGTAGATGAATTAGGAGGAATTGATGTAAATGTCACAACTCCATTTAGAGCTTACTATATTGAAGAAAATGAAACAGTAAATTATTCATTTAAAAAAGGAATGAATCATTTGAATGGTAAACAAGCCCTTGCCTATGCAAGAGAAAGAAAAAGTTTACCAGATGGAGACGTTGGAAGAGTAAAACATCAACAACAACTGATTGAGGCAATTGTAAATAAAGCTTTATCTAAAACAATTCTTCTCAAATATAATGATCTTTTAAATGCTTTAGATGGTAAATTTATTACCAATATGGGTTCTACAAATATAACCGCATTAATTAAACAACAAATTAAAGAAATGCCTTCTTGGACGATTGAAAAATATACTTTAGAAGGAACAGATGCTTATGCTTATACATATTCTTATAAAACCGTCAAATCTTATGTTATGGAACCAAAGGAAGACTCTGTTAACGTAGCTAAAGAAAAAATAAAAACCCTTATAGAAGAAACTTAACCATAAGTTTTTTTCTTTTATAAAATAAAATTCTTGCCAAAAAAATAAAACTTTGCTATATTACACAATTAAGAAAAGGGAAAAAATATGAAAAGTGAAAAAAATTTTATAAAAACAATCCAAAAAGAAAACCCTTTTTTTATAAAAGGACTTTTTCTAATTGTCATAAGTATTTTTATTAGCATTATAATGATAATTTGTAGTAATGAATCCCCAATAGATTTAAAAGAAATTAAAAAAAGCGAAGACTATGCTAAAATTGATGTTCAGGTAATGACAGACTTTTTTGCCACAACGGACTATTCAAAAAGTATTCATAAAACCTATTTTGTTTGGGATAAAGAAAATGTTTACATTGTAGATTTAGATGATGAAAACAAAAAGAAATTAGATGAAATTTATCGCTATTCTTATAGTACAAATGATATAGAAGCACCAAAATCTGTAACGATAAAGGGAATAGCTAAAAAAATTCCTTCCGATTTAAAAGAGTTAGCAACACAATCTATAAATAAAATATTAGGAGAAGAATTGGTAAACCAAAACAATTTTTTTGATACTTTTGGTGATTTTTATTTAGATACCTATGAAAATAAGAATGCGCATTTACAGTCTTTATTTTTAATAAGTTTAACACTATTCTTAATTGGCTTATCTTTTCTTATGTTTCCTATTATAAAAAAATTAAAAAAGAATAAAAAATAGACGCTCTATAGCATTGATAGAGCCTCCACCAAATAATTTGAGTTTTTCAAACTCATTTTAGAGGAGACATTCACTTGCCAATCCAAATGTTTTCTCTTTCTTTTTATATAATAGCATAAAAAACGTTTTGTAAGAAATAAATTTTTTAATTTATTTTTTTTTGACATTCTTTGTCGAAAGTGTTTAAAACATTTAAAAAATTTACTATATTCATATAGCAGGTGATAAAAATGTTTCAAATGAATTTAGAATATAACAAAGGTATTTTATTTGCTCGTTTGAAAGGAAATTTAACAAAGAAAAAAACATATGAATTAAATAATTATCTTATTCCTGTACTTTTAAAACATAAAATAAAATATTTAGTTTATAATCTCTATGAATTAAATAAAATTGATGAAAGTGGTATAAATGCCTTATTAAATACGAAATGTGCTATAAAAAGCAACAAAGGAAAAATATTCGTTTGTGAGGTAAAAGAAGAAATGAAAGAATTATTAAAAAAATTACCAATAAAAGAAATTGACAATGAACTGATTGCTTTAAAATTAATCGAGGTGTAAAAAATGACTACAGAACAAATTATTGAAAAAAATATGGGACTTATTTATAAAATAGCCAATCAAAGTTTTTATGGAGTAGAAAAAGAAGATTTATACCAAGCAGGTGTTTTAGGTATTTTAAAGGCTATTAAAAATTATCAACCAAATAGTGAAGCAAAATTTTCAAGTTATGCTTTTAAATCTATTTTTGGAGAAATGTACCAATTAGCCATGCAAAAGCAAATTAAAATAAAAAAAGATTATCTTCGTCTTTATAAGTCTCTTGAAACAACACGTTATGCTCTTGCTCAAAAATGGGGCAAGATTCCTACAAATGAAGAATTGGCACTTTATTTAGAAATGGATCCCTATGAAATAGAACAAGCGATTGTTGCAGGAACAATTATGGTAAGTAGTTTAGATAAACAATCCGAAAATGAAAGAAGCTTATATGAAACAATTCCAGAAAACGAAAGTCTTTCTTTAGAAGATCGATTAACTATTAAGGAAGGTTTAGAACAACTAAATGAAGAAGAAAGACAAATTTTAGAATATCGCTATATGCAAGATATGACCCAAAGCGAGGTTGCAAGAAAATTAAAAAAGACCCAAGTTATGGTCTCTCGATATGAAAAAAAAGGCATTGATAAAATAAGAGAATACTATGCCATTTAAATTATTTAGTTTCTGTTAAGTTTTTATCAACGTTGTTTTCTTTTTCATAGTTATTGATAAATTTAGTTAAAATCCTAACAACTAAATTGTTTAGGCTTCTTTGCTCCTCAAGAGCAATATTATCTAACCTTTTCTTTAAGTCTTCATCAATTCTAACAAAAATAATTTCTTTATTCATAAAATTTTCTCCTTGATACCTTTATAATAAACTATTTTAGGAAGAATTTATGCTTGCATAATGATATCTTAATTTGTATAATAAAATTAATAATACGAGGAGTAATAAAAATGGACAAAAAAAAGTTAAAAATAACAGTGTTAACAATAAGTATAGTAGGACTTTTACTTTTAATAAGTAGAGTTTCTTTTGGTTTCTGGAAAATAAATGTAGAACAAGTAGAGGAAAATATCGTCACCTCTGATTGTTTTAAATTAAACTTTAAAGAAACAGAAAATACGGATATCACCCTAACAGATGCTTATCCATTAAGTAAGAGTGAAAGAGAAGAATTGTTAAAAACAAGTGTACCATATCAATTTGAAATCACAAATGTATGTGATAATTATGCCAGTGCAACGATTAATATGGAAACAATAAAACCAGAAGAAGAAAAAATATTACAAGACAAATGGGTAGATGTAATATTATTAAATCAAGAACAAAATATGGAAGAAGAATTAGATATATTATCAAGTGCCGATTATAAACTAGTAAGTAATCCAGAAAATGATAAAAAAGTAATAGAAGAAGCAACAAAGGCATATGAGCTTTATACTTTTACGTTAAGAGGAAAAGAAACGAGAGCATTTAAACTATATATATTTATGGATGAAGAAACTGAAGCAAAAGATGAGAACATGAACGCAGCCTGGGAAGGAAAAGTAACAGTAAGTTTAGAGAGTGCAAGAATGTATTATGTAGCAGAAAGTGGAAACGATGAAACAGG
>CANRPZ010000062.1 GCA_947632625.1 uncultured Bacilli bacterium | reverse complement strand
ATCATATTAAATGACGAAGGAAAGAACCAAACCATAGAAGAAAATGGAATAATAGAAGAAGATTATATCGAAAGTTATTTTGTATGGATACCAAAATATCGATATCGAATCTTTAATATGGGAGAATATAACCAAAGAGAAACAACTGAATATGAAAGTAAAGTCCAACCAATCGAGATACAATTTGGTCTAGATGATACAACAGATAATGAAACAGAATGTGTAGCTCCGCCAAGCGGAGAAAATGGTACATGTGCTGTAAATAAATGGATGACGCACCCAGCCTTTACTGCTTTTGAAACAAATGGTATTTGGGTAGGCAAATTTGAAACAGGATATAAAGGAGCAAATAGTACAAGTGAAGCTGGAAATGCTACCTATACAAATAGAGTAGCTTCTGAACAAATTATTATAAAACCAAATGAATATAGCTGGAGAAATATAAGCGTAGGAAATGCTTTTAAAACATCATTAAATTATAACAAAGATTTAAATAGTCATATGATAAAGAATACGGAATGGGGAGCCGTAGCCTATCTAACTAATTCTATATATGGAAGATGTAGTGGAAATGAATGTAGTGACATACAAATTAATAATAACGAAAGTCGTTTAACAGGCTATGCTGCAAAAAACGAACCAACAACCGGATATACAGGAACAAATGAATCTTGTACAGATTATCCACTATCTTGCAACGAATATGGATGGTCAAACAAAGGTGTAGATGGAAATGTTAGCTATCAATATTTTAATACTAATAGTGTGATGGCAAGTACTACGAATAACTATACTGGTATTTATGATATGAGTGGATTAACATTGGAATACGTTATGGGAGTCATGAAAGATGAAAGCGGAGAACCAATATATTTAAATAGTGAATTAAATGAAGATGACTTAAAAGATAATAATTATTATGATGCTTATAAATATAGTACTAATGTGTATCAATATTCCAATCGAATACTTGGAGATGCAACAGGAGAAATGGGACCATTTATCCAAAAACAATATACTGGGACAATGAATGGTGCTCAAGCACAAAATAGAATAATTAGCGGATGGTATCACGATGCTGGTTGGTTTGCTACAAGTAATCTTTCTTGGTTCGGTCGTGGTGGTGATTGTAGCAGTGGATTTGAGAGTGGTATTTTTTATTCTTCAAGTCGCGCGGGTGAGGCCATTTCCTACCTTGCTTTCCGCATCACCCTCGCCTTTAAATAAGAAACATAATTTATTTATAAAAGAGGTAGATTTTAAAGGAATTCTATGTTATAATTTTCAATAGTAAAAAGAGTAGAAAAGAAGAAAAAGGGATGTGGATTTATGAAAATATTAGTTGGTTTATCAAAGGGGTTAAAAGCAGAAAATATTCCTTATCAAATGTTAATGGTCGACGTAGATCTTAAAGAACAAGGAAAACAAGATTGGATACAAATAACCCCTCAAGCTTTAAGTAGTTGTTCTAATGTTCGAGTAAATTTAGACAAATATAAATCAATTACCCAAAATCCAGTTGAATATTTAGAGGCTGATTTTGATGTAAGCCGTTTAGTAGATATTAATGCAAATAGTAAAGAATTTCAAATTATAAATATTTATACAGATGAATTAGAAAAACCTGTTTTATATCGTAGTGTTGATGCATCAGGAAATGTTAAAATTCATCATATATCTGAATTTACCTATAAAAAATCATTTAGTATATATGGAACAGATTTAAACGAATTACCAAGTTATGTAAAAACAGTACCATTAAAAGACGCTTATGATTACTGGAAAAAATTAGATCAAGTAAAAATTCATAATCGTACAACTCGATTTGTTTGTGAAAATTTTGATACCTATGAAGATATGCCTGTTCAATTATTCTATCAATATTTAGTTGGCGTAAAAGGTTTTAAATTAGGCTATCACACAATTACAGATGAACAAGAAAACGGCAAACTACATGAATATTTATTATTTAATAAAAGTGCTAATATAAAACTTAAAGAAAACATTAAAGAAAATGCTGACGAAGAAGAAATCTTAATATTAGGAAATAAAGATCCATATCCTGATGAAAGAAAACTAGGATATTATGGAGCTACGATGTCCTTAATATGCAATCGTGAAAATTATCCGGCTTTTGATTACTATACAAAACCTACCTCTGAAGCAAACTATGATGAAAATGGTATAGAGGTTACAATAGATTTAACGGATGGCAATATGGCTGTTTATAATAAATTTGAAGAAGCTGGATGTATTTCTCTTGATTGGCGTCTTGGTGATAATCATAACTTTTTTGGTGTAACTCTACCAAGTTTAATTACCGATAAATTAACAAAATTAAGTAAGAAATTTCAAAATGAAAAAGAAAGAGTAGAATATGGACATTGGAGTACTAAAAATACAAACGATTGGTTTTTAGTTATGAGCTTTGCCTTATCGACGCAATATTACACAAAGGAATTAAGAAATAAATTAAATGATATTTTAAATGATTATCAAAACTTATTCACATTAAAATTATCAGATATGATAGAAAAATTAAGTGCTAAAGATACGTTGGAAACTTTAAATTGGGCATCTTTTCAAGTAGAAAGAGTTATGGAGGACATAGCCTTTATAAAAGAAGATGGCGAAATACAAAACTCTATTATTACAGAAGAACAAAAGAAAAATTTATTCACTTTTAAACGAAATAGTTTGGATTTACCAGATTGGTTACAAATTTATTCTCCTGAAACAATTGAAAAATTAGGTGGAGTTGACTATTTAAAACAATTTATTAAAATTAGAGGGGAAGAATCAGCAGAATTATTTCTATTTATGTGGGCTGAAAAAATAGAGACAGAACAAAAATATTTAATCAATGAATATAAAGAAGCAATAGAAAAATCTGCAATTGAAGAATTAGACACCAATCCTACTGTTAAATAGAAACGATTAAGTTTCTTTTTTCTTGATAAAAATTTGGTAAACCATAGAAGAATATGTTATAATAAAAAAGCAAATTGGAGGGTTTAAAAATGAAAGTAATTCTTTTACAAGATGTAAAAAAACAAGGCAAAAAAGATGATATACTTGAGGTAAGTGATGGCTATGCCAATAATTTTTTAATTAAAAATAAACTTGCTGTACCATATTCCAAAAAAAGTAAGGAAATGCTTGATAAAGAAATTCAAACAAGACAAGAAAGTGAAGAACAAAAAATACAACAATGTGAAATAGTAGCCAAAGAAATAGAAAAACAAAAATTATGTTTTTCACTAAAAACTGGAAAAGACGGAAAAACTTTTGGTTCTGTTTCGACAAAACAAATAAGTGATGAATTAAAAAAATTGGGAATTACCATTGATAAAAAAAATATCCATTTACAAAATGCGATAGATACCATTGGATTTCATAAAATAGAAATAGAATTACATAAAAAAGTAAAATGTACGATTACCATTCAAATAAAAGAAAAATAGTAAGAAGGTGAGGATATGGCAACTAAAAAAATGCCTCAAAATAAAGAAGCAGAAATGAGTGTACTAGGTGTATGCTTTTTAAATAAATATGCTTTAGAAAAAGTAATGGATGAACTAGAAGAGGAAATGTTTTATAGCGAAGAGAACAAGAAGATTTTTCAAGCTTTAAAAGAACTTTATAAAACCTCAACACCTGTTGATATAACCACTGTAAAAAATGAATTAGATAAACAAAAAAATTTAAATGCAATAGGAGGAATTGAGTATATAAGTGAGGTTATTGATTCCGTTGCAACAACAGCTAATTTAGATTATTACATTAAGATTGTTAAAGAAAAAGCGGTCCGTCGTAAATTAATTGATACCGCATCCAATATTATTACCGATTCTTATGAAGAGGAAAATCCACTAGAAACATTACTTGATAATTCAGAAAGAAAAATTTTAGATGTTGCAAAAGCTAGAACCACCTCTGAATTAACCCCAATTGCAACCGCTTTAAGAAATGCTCAAGAAAAGTTAGAAATGCGTGCTAAAAATGCCACCGATATTACCGGACTTGCAACAGGCTTCTATGATTTGGATAAAGAAACCTCTGGCTTTCATCCTGGAGAACTTATTATAGTTGGGGCAAGACCTGCAATGGGAAAAACCGCTTTTGCTCTAAATATGGCTGTAAATGCCGCTATGACAACCGAAAAGGCAGTTGCTATCTTTAATTTAGAAATGTCTAGCGAATTATTAGTAAATCGTATGATTAGTGCCGTTGGAAGCATTGAAGGAGACAAACTAAAAACGGGAAAATTAAGTCATATTGATTGGAAAAAATATAATGAAGCAATGAGCGAACTTGCTGAAACAAATATTTATATCGAGGATGATGTTTCGGTAACAATGCCTGAAATTAAAGCTAAATGTCGTCGTCTAGCGAATAGCGAAAAAGGTTTAGCATTAGTAGTCATCGATTACTTGCAATTACTAAATATGGGAGGGAAAAGTGAATCTCGACAAGTAGAGGTATCAGAAATTTCTCGTTCCCTTAAAAAGATGGCAGTTGAATTAGAGATCCCTGTAATTGCTTTAGCCCAATTAACCCGTGGAGCAGAGCAAAGAAAAGATACTACCCAACCTAGACTTGTGGATTTACGTGAATCAGGATCTATTGAACAAGATGCCGATATCGTACTTTTTTTAAACAGAGAAGATTATCATGAAGATAAAACCCCTGATAACAAACTTAAGATTGTACCAACCGATGTTATTATTGCGAAACATCGTCAAGGTAGTACAGGAGCCTTTCAACTATTATTTGAACTGGATAAAAGTTGCTTTAAAAACTATCAAAGAGTTGAAATAGAAGAAGCAATTTAAGTAGGTGATTAATTTGAATAAAAAAGATACAGCAAAAACATTATTATTGACAGGTATTGTTGGTGTAATTCTATTCATTATTAGTTTAACAACTTATCAATATGATTCGGCCAAAAAAACATATCAAGTCTATTTAAATGGAACAAAATTAGGTTTAATTAATGATGAAAAAGAATTATATGCTTTAATAAATGAAGAACAAAAAGAAATAAAAGAACAATATCATGTTGAAAATGTATATCCTCCAAATGGATTTGTAATCAAAGAATGCAACACTTATGATGAAAACATAACAAGTGCCAAAAACATTTATAATACTATAAAAGATAAAGATGACTTTACCGTAGAAGGCTATACAATTCGGATTAAATCAACTACAGAAGAAAAAGAAGATTTAATTTTATATGTACTAGATGAAAATGTATTTAAAAATGCTTTAATCCGTCTTATTACATCCTTTGTTTCAAAAGATGATTTTTATGATTACATCAATGACGTTCAAAAACCAATTGAAGACGTAGGCCAAATTATTGAAGATATGTATTTTAGAGAAACCATTACTATAAAACCTTCTCATATTAGTGTAAAAGAAAAAATTTATACAGATGAAAATGAATTAAGCCAATATTTATTATTTGGAAATGGTGATAAAAAAGAAAAATATACGATTAAAAAGGGAGATACTATTGAATCAATTGCAAATGCTAATAGTTTAAATGTTCAAGAATTTTTGATAGCAAACCCTAGATATAAAGGAACGGATAGTATTTTAACAATTGGAGATAAAGTGGATGTAACATTAGTAAATCCCATTCTTACTTTAGTTTTAAACGTTCACTCTGTTGTGGATGAGGAACAAGCATACGAAAAAGAAGAAAAATACGATTCTTCAAAACCTTACTCTTTTGAAGAGGTAACCCAAAATGGTATAACAGGAATTGAAAGAATTACAAAAGATGTTGAAATTGTAAACGGAGAACAAAGCCAAGGTGTTGGAAAAATGACCTCTGTAACCATTCGAGAGGTTCAAAATGAAATCATTACTAAAGGAGGATATCGTCCATCTGGAACTTATGTTGATACTGGTGGTAGTTGGGCATGGCCAACGCAACGTCCTTACACTATTACAACTTGGTTTGAATATCGTAGTGGATCTTTCCATAATGCCCTTGATATTTCTATACATCCAGAAGGTTCACCGATATATGCTTCAAGAGATGGTGTAGTTGTTGAAACGGAAAAAGAATGCGAGAATGTCGGTTATTATCGTAATCAATGTGGAGGTACTTATGGAAACCATGTTATTATAGAACATAATAATGGTTACTATACAATGTACGCTCATATGATGTTAGGTTCAAGAGTAGTATTTGAAGGTCAACAAGTTCAAAGAG
>CANRPZ010000061.1 GCA_947632625.1 uncultured Bacilli bacterium | reverse complement strand
TTCACCAGTTAAAACTCCACCTTGAATAGCGGCACCCATGGCAACAACCTCATCTGGATTAACGCCTTTATGAGGCTCTTGGCCAAGTTCTTTTTTAACTAATTCTTGAATGTATGGTATACGAGTAGAACCACCTACCAAGATAACTTGGTTAATATCACTTTTAGATAATTTGGCATCTTTTAAAGCATTACGAACAGGTTCTAGTGTAGAATCAAATAAGTCACGGCATAAATCTTCAAATTTTGCTTTTGTTAAATTAATTTCCAAATGAACTGGTCCATCTTCTTTTTGAGAAATGAATGGTAAACTAATTTGGGTAGATGACATACCAGATAAGTCTTTTTTTGCTTTTTCAGCAGCATCTTTTAATCTTTGCATTGCCATCTTATCTTTTGATAAATCAATACCATCGCTCTTCTTAAATTCATCTACTAAATAATCAATGATACGAGCATCAAAGTCATCTCCACCTAAATGGTTATTACCACTTGTTGCTTTAACCTCGAAAATTCCATCTCCAAGTTCTAGAATAGATACATCAAATGTACCTCCACCTAAATCATAAACTAAAATTGTTTGTAATTTATCTTGTTTATCAAGTCCATAAGCAAGTGCTGCAGCTGTAGGTTCATTTACAATTCTTTCAACCTCTAATCCGGCAATTTTACCAGCATCTTTAGTTGCTTGACGTTGAGCGTCATTAAAGTAAGCAGGAACCGTTATAACGGCTTTTGTTACTTTGTCTCCTAAAAAACTTTCTGCATCTTTTTTAAGTTTCATTAAAATTTTTGCACTAATTTCTTGTGGGGTATATTTTTTACCATTAATTTCAACTTTTTCATCTGTCCCCATTTTTCTTTTAATAGAAGAAATTGTATTTTTATTAGTAACCGCTTGACGTTTGGCGTTATCTCCTACTAATTCTTCTCCATTCTCTTTAAATGCAACAACACTTGGGGTCGTACGATTTCCTTCGCTATTTGCAATAACAACAGGTTTTCCTCCCTCTAAATATGCTACACATGAATTTGTTGTACCTAAATCGATACCTATAATTTTTGCCATATATTTCACCTTTCCTTTTCTTATTCACTTACTTTGACCATGGCAGGTCTAAGTAATTTATCTTTATACATATATCCTTTTTGTAGGACCTCAATTACTTGATTTTTAGGTATTCCCTCTTCTTTAGATGTTAATACCGCATCCATAACCGTTGGATCAAATTCTTTACCTAAACATTCAATTTCTTTGATTTCTTTTTGATTTAATATATTTACTAAATTTGCATAAATCATTTTAAAACCACTTAAGAATTTTGATAACTCATCATTAAGATTTGTATCATCTAACAAAATGGCTCTTTCAAAATTATCAATTGTAGGAAGCAATTCTTTTGCAAGTTCTAAACCTTCATATTTTTGTAATCTTGAAATTTCTTCTTCAAGCCTTTTTTTCATGTTTTGAGCATCTGCGCTAATACGTAAGATTTTTTCATTCAGAGCCAAATTTTCATTTTTTAACCTTTCTATTTCTTTATTACTTTTATTCTTTTTCCCCTTTTCTTCTTTTCTAGTCTCATTCTTTACCATTTCTTCAGGCTGTACTTTTTCATCTTTATTCATTTTCGTCACCTTTCTTATCTACATCATTTAAGGCTTTTTGTAAATAACTTAAAAGCCCCACAACTCGATCATATTCCATTCTTTTTGGACCAACAATTGCAATGGTTCCTTCTTCTCCATTTAACTTGTAAGTACTTTTAATAATCGTTACATTGGGATCAAATTCATTCTCTTCACCAATATAGACTTTAATATCACCACTGCTATCTTCTTCTTCTATTTTCTTAATGAAATCTTGATTTTCAAATTTACTAGCTAAACGTTTTATTTCGTTCGCATCATTGTATTCTGGTTCATCAAAAATCATTGTCTTGCCACCAAAATGAACATTCCCTCGTTTATTAATAAAATCATTAAATGCATCAGCAAATATATTATATACTGCTTCGTACTGCTTAATTTGTCGACTTATAATCGGTTTAATTTCAAATTCAAGTCTTCTTGCAACATCATTAATCGGCGTACCTACTAACATTTTATTGACAATGTCACAAGTTTTTACTATTTCATTAATTTCTGCTTCATTATCCAGCATAAATTGTTTATTTTCTACAATTCCTTTATCGGTACAGACAACCGCAACAATTTTATGATCACTTATAGGAATAATATTGACTTGCTTTAAAGTATTTTCATTGCTGCTTTTTCCAAGTACAATACTGGTATAATGTGTAAGCTCACTTATGATCTCCACAGTTTTATTAATTGTATCACTTAATTCAAGTTCATTATTTTTAAAAATGGTTTGCAATTTTAAAACATCTTCTCCAGTAAGTTCTTTAGGTTTCATTAAGTGCTCTACATAATATTTATACCCAGCTTCACTTGGTATCCTTCCCGATGAAATATGGTTTTTCTCAATAAGTCCTAAATTTTCTAGTACAGCCATTTCATTCCGAATCGTTGCACTTGAACAATTAAACTTTTTACATAAGGATTTAGAACCAATTGGTTTTACTGTTTTAATGTACGATTCCACAATAGCCTTTAATAACCTATTTTGTCTTTCGTCCATTCTTTCACCTCTTTTAGCACTGGTATTACCCAATTGCTAGTCCCATTATAATATTATATTTAGCACTTGTCAATATATGAGTGCTAATTTTTTAAAATTTTTTGTAAAAAAAAGAAAAAGCCATAAAAGGCTAAATTTTTAAAATTCTTTCGATTTCATTCGTTTCTATTTCTTGATCTATACATTCTATTTCTTCTAATTTTGTAAGAGAAAGAAGAATTGTTTGATCTAGACTTAATTCTAAAGTAGAAGCTAAATTAGAATTCTCCTTTATATATGGGCATAAAGCTTCTGTCAATTTTCTTGCTTCTTCATAAGATTCAGCATTGGCAATTTGTTCCATACATTCCCTATGATATGCATTTGCTAATGAATTTGTATCCTTTGCAACTATACTTAAGCATTTGGCTATTTGAGCATTTTTAGCATTTGCTATTAGTTTCATATCTTCACTATGATGTTCGCTTGCTAATGATTTTGCATTTTTTGCAATATCCTCTAAATATGGTATATTTTCATTTAGCTCAATAGTTGCAATTAATTTCATATCTTCTCTATGATGCTCACTTGATAATGAATCTGAATCTGTAGCAACATCCGCTAAAGAGTCTGCAATAGTATCTGATTTGGCATTTGCAATTAATTTCATATCTTCTCTATGATGCTCACTTGATAATGAATTTGAATCTGTAGCAATATCCTTTAAGCAGTCTGCAATAGTACCTGATTTAGCATTTGCTATTAATTGTATATCCTCTCTATGATGCTCACTTGCTAATGAATCTAAATCTGTAGCAACATCTACTAAACAATCTGCAATAATTTCTGTTTTAGCGTTGGCTATTAATTGCATATCTTCTCTATGATATTCACTTGCTAATGAATCGAAACTTATGGCAGTAATGTACAAACATCTTGCTATATTTTCTGATTTAGCGTTGGCTATCAATTTCATATCTTCACTATGATGCTCACTTGCTAATGAATCTGAATCTATAGCAACATCCTTTAAACGGTCTGCAATAGTTTCTGATTTAGCGTCAACAATTAATTTCATATCTTTACTATGATATTTATTTGCTAACGAATTTGCATCATTGGCAACTGAAAATAAATATTTTGCAATTTTATCCGATTTAGCATTAGATATAAGTTCCACATCTTGCTTATAATAATCACTATTTAATAAATTTAAATCAATTAAAAAGTTAGTTTTATTTAAATTTATTTTTTCTAAATCGATATTTAAAAAATTCTTAATTTGTTTTGGATTCAATCTACCAAGCCAAATACTTAAAGCAGTTTTATTTGCAAATAAATTTGTTAATTGATATTTTTTTATTTTTAATAAAATTTGTTTCATTTCTTGATATGTCATCCAAAACCTCTCATTTCTTTTGTATATTATTACTTAATTTATTCCATTTTCAGGTAAATACATAGGACGATTTGTTAAGATTCTTTTTATTTCTTCTGATTCTGCTTCTTTTTCTATATTTTCTACATTTTCTAATTTTGTAAGCGAAAGAAGAATTGTTTGGTCTAGACTGAATTCGAAAGTTTGATCTAAATTTGAATCTTTATTTATATATGGACATAAATATGGACATAAAGCTTCTGTCAATTTTCTTGCTTCTTCATAAGATTCAGCATTGGCAATTTGTTCCATACATTCCCTATGATATGCATTTGCTAATGAATTTGCATCTTTTGCAACTATACTTAAGCATTCGGCTATTTGAACTGTTTTAGCATTTGCTATTAATTTCATATCTTCACTATGATGCTCGCTTGCTAATGATTGTACACTTGTAGCAACCTTTTGTAAATAATATGCTATTGCTGTTCTTGAGTTTGCAATTAATTTCATATCTTCTCTATGATATTTATTTGCTAACGAATCGGAATCATTGGCAACAATACTTAAGATTGTTGACACTCCATCTATTTCAACGTTAGCAATTAATTTCATATCCTCTCTATGATGCTCACTTGCTAATGAATCGGAATCTGTAGCAACATCCGCTAAAGAGTCTGTAATAACCTCTGTTTTAGCGTTTGCTATTAATTTCATATCCTCTCTATGATGTTCACTTATTAATGAATCGGAATTTACAGCAACATTCTTTAAACAGTCTGCAATAACCTCTGTTTTAGCGTTTGCTATTAATTTCATATCTTCAATATGATATTTATTTGCTAACGAATTTGCATCATTGGCAACTGAATATAAATATTTTGCAATTTTATCCGATATAGCATTAGATATAATTTCCACATCTTG
Source organism: uncultured Bacilli bacterium (assembly GCA_947632625.1). Taxonomy (GTDB): domain Bacteria; phylum Bacillota_I; class Bacilli_A; order RF39; family UBA660; genus MGBC108787. Next base: position 1,553 of record CANRPZ010000061.1, on the reverse strand, counting down.
CTTATAATAATCACTATTTAATAAATTTAAATCAATTAAATATTCTTTTAGAAAAGTAGTATCTAAATTTATTTTTTCTAAATCAATATTTAAAAAATTCTTAATTTGTTTTGGATTCAATCTATCCATCCAAAGTGTTAAAGTATCTGGCTTGTTAAATAAATTTGCTAATTGATATTTTTTTATTTTTAATAAAATTTGTTTGATATCTTGATATGTCATACAAAACCTCCCGTTTTTTTATATTATAACTTATTTTACATGTTTTGCAAATAAAAAAATTGTGCAAGAAAAAAGCCACCAGGGCTTTTTATAACATGGCTAATTTTTCTTCTTCTAGTTTTAATTTTTGTTTTTCTTCCTCTACCAATTCTTTTGGTGCTTTTGCTACATAGTTTTCATTGGCTAAAAGTTTTTTCCTTCGTTCGATACTCGCCATAAGTTTTTCTTTTTCTTTTGCAAGACTTTCTAATTCACTTTCACTCATAACTTTTTCAAAATAAATAGTAGCTTCATAAGTATTTGATTTTACCACATAAGAAGAAATATCTAAATTATCATTAATAATATGGTCTTCTAACTTTAACATTTTAATAATTAAAGTATAATCTTTATCATTATTAAATCGAATTTTAAAATCTTTTGTAATATTATTTTCTGCTTTGATATTTCGATAGTTTTTGATAAATAAGAAAGCGTCTTCTATTTCTTCTTCCTCTTTTTTAAAAATCCATTCTTTTCTATAAACAGGATAAGTACTAATCATAATATTTTCTTCTTTTATAGGAAGCAAACTATAGATTTCATCAGTTACATAAGGCATAAAAGGATGAAGCATTTTTAACGTTGAAGATAACACCTCTAATAAAACGGATTTCGTTGTAAAATCATTTAAATTAAATTTTGAAACCTCAATGTATTTATCACAGAATGTATTCCAAATAAAGTCATAGATAGAAGCTCCGGCATTATTAAATTCGTATTTATCCATAAATTTAGTAACCTCTTTAATGGTTTTATTTAGTTTTGATAAAATCCATTTATCTTCTTTTTTCAAGTTTTCTAAAGTATAGTTTTCTTCTGTTAAGTCTTCGATATTCATAAGAACAAAACGAGAGGCATTCCATAATTTATTAATAAAGTTCCAAGTAGATTTCATTTTTTCTTCATCAAAACGAATATCGGTTCCGTTACTTGCTGTGGTAGCAAGATAAAATCTTAAAGTATCTGCTCCATAGATTTCACACATATCCATAGGATCTACTCCATTACCTAAAGATTTAGAAAATTTACGTCCCAATTTGTCACGAATAAGTCCATGTATTAATACATCTTTAAACGGTCTTTTTCCTGTAAACTCTAAACCTTGAAACGTCATACGATTAACCCAAAAAGGAATAATATCATAACCCGTAACCAAACAATCCGTTGGATAATAGCGTTTAAAGTCTTCTGTCATTTCTGGCCAACCAAGCGTACTAAATGGCCATAAGGCACTACTAAACCAAGTATCTAATACATCTGGATCTTGTACCCAACCTTCTCCTTTTGGG
>CANRPZ010000060.1 GCA_947632625.1 uncultured Bacilli bacterium | reverse complement strand
CCAAAAGCATGCAAAAGACTATACCCAAGTTCTCCACCTTCATTAATGGAACCTGGAGTTTCTGGAGTCGCGTGGCTTCCGATTCCTTTTGGAAAACTAAATTGTTTACAAAGTTTTTTTAAACCAGCAAGATCTAAAGTAATTTCTGGATAAAGTTCACTATAGCTTCCTTCTAAATATGTATTGGATACAACAGCTTGTCCTCCATGTCCTGGTCCACAAATATAAATCATATTTAAATTATATTTTTTTATAACGCGATTTAAATGGACATAAATAAAATTTTGTCCTGGTACAGTTCCCCAATGCCCTACAAGCTTTGATTTTATATCATCAAAAGTTAAATCTCTTTGTAGCAATGGATTATCTTTTAAATAAAGTTGAGCGGCACTTAAGTAATTAGCTGCTCTAAAATAACCATCCATTTTTTTTACCATTTCTTTAGATAATGTTTTATCACGCATATTATCAAACCCTATTTCTATCTATAAGTATAACCGAAAAAGAAAAAAAATAGAAGACTAAACCGAAAAAGTCTTCTTTACTTTACTTTATTTTAATTTCAATGGCATCAATTTCTTTTCCAAGAATCCCAGCATAACCAGCATTTGTATCATCAAATTTATCTACCCAAGAAAGCCATTTTCCCTTCTTTAAATGAGCACGATAAAGTAACGTACAACTATCACTTTTCATTTGGATTCCATCAATATTTTTACCAAGGTTTCCAGCGTAATCTTCACGATCTTTGACAATTGGTAACCATTTATTATTTATTTCATGCACGCGATACTCTACACTCCCCTTTGTCAAATTAATAGCAAGTCCACTAATTGCATTTCCAAGATTTCCAGCGTAATCGGTATTATTTACTACATTGGGAAGCCACTTTTCTTTAATACTATCATAAACCTGATATATAACGTTATTTTTTTCTTCATTATTAGGAAGATCCGCATCTATATAAGGAGTTGGATTAATACGTACATCTTTATTAGTTCTAACCTCAAAATGTAAGTGCACGCCATAGGCTTTTCCTGTATTTCCCATTTCTCCTAAAATATCCCCTTGCTTTACTCTATCGCCTTTTTTTACATTAACATTTTTTAAATGAGCATATAAAGTATACATACCATTATTATGTTTTAATTTTACATAGTTTCCATAAGTTTTTGTTCCCGTTGTATTGGTATTAGGAACTTGACCTGTTGCACAAGCAACAACCTCTCCTTCACTATGCGCCATAACATTTGCAACTTTATTTTTTTCTTTTACTAAATCAATACCTTTATGAGAAATTGCGTTATATTTTTGGGTAATTTGATTTACAGCATTATATAAAACTCTACTCAAAAAATATTCCTCCTTCTAATAATACAATATGTAGGAACTTATTTTTGGTATTTGCATATACACAGATAAATTTTTAAATAAAAAAACTCCGTAAAAAATACGAAGACCATTGTCATCCATTACTACAAATAATTTTTTATAACCATTTATTATATTATAGTAATCTTTGCAAATTCCATATTATTAAATATTAACCCACTTTTTTTTAATATTTCGATTTGTTCATCAATTCCTTGAACTGTTTTAACATTTTATAAGATCATCTTCAAAAAAAATCTCTGGTCCACACGGGAGCCAGAGCTCATTTAATATACTCTTACAGTTAAGCATATTCATAAATTTCTATTGTTACAATAAATAAAATATATTGAATCAAAAGATTAAATTGAATGTATAAAAGCCTTTAATATAAGGCTTTTTAAACTAAATGGTCGGGAAGACAGGATTTGAACCTGCAACCCCTTGGTCCCAAACCAAGTGCTCTACCAAGTTGAGCCACTTCCCGATTACTTATAATATTATATCAATCAATTCAATAAATTGCTACAAAAATTTTACTTTTGCATCAATACAAGAGTAATCTTAACACAAAAATTATCTTTTGTGAACCTTTTTTTGTTATTTTTTTATCTTTTTTAAATAAAAAAACACTCATTCGCTAGAATAAATGTCTTTCATCTTTGTATATATTTTCTATTCTTTAAAATTTTTTTCTATCTATTTCATACTCATCATTTAAATCAATTACCTCATCTAAATATTTTAAAACTCGAACCATAAAAATCTAATGTTTATTACCAATCTGATGTCTTATATAACAGCTTTTAGTTAAAAGAAATAGTTAGTAATAAATCATTTACTAACTATATTATAATGCAAATTTTAAAATTATTAATATTTTTAACTTATTTGTCTATTTGTTAGAACACGTTGTTTATAAGTTTCTCCATCCATTGTCGTTACTTGATCACCATTTATTTCATAGGCTATTGAGATCGAATAATTCGGATAATTTTTTAAAATTTCTTGTAATTTTTCATCACTTATTCCTAATTCATCTTTATGAGATAAAATATATTTAACATCTTCTTTATCTTTTTCATAACGAAAAGCATAACTACCTTCTACAGCACTTTGTTTACTAGCTAAAGTATATTCTAATGGTAAAATATTAAAAATTGAACCATAAACATTAACTTGTTGTATAAAATCTGCTAATTTAGTATTATTTAAAACCCTTACACCAAGTAAAAATTTATACATTTCATTAATATTAAAACTTTTAGCTATAAGGTTATTTTCATACTCATAAATAGGAAATACAGAAATATTAATACCAAATAATTTAGCTTTAAACCCAAAATCTTGAACTTTACGATAATAAGAAAGTTGTTCTTCTTTATAGGCACTCAAAGGATTATGAACAATTCCATCTGCACCGACATAATCTTGTTTATTTTCCATTGGATTCATAAAAAGGTTAAATAAAAAGGATGCAACACCATTTACGGTAACTACTTGTTGATTTTTTAAAGCTAGTTCTGTTGATTCTTTTGCAATCCTTGTTGTAAGCATACAAGCTTCTGCGTATGGTTTAGAATCACATAACATTTCAAAAGATTCTTGTTTAGCAAATTCAGCTCTTAATTTTTCCATATATTCAGTTGGTACAAACATATCAATATCACCAAAATCACGACTTTCAGAAGCATAATTTAGAATATAAGGAAGAGTACCTCCGTAAAAACATATATGTTTAACTATTTCAGAATCTAAAGTTTTTAAATTTTGATAAAACTCTTGTATTTGTTTTAAAGTATGTTTTTTATTAGTAATAGAATCTTTATCAATATGAATAAAATCACCATTAACACCTGGAAACATTTCTGGATTATTCTTTTTAGTTTGATACATATCATCTAATTGTTTTTGTTTTCTTTTATATTCTACCTCAAATCTAGCAAAATCAGCTTTTTGTTTTTCTTCATAATCTAAACATGCCTTTTTATGTATTTCCATTGATTCATTAGTTGAAATTCTATCCGCTATTTTCAATATTTTTTGTTCTATTTCACGATCAGAGCTATCATAATTACTAGTTATAGTACATATATGTGTTATAAATCCTTGTTCATTTCTTATAGCGTTAGTATCAATACTACTTAAAGGAGACATTCCCAGTAATTTTTCTACCTCTTTATCAGTTTTTACTTTAATATTCTCTTTCATTTTAAAATAATGATGTTCTTTAGTTAATGAATATTTATAATTATCATTTACTGCTCGAACATGAATAGCATTGCTGAAATCATCTTGAAATAATTTTTCTTTTTCTTCTCCCACAATTACCTCTGTTTTTGCAAATATTTTTAGCCAAGCAGGATTATAAAATAATGCTACCACACTAGGATTTGTAAAGTCTATTATTTCACCCTTTTCAAAATACATCGTTATTTTAGCATTCACAAAAGGACAACCTTCTTTAAGCATAACCATTTTATTATCACCTTTTTGATTTGGCAAAACTTTCTTTTTAATCCTTTTTACTAAATCTGCATCATAAGAACTCATATGTGAAAAAAGCCAATCATCAAGATAAAGATAATCATTTTCCCATAAATAAACTGATCCATTCCAATTATCAGATACCGTTATAGATTTATAAATCTTATTAAATGCAACTTCATCTTCTAAAGCATCTGGATTTTTTTCCCAAATCAAAGAATCAGAATTAAAACAAGTGTCAAATCTTCTTCCTTTTAATTCTTCAATTAACCAATCTTTTTTATATCTAACGATATCTCCTTTTTTTCTATGAGCAGCTTTATCATCCTCTAAATATCTCAAATAAATATAATCTTCTCTTTTAAAGTCTTTCATTATAGCACCTCATTTGATAGTTATTTATTATAATATATTTATCTTAAAATTGGAATAATTTTAAATAATGTAAATCAAGTTATTGTTTCCACACACATATTGTTTTGACTAAAGGCAAGTGTTTTTTTAAATTGACAAATTTGAATTTAAAAGTTAGTGTCAACTTTATCACAATTTTACACATTTTAAAACTCGAACTATAAAAGTCCGAGTTTTATTATCAATCTAGTGTCCTAAAAGAAGAAATATGACAACTTTTGGACAAAGGAAATAGTTAGTAATAAATTATTAACAAATATAGTTATCCTATATTTTTAAAGTAATCCTTTTTTGTGTAAATCTAATGATAAATTTTTTTCCTTTGTTATTGTTAGTTTTGCTTTTTCTTCATTATAACAATTAATAACTGCTTCTAATGTATCACCACTATGTAAGAGAATTTGTTGTTGAGAATCGTGCATACCACAAACTATTTGTCTAAAATTAGCACCACCAAATCTACCACCAAAGCCTGTACCAATTGCTACTGTTGCAATTGGTTCTCCATTTGCAGGTATCAAATCAAAACATTTTTTAATAATCTCCGCTTGATTATCTCCCCATCCATTATTTAACGAATGACAAACTAAAGCATGAAAAGTTTTATCACCAATAGTTTTTGATATAACTGTTCCTAGTTCATGTTCTCCACAATTTTCTAATTCTGGCCAATAAGTAGATGTAATTTGACCAGCAAAGCCTGAATCATTAAATCCTTCAGTATTAATAGCAAAAGCAATATGTTTTGCTTCTGAATTAAATATATTATCACGAACTGTTTTTACAACCATAATATCACTCCTCTTGATTTGAATTATTATATAATATTTTCATAAAAAGTCAAGTTTGCATATAATAGTTATTTCAATGACGAAAAAAATGTAGATTATTTTTGATAATAATTCTATGTGACTCGATGTATGAGAGATTTGTCTTATTAACTTTACGAATACTACCATTGATAAATGTTAGAAGAGTATTACAAAAAATCACAAATAATCTCAATTCTTTAAAGATTCTTCCATATCAATTTTTTTTGATTACATTTATCATAAACATCAACCTTTCCGACTATGATTTTTTCTAACAAAAGAAAAAACCAATCTTTCGATTGATTCCTATATCAAAAGTTCGAATAATTCGAACAGATTTCCTAATGGTGCGCCCAAAGGGAGTCGAACCCCTAACCTTTAGATCCGTAGTCTAACGCTCTATCCAATTGCGCTATGGGCGCGCTTTTTAAAAGCAATTTTATTATAGTATAGACACTAAAAAAAATCAAGTGCTTCCTTTTTAAAACACTTGCTATTTTCCTTTTTTTTGCTTTTTTAAATAATCTTTCATTGCTTGAATAGCTTTTTCTTCTTCATCTTCAACAGGCAAATCCTCTTTAGTTTTTTCATCAATATGCAAAGTATTATTCAAACATTTTACAATTACCTTAATATTTCCATCTAAAGCAGTTATACTTATTTCTTCTTTATCTTGAAGCACCACATTCGTTTTTTTCTTTCCTTCGGTTATTTTCATTTGTCATCCCTCTCTAAGTCATCAAAAAGTGGATCATCAAAAAATTCCTCTAACGTTATCCCTAAACCTTCACAAATTTTATTAATTGTTCCCAATTTTGGACTTTCAGATTTTTCTTGAATTAACCCTTGTACCGTACTTTGGGTTACGAATGAGATTGCAGCTAGCTTATTGACAGAAATATTTTTTTCTTCACACAACTTTAATATCTTTTGAGATACTGCTCTTGATAATTTCATTTTAACCACCTTTATGATTTAAGTATATCAGCTAAATTGCAAAAACTATTAACGGCGCGCCGTTAAATTTTCGCTTAAATACATTATAATAGTTACTAATTGCAAATATTGTAGGATTTTGTCAGCTTTTTTTGGTAAAAATTGGCAATAAAAAACAATGAAATTTTTCACAGTTTCTTTGTAATTTGATTTTTAATTTTTTTAATAAAAGATTGTAAATCAAATTTATATTTCATTTGCATTGCCTTCACCTAAATCTATTATAATATAAATTCTTATATAATAAAACCCAAACCAAGTTTGGGTACTACAAACACAAAAAAACGCACTCTAAAGTACGTTTTATATGTTTACTCGAAATTCGAGCTTATTTTTTAAATGGTGACCCGCTTGGGATTCGAACCCAAGACCCTTTGATTAAAAGTCAAATGCTCTACCTACTGAGCTAGCGGATCAAAATTAAAATGGCTGCCTCGGGTGGGTTCGAACCACCGGAATGTCAGAGTCAAAGTCTGATGCCTTACCACTTGGCTACGAGGCAATAAACAGAAATGGTGGAGGGACA
>CANRPZ010000059.1 GCA_947632625.1 uncultured Bacilli bacterium | reverse complement strand
CCCCCCCCCCGAAGCTAGTTTCGGTTGGGAGGATTCTATTTCTTTTCTTCATAATTCTTTTTCCTCCTATGATAACTACATTATACAAAAGATTTATATCATTTGCAATAATTAAAATCCACGCCTAAAAGACGTGGATTTAACTAAGCCTATAAGGCTCTAATATTTGCCAACCCGCAAATGAAGGTTGGCTTTCTCTTTGTTCAAGCCCAGTGCAATGACTACTTTAGCAAACCTTTAAAAGGGTTTACATATTCTTTCTTACTTAATTTATCTTCCATTATATCTTCATTTTCTTGCTCTCTTATATATTTTCGTATTGTTGCTTCATTTAATCCTACTGTACTTACATAATATCCTGTTGCCCAAAAATTTCTATTTCCAAACTTGTATTTCAAATTTTGATGTTTTTCAAATATCATCAAACTACTTTTTCCTTTTAAGTATCCCATGAAATTTGACACACTCATTCTTGGTGGTATCTCCAAAAGCAAATGTACATGGTCTGACATCATATGGCCTTCTATTATTTCTACGCCTTTCCATTTACACAAGTCTTTGATATATTTTTGAATATCAGTTCTTAACTTATTGTATATTACTTTCCTTCTATATTTCGGAATAAATACAATATGATACTTGCACATATACTTTGTATGTGCTAAACTTTTAGCCATAGCATCACTCCTTTCATGCTTAATATTGGGCCTGAACAGCCAATATTATAGCATGCGTGATGCTATATTACTATAAGTCTTATAATTCCACTCGTCTAACGAGTGGATTTTTGATGGCTTGCCCATAGCAAGCCACACCCTAAAAGGTGATTTAAAAAAGCAAGAGTACAAAGCTTGGATTGCGCTTAATCTTGCTTTTTATAATATCCTTTTCTACAAATTAATTTATCTGTTGCAGCAAGTACACCTGGCAAAACAAATAAAATTAATATTACAGAAGCAAATGTGCCTTGAGAAATTGTCTCACATATTTTAGCTGCAATGGCTGATGCAAATCCTGCTACTACAAGAGTTACAATGATTAAGATTGATGAAGAACTAAAGATTGTATGGATTGATTTATTATAAGCATTAATTACAGAATCTTTAATTCCCATCGTTAACCTTGATTCACGATAATAAGATGTATAAACAATGGCATAATCAATGGTAGCTCCCATTAATATTGCTTGAACGATCAATAAAGATATGAAATACACAGAACCTCCTGTAATTGAAATAGCACTCATAGTCAAATATACAGCTGTTTGAATAATAAGTACCAAAACAAACGGAATAATTAGATCTTTAAATGTAAACGCTACAACAACAAATATAAATAGCATGGTTAAAATTGTAATCTTATTTAATTCATCATTAAATGTTTTAGAAATTTCTACTGCCATAGGAGAATTTCCAACAATGTATATATCCTCATTACTACCTATTTCATCTTGAATAGAATTAATAAACTTATAAGTATCAGCATCTTCTTTAGCATATTTAGTATTTAAGACAACTCTTGAATATGTATCAGATACTATTAAATCTTTTGATTTATCAACTGTTTTTTTAGCATCAGTAATTGTTGTTCTTTTTTCTGAACTTATAAAATCATCAAATCTTGAATCAGTTAAAATATCAGAATTTAAATAATGAACAAATTCTTCAATTGTCATTTTCCATGAATCATGATATTCGTTATTGCTTCCATAATACATATAAACCAAATCCACAAGAGATTTATCTAAATGATTACTTAATAGATCTAATGACGCAAATGCTTCAGTAGCTGTATATTTTTCCCTATTTAAAGATTTGTTCATAATATCCAAAATAGTTGTTAATTTTTCTTTCTTCGAATCATCAAATTCTTTTGAGTAATCTTTATTATTCATTACATCTTGAACAATAAATTGAACATAATTATAAAGGGAAATTTCTTGATTTGATTTTATATATTTAGAATTAAATAAACTAAATAATAAATCCATAGTTGTTTTATCAATATTTAATAATGAACTTAAACTAGATGAGGTATATTTTGTATTTTTTAATGTCGATGTCATAACCTCTTTAACTAAAGATAGTTCACTAATCTCTGAATTCGATACTTTACCTTTTAATAATTCGTTATCTATATTATTTAATATAAGATTTGCAAAATCTAATGGTGTTATCTTTGTTGTTTCGTTAATATAATCATATACCCCAAATATTTTAGCAAGTTGCTCTTTGTCTGTACCTGTAATAGTACTTATTTCTGAATAACTATAAGTAGTATCTAAATTATTAACAATTTTATGAACAAGTTCTAGTAAATTACTTACGGATGCTAATTTCTCTACAAATAAAGGATTTTTCTTATTACTATATAGAAAATTAATTAAGTCTTTTACGGAGATATCTTTTAAATTGCCAGTTTGAGAATCATACATTCCATAAATCATACTTACTACAGTTTTGTCTTGAGTTAAAGCACTCGCTAATTCATCTACCCCATATTGAGTAGAGATATTATTCATGATATATTGGGCTGTACCTAAAGAATTTTTTTGACTATCACTTAATTGTGATGCTATGTCACTTGTTTGTAATAATGTATTTACAGTATTTACAAATTCTAAAGGTGTCATTTTATAAGTATCCGATTGACCTTCTGTAATTGCATTGTTTAATTTTGTACCAGTTGCTTCATCTATTTCAAATATTTCATATAATTCTGTATTTGATAATTTTGTATCGTAATGAGAATTTAAGGATACGATCATTTGTAAAGATTTTACATCAAAATAGGATTTAAAGTTTGCATTATTTGCCATATTTAAAGCCATAGTAGCAAATGTATTTAAAGTTAATTTTGTATCTGTGTTATAACCAGTATAGTATGTATAGGGAAGCTCTAAAGTATAATCATCCAAACTTAATCCTAAATTATTTAAAAATGCTTTCATCAAAACCATATTGAGAGCAGTGGTTACATTTTGTTTATTACTTAATGTTTTTAAAAGAGTTAAGGATGGAATGCTTTTTTCATCAAACATATCCTTATAAGCATCCTCACTTGCCATATTTAAAGCAAAACTAGCAAATTCATTTAAAGTCATCTTTGTATTACTATTTATTGTTGTTCTATAAAATAAGAATAATTGCTCAATTAAATCTTGATCGATTCCAAAAATACTAGAAAGTTCACTTGAATCCATTTTTTTATTTATGTTATTTACATCAACAAATTTTTGCAATTGTTTTAATTTTGAAATAGTTGCAGAATCTAAACTTGCAGAATACTCTTTATCACTCGCTACATCATTAAGCATAAAATAAACAAATTCTTTAATAGTCATTTTAGTATCAATATTTTTACTATTATAATAAATTAAAATTTTTTCAGCATCATTTTCATTTATTCCTAAAATAGTTGCAATCTCTTTTATACTCCTCTTTTTATTAATTAAAGAAGAAGATGTAAAATTTTCGAGTATTTCTAAATTATCTTTAGTATCTTGATCGATTGAATTACTAAAGTTTTCATTCGTATAAATATCTCTTTTAATAAAGGAAATAAATTCATTTAATGTCATTTTAGTATTTTCATCTTGATTAAAATAATTGTAATAAATAAGTTTAATTAGGTACTCTTCTATTTTGGTATCTTGCCCTAGTTCTTCAAATTTTTTATTTAATTCATTGTAGGCTAGTTTTTCATTAATGGTATTGGAATAACATAAGGTTTGGTCAATATTTTTATCCTTTTCTAATTTTTTACAATAATCTGTTATTAATTCTTCATATTTATTGTTATATACTATAGCAATTTGATTTGTTGTTGAAAAAACTTTTCCAACTTTATCTTGCTCTGAATCTGTATAGAGTATGCCAATATTTCCTTTTAGAAAATAAGCCCCTATAAACAATATTACAATTAAAATAGATTGAATATATCTTGTCTTATATATAAATTTTCCTAATCCCGTTAAATTAAATTTAGGACTTTTCTTTTTTGTTTTAGCAATTAAATGATCAAAGATTAAAAGTAATGCTGGTAAACAGAAGAAAATACTAACTAAACTTAATAATACACCTTTGGCTAATACAAATCCTAAATCTTTCCCAATGGTAAAACTCATAAATACAAGAGCAACTAAACCTACAATTGTTGTAACTGAACTACTAGAAATAGCTTTAAAAGAATGATAAAGTGCTTCTTTCATAGCATCTATTTTATTACTATGAGTTAATTTTTCTTGCTTATATCGATTAGATAACATAATAGAATAGTCCATAGATAATGCAAGTTGTAATATAGCAACAATGGAATTTGTAATAGAGGATACACTATCAAACATAATATTCGTGCCTTTATTAATGAATACAGCGATTCCTATAGAAATTAAGTATAACCATGGTTCAACATAAGAATCACTTAATAGGATTAAAATAATCATGGCAAAAGAGATAGCCAATATTACAATCCATAACTGTAATATCGGTTTATTTTCATCATATATAGAACCGCTCATTCCGGCTGTATCAAAATTATCTTTAACATAATTATAAACATTAGTAGCCGTCTTTGAATGACTGTAATCATCTACATTCAAAACATATAAAGTGTATTTGTCTTTATTATATTCTTCTGTATTTTCATAAAGAACAGAACTTACTCCATCAATATTTTGTAATTTTTTTAAAGTATCTTCCTTTTCATCATCTTCTAATCCTTTAAACATAACATTAAGTACTGAAGAATCTTGTTCAGGAAATTCTTCATCCATAATATCTTTACCAATTTTCGTTTCACTTGTTTTAGGAAGATATTTCATAATATCTTCATTTATATTTACCTTGTTCGATAAATATAAACTAAATATAGCTGCTAGTATAAATATTGCCAGAAAGACATATCGTCCTTTCACAATAAAATCAGTTATCTTTCGCATATCTTTACCTCCCAAAATAATATCATACCACTATTTATTTAATAAGCAATCATAAAATTATAAAGAAACATCATTTATTATATATGCATCTTTATCATTAAAATTTATTATAAATAAAAATGACTTGGATCTTCTAGAGTTTTCCAGGTCAAATTTATTTACAATATATAAATTTTTAATAAATAAAATAGTTAATATTATTTAAAAGCAAGAGCAAGGCGAAAAGCATGGCTCGTGTTCGCCCCACCTGTGTAGCGATTGAAAGAGAAAACACCGCTCTCAAACCCGCGATTGTAATCGCCACCACGTAGGAACCAAGGATTGCCAGTCAAGACAAACCAACCTTCGTCATGATACCATCCACTAATTGTTCTAGTTTGTGGTTGGGCATTACCTGTTGTTCCAGTATACCTTTCAAGTATAAATGGTCCAATCTCACCAGTAGCATCTCCCAGTATTCTATTTGAATATAGATATTCAACGCCTGTTTTATAGGCATCATAATATCTCTCGTCTTTTAAATCTTCATCAGTTAATTCACTACTTTTATAAATTGGTTTGCCATTTTCATCGACCATGACTCCCATTACATATTCCCACGCAAGTCCACTCATATCATAAACTCCTGTATAATTATTTGTTGTGCTTGCTATAGTGCTTTCGATATTAAAATATTGATAATTTGCCGTTCCATCTGCTCCTTTTGAAGAACCGCTCCATTCGTTACATGCTTCAGAATGACTTGCACAAGATTCATTGGTATTTGTATATCCAGTTGTTGGTTCATTTTTAGCAGCATAGCCTGTTAAACGATTAGAGTTGTTATTAATACGTATTTCACTACATTCTTTTGTATCCTTATCACATCTTCCATATATAGAATTGGTTAAGTAGGCAATTGCTCCCCATTCGGTGTTCTTCATCATATGGCTATTTAAGTTTTCTTTATAATTTAAGGATGTTTTAAAAGCATTCCCTACACTTATATTTCTCCAACTATATTCATTTGGTTTTATTATGATGTTAGATGCATCGCCATCTTTTTCTGCATCTGCTGTACTATTTGCTCCTTTGTATCCAGTTTTAAATTTGCCTACCCAGATACCTTTTGTATCAAAAGCAGTAAAGGCTGGATGTGTCATCCATTTATTTATAGCACAGTTCCCTTTTTCGCCACTAGGTGGAGCTATACATTCTGTTTCATTATTTTTGGTATTCGTTATTCCAAATTGTATCTCGATTGGTTGGACTTTACTTTCATATGGTACTGTTTCTCTTTGGTTGTATTCTCCCATATCAAATAGTTTATATTTGTATTTTGGTATCCATACAAAATAACTTTCGATATCACTCTCTGGTATTTGTTCATTATCTTGGTAGTCATCTGCTGTTTTATCTCCATTAAGAATAATTGCATTTGCCCACTCATGTTTCTCATAACTATACCACTCTTCTGTTAGTTTAGCTTTTCTTACTGTTCCTTTATTATCTATTGTAACTGGTATTAGTCCTTCTTTTAACACTGGATCTGTTCCATGTAAGATTGGTTCGTTATACTCCTCATTCATTGTTCCATCTACTACAATCTTACTTATAAAACTTTTATTCATGGCATTATCTTTTTCACTTACTTTTTCGTCTATCCAGATCTTTATCGCATATTCTCTTTTTTCTTTTCCCTTTAATGTTCCTTTTACTAACTCTCTTGCTTCTAC
>CANRPZ010000058.1 GCA_947632625.1 uncultured Bacilli bacterium | reverse complement strand
GAATTACTAATTTACTTTTAATCTTTTGTTTTTGGAATTCTTCATAGATTTCAATCATGGCTTTTTTGATAATATCGGCGCTTGTTCCTTGAATTGGGGTATTAAGAGCAATACGTTCTCCAGCTTGACGCACCATAAAATTTCCACTATTTAATTCTTCAATAACTCTTTTACGATTGAATAAAGTTCGAACTGAACCTGTTTTATAAGCCTCTTTTATAATATTGTCCATATAATTTTTAACACCTGGATAAAGTTCATAATATTTTTCAATAAATTGTTTCGCTTCTTTAGGACTAATTTCCAAATTCTCACCTAAACCAAAGCCACTGATACCATAAACAATACCAAAAATAACGGCTTTTGCTGTTGAACGCATTTTTTTACTTACGGCAATTTCCGGAACGCCATAAATATCAGAAGCGACTTTCGTATGAATATCCGAATCCTGATTGAAGGCATCTATAAGTTCCTTACAATTTGAAATATGAGCAAGTATTCTTAATTCAATTTGGGAATAATCGGCACTTAAGAAGCAATCATTGGTTGGAAGAAATGCTTTTCTTATTTTTCTTCCTCCTTCATCTTTAATCGGTATGTTTTGAATGTTTGGTTCTACAGAAGAAAGTCTTCCTGTTCTAGTTAGCGTTTGTTTAAAAATTGTATGGACTTTACCATCTTCATAAATATAGTTTTCAAGCCCTTCTACATATGTCGAATAAATTTTCGTGATATTACGATATTCAAGCACTTTCTCAATAATTGGATGTGTTCCTAATAATTTATGCATCACTTTTACATCTGTTTTATAGCCTTTTTGCGTTTTTACACCCCCTGGCAAACCTAATTTTAAAAATAGGATTTCACCAAGTTGTTTTGTACTGGCGATATTAAATGTTTCTCCTGCTAAATTATAAATTTCATTAGAAACCAAATCAATTTTTACTTTTAACTCGGATGCCATTTCATCCAATATATGCTTATCAACATGCACTCCAGTCATTTCCATATCCGCAAGAACTGTAACTAAAGGCATTTCAATATTTAAAAATAATTCTTCCATTTCTTCTCTTTTTAAATCTGCCATAAATTTATTATGACTTTCTAAAATATAGCGACTCTTTTTTACGATATCTTGTTTCAAGGTTTCTTCCTCAAATTTATTTTTAGCAATTGTTTCCTCGTAAAGGGATACATTAATCCCTTCAGGCGTCATTAAATAAGCAATATCGTCCTTTATAGAATAATTTAGTAAATAAGATGAAAGCATTAAGTCATACTCTGTTTTAGGACAATCTAAACCTAATTTTTTTAATGCTACTATATTCTTCTTTAAATCAAAAGTATAAAGAGTTTTTCCCTCTAATAAAGGAAGGCAATCTTTAATTAAATCGGGTTTAATAAAGTAAGCATTTTTTTGATCTGCTATCCCCATTCCTAGAACATGGGCGATGTGATAATTACTGTTATCCAATTCTAAATAGTAAGAAACTGGATTTTCTAAAATGAGATCATGACTTGATTGTATTTCTTTAAAAGTTTCAGAATTTATTTTAGATGGTTCTAAATTCATTTTTTTTAAAAAAGAGTAAAATTCTAATTCTTCATAAAGTTCGCGAAGAGATGAATTTTTTTGTGGGGTATATTTTAATTCTTCTAAAGAATTTATCTCTAAAGGTACCTCTTTATAAATGGTAGCAATTTCTTTACTCATAAAGGCCATTTCTTTATCATTTATTAATTTTTCTTGTGTCTTTCCCTTTATTTCATCTATGTGTTCATAAATATTTTCAAGTGTTTTATACGTTGCCAATAAATTTAAAGCGGTCTTTTCGCCAATTCCTTTTACACCAGGAATATTATCAGAGGCATCCCCTGCTAGAGCTTTTAAGTCAATAACATGAATAGGCTCTATTTTATATTCAGCAAAAAAGGAAATGGGATTATAACGTACATGACCTTTTTGCTTTAAAAGTTTTATATCCACTTGCTCATTTATTAATTGTAATAGATCTCGATCACTTGAAATAATCGTTCCGTTAAAGTTATCATCCTCTAATACTTTTTTAGTAAGAGTACCTATAATATCATCTGCTTCATAAGGGGCAAGTTCAAAATGACGAATCCCCATAGCATCAAGAATTTTTCTTGCATAAGGAAATTGTTCTAATAAGTCTTTTGGAGTTTCTTTTCTACCATCCTTGTAAAAAGCAAATTTTTGGGCTCGGAAATTTTTACCTACATCAAATGCCACAGCCATATACTCGGGGTTTTCTTCCGCAATAATTTTTTCTATCATACTGGCAAATCCATATAAAGCATTTGTAGGAAATCCCTTACTATTACGCATGATCACACCTGAATAAGAGGTTGCATAATAGCTTCTAAATAATAAATTATTTCCATCAATTAATATTAATTTTTTCATTACATCCTCCACATATCACTATAGAATATTATAGCATAAAAATATCCTTTTACTAAGAATATGCAATCATTTTTTTATATAAAAGATTTATTTAATTTTAGTATCTACTAATTCTCCAATTAAAAATTCATTTTGCAACTCTGTTAATTTTACTTTGTAAATATGGTTTCTCTCTAATTTTTTGAAAATTTTTACTTTTATATAATTTCCTGTAAAACCAATACTTTCTTTATCACTTACATCTTCTATTAAAACATCAAGTTCTTGATTTATATGTTTTTTATAAAATTCTTGCTGTAAATCTTCACTTAAAGCATTTAATATTCGACTCCTTTTCTTTTTATCGGCATCACTTACTTGATTTGGCATTTTTGCAGAAGGTGTATTATTGCGTTTTGAGTAAGGAAAAACATGTATTTTAGCAAATTGAATTTCTTTACAAGTTTCGATTGTTTTTAAAAATAAATCTTCTGTTTCATAAGGATGTCCTACTATAACATCTGTTGTAATGCTTACATCGGGTTTTATAGCCCGAATTTTTTCTATTTTGTCTTTAAATTCTTTTAAAGTGTATTTGCGATTCATACGTTTTAAAATTTCATCGCTGCCTGCTTGTAATGGGATATGAAAATGATTGACTACCTTTTTATTATCACGTATCACTTTTAACATATCTTCGTTTAATTCTGTAACCTCTATAGAGGAAATACGAATACGTTCTAACCCATCTATTTTGGAAATTTCCGTTATTAAATCCGCCAAATTTTTACCATTGGAATAATAAGAACCCGTTAAAATTCCCGTTAAAACAATTTCTTTATGGCCATTTTTTACTAACGTTTTAATTTCATTTACAGCGGTTAAGAAATCTTTACTGCGAATAGTTTTACGAACATAAGGTATGATACAGTAACTGCAATAATTGTTACATCCGTCTTCAATTTTAACAAAAGCTCGCGTATGACTAGTAAATTTATCTACTTGTATTTGTTCGAAGCAAGAAAATTCTTCATAAAATTTGACAATCGGAGCTTTCTTTTTTAAATATTCCTCTAGTAAATGACTTATTTGGTTTTTATCGCGATTGCCAATTAAAATATCGACACCCAATTTTTGGTACATTTCTCGATTATTTTCACTAGAGCAGCCGCAGACTACAACGATTTTATTAAGTCTTTTAGCATGACTGACCATTTTTTTAGACTTATTATCTGCCATATTTGTAACGGAACATGTATTAATAATTAATATGTCCGCCATCGCTTCGTCGGTTACATAAGTATAATTTTCCTTTTCTAAATTTTCTTTTATTGCTTCACTTTCATAAGTATTTACTTTACATCCTAGTGTTATAATATGAAATTTCATGTGTACTCCTCCAAATCGTTTTGTGTATTATATCATATATTTTTATAAATGAAAAAAGAGATTTCTCTCTTAATTTAGCAATTCATTTAAAGCTTTTAATTTTTTTAAAAATTCTTCTTCTCGTTCATAATTATAAAAGACTACTGATTTTTTATTTTTTGAAGGCTTTTCTAAAGCATCGACATTTACCTTTTTTATTGAGACCTCATCGTTTGTTTCCTCTTCATATGTAATAGAGCCACTATCCTTTTTAGCTAATAATTCTTCGTAACTAATAATGGCTTTTTCTTCTTGCTCGGCTTCATAGTCCGTTAATTCTAAAACCGGCGGCTTGCTATTTTCGATATCTGATACAATATTTTTTAACTCTTCCATTTCTTCTTTTTCATTATTAACAGGAGATTCCATTTCTTCCTCATTTTTTATAATGTAAAATAAAGACACAAGTAAAATAATTAACACAACTACAGAAAAATATAAGAGTAAATCAATTTGGGATAAAGATTTTAAGAATCCAAGAATATCTGTTAATAATTGCATATATTGTCACTTCCTATAATCATTTTATCATAAACTTTTTTAATGTGTAAAATTATTCATCTGCTTTACAAATCAATGTGTAAATTAGTTTACAACATAAGGATCTGCAAGAGTACCGCTACCTGTAACCGTTGTTTTCTTGATTAGGTTAATAACGGGACGCATTCCTTTATAATAATTCCCATTGCTTAAAGCATTTACTTTACCATTTTGGTCTATTTCAAAAAAGGTTATATTTTCGCTATCACTTGTACTTGGGGTAAGAGTCCACCAGGATACTGTTTTATCTGGTATATATAGATAGTAATCTTGATTATTTAATGTAGGGCTTGCACCAGCCAAAATAACCTCATCAACTGAAAGTAAGCCAATCTTAAGGGTATAAAAAGTTCCTAAACAATTATAAGAAATACTATTATTAGTTAGAATACGATTGTTTCCTAAATAAATATTACCATTATCTTGGGTTTCATAAATAGAGTTATCTACACAGAATTTATTTGAAATTAGATGGCTTTCATATTCTTCTAAATTTTCTTGATACCAAATTTCTAAATACTCATTCATTTTATTATTAGAAATGTCTAATTTTTCTTCAAGGTTATTTTCATTTCCCTCATAAAAATTAGCAGTAGTTTTAGCATAATCATTTAATATTAGTTTAACACTACCATCGCTATTGATTTTTACAATGCGCCAAATCATATCTGCAAAAGATACATAATTATCCTTAACGTTTCCTCGATAGTAATAAATGGTTCCAAAATCATCTTTTGCCTCAATTAATCCTTCGTCCGTATTTGCTATTTCTTTATTTATTATAGTAGTACTTTCTTTTTGAGGTGCTTTGTTTTTAAGTATTGTTTCTGCAAAATATTCTTCATTATCTTCCTCTATACCGACATTTAATTTTGCAGTAAAATTTACAGGATTTTCAGTATATAATTTTAATGTATAGGATTGGGTTTCGTTTGGACTAATGCTTATTCTACTAGCAATTTTCTCACTATTTTGTTTAAATTCATTTTTCAAAGTATTTATTAAATTATTTTCTTCCGTTAAATCATAAAAGATAGCTGTTTCTTTTTTATTGTTTTCTATAGAAATATAGTATTTTAGGGTAACATTCGAATTATTCGTGATTGAAAAGTGTATAGTCTTACTCTCATCTTTTAATACAAGATGATTTCCATTTAAAAAATTTATTGATAATCCATCTTCAACCAAGATAATTGGATTTGTACTTTCTATAAACTTTTGATATTGAATATAAGAAATTAGAATCAAAAGGAAAATAATTAAAAGGATTCCATTTAAAAGTAACCAGTTTTTATATTTTTTTCTCATTTTTTATCAACCTCTTATTATAATTAAGTATAACAAGGGTTTTTTTGCTTGTCAATTTGTTCTTTTTTATGAATTTAGAGAATTAAATGTTTTGATCAAAAGTAATTCCTTTAACGTATTCTAAACGAATATCATTAATTATTTTTTTACTAACTCGATCATAATCTATCTCACCTTTTTTGATAGCTCCAATTTTTTCAGCAATTTGTTCGTATACTTGTTCCATATCTTTTAAATCTGTAATTCCGAATCGTTCTTTTAATATAGTTGGATAATATTTGTATAATGTTTCTAAAATATAAATTGCCACATCATCTAAAGGTAAAATTTCTTCTTTTATACTAGAAACGGAGGCTAGATTATAAGCAACTTGTTTTTCATTTAATTTTGGCCATAAAATACCTGGGGTATCTAAAAGAGAAATATGATAAGGCGTTTTTAACCATTTCACTTGTTTTGTAACACCAGGAATATTTCCAACATCTGCAACATGACGACTTGCCATTCTATTTATAAGCGTACTTTTCCCAACATTCGGTATACCAATAACTAGCGCATGTATTTCTTTTTCTTTCATACCTTTTTCTTCTCTTTTTTCTTGGGTATCATTCATCTTTTTATACGTTTCATCAATAATTTTTTTGTAATCGTTTGTATTATTTAAATCAACTAATAAAACCTTTGTACCCATATTTTCATAGTATTTAATCCACTTTTCCGTCACTTTTAAATCACATAAATCTTTTTTTGTCATAATTAACAATTTAGGTTTATTACGGATTAGGTCATAAATATCCTTTATTTTAGACGAATAAGGGATTCTAGCATCCACAAGTTCATAGACAATATCAATTAATGAGTACTTTTCACTTATAAGTCTTCTTGTTTTTGCCATATGACCTGGGTACCAATTAATATTTGTTTTATTTTCGCTCATTTTCTACTCCTTCTTCTTTTGATAATTCAAATAATTCTTTTTCGTCCTTAATTATTTTAATCAATTCTTCTTTAGATGGCAAATATGTTAAATATTTTGAGGCATATACATTTTTCACATCATCTCCTAAAGTCATTTCTACTACTGCATCATCTTTATCTGCACATAATAATATTCCAATAGGCTCATTTTCACCTTTAATCATTTGGGTTTTTTTATAATAATTAACATACATTTGCATTTGGCCAATATCTTGATGCGT
>CANRPZ010000057.1 GCA_947632625.1 uncultured Bacilli bacterium | reverse complement strand
TTATAGTATTTACATTTGTCTGTGTTTCTGTTGTTCTCCACCAAGCATAACTAAAACCCATACTTACTACTACAATTTCCATAAGTATTAAAATCATATTTCGATATTTCTTTTTCAAATTTCTTCACCTATTTTAATCATATCACTTATGCATTGCATTTTGCAATGCTTTTTGAAATACTAAAATGCAATACAATAATAAAAGGTGATACGTATGGCTTTTAAATTAAGCGTTGAAAAAAAGGAAACAGAAAACAAAACTATTCGATTTCCTCTTCCCTTAATTAATAAAATAGAAAAATATTTAGAAGGAACTGAATCTAATTTTTCTCGATTTGTCATTCAAGCATGCGAATATGTTTTAAATGAATTAGAAGAAGACAAAGAAAAGCAAAAAAATGACCAAACTTAATTAGTCATTTTTTTATTTACTTACTTGGAAAAGTTCTACCTCAACTGGAGTCTCTTGACCAAATAAATCAATTAACACATTTAAACGATTGTTTTCTAAATCAATTGTATCAACAGTACCTACCATTCCTTTAAATGGGCCATCGATAACATTTACTTTATCTCCAACTTTAAGTTCAGATTCTGCATCGACTCTAGAGATTCCCATATTTAGTAAAATGCGATCAATTTCTTGTGGTTGTAAAGATGTTGGTTTAGCTCCTTTTCCAGAAGATCCAATAAATCCAGTAACTCCCGGAGTATTTCGAACAGCATACCAAGCTTCATCACTCATAACCATTTCTACAAATACATAACCAGGAAACATTTTTTTCGTTTTTGTTTTTTCTACTCCATCTTTTGTTTCTGTTTCTGTTATAGTGGGAATAATAACACGAAAAATATGATCTTGCATTCCCATAGATTCAGTTCTAGCTTCTAATTTTTCTTTTACATTTTCTTCATGTCCAACATAAGTAGTAACAACATACCATAACTTATCCATTAATTAAACACTCCTTTTACAACAGATAAACCAAAGTCTAATAATTGAAAGAATAGCATTAATATAATACAGAATACTAAAGTTGCAATTGAATATTTTATAATATCCTTTTTACTTGGCCAAGTTACTTTTTTAAGTTCAGCCTTTATTCCCTTTAACATTCCCTCTTTATTCTTTTTACTTTGTTTTTTCGTTTGTTTCTTACTTTGTTTTTTTTCTACTTTTGCTTCTTTTTTTTGCTCTTTCTTTTTCATTTAAAACGCCTCTTTTTTCCAAATAAAAAACACTTTCGTGTTTCGTTAAAACTAATGTAACATACTTAAATGTAAATTGCAAGAAAATTTAGCGGTGCTTTTTTATTTTTTAACATATTTTTCTTTAAAATTAATTCGTTTCTCTACTTTTCAAAATATCTTTTACTTTGCTTTTAATTCGTTGAATTGCATTATCAATTTGTTTTGGGGATTTCCCAAGTACTTTGGCAATATCTTGATATGTTAATCCCGAAACTAAAAGTTTATATACCTCGTATTCACTTGAAGACAAAGACTTTTCAATAAAATCCAATAATTCATCAAATTCCTCATCTTTTGTAATATTACTTAACGGATCATTTTGGTTATTATCACTAATAATCTCTTTTAAAGGTATATTATAATCTTCATAAACATGATCTAGAGATAAACTATCCAATAAAACTTGATTTTTAATTCTACCTGCTTTACGAATAGTATTTAATAATCTTCTATCTACACATAAAGTAATAAAGGTAGGGAGTGAAGAATTTTTTTCTTCATTGAAAGAGGCCAAGGCATCCGAAAAACCAACTAAAGCTTCTTGGTACAAATCTTTATATTCAAGTCCATATTTCATTGCTGAAAAAGCATATCTTTTAATAACAATATCAATAATATATTTATATTTCATATAGAGCATATCTTTAGCATCTTCATCTTGTTCACATACTAAAGAGTATAATTCACCATCAGAATAATCTTCATAATTCACACAATTCACCTTATTTCATTTTAAATATTAAAATCCCTGCTGCCACACTTGCATTTAAGCTGTTTATCTCTCCCCTCATCGGTATGCCAATACGTACATCGGTAATACCTTCAATTATTTTACTGATTCCTTTGCCTTCATTTCCAATTACTAATATTTTTTTGTCCGCATAATCGATTGTTTCATAATCCTCTCCATCCATAAAAGCAGAGTATACAAAATAGTTTGCTTTTTGTAATTTTTTTAAAGCATCACATAGATTATTTACTAAAATAATGTTCACTCTATCGACTGCACCACAGCTTGTTTTCATCACAATATCATTTACTCTTACACTACGATCTTTAGGGATTAGTATTGTTTTTACCCCAGCAGCTTCACAAGTTCTTATTATGGCTCCAAAGTTATGCACATCTTCTATATGGTCTAATGCAACAATAAAGTTACTATTAAATGCATTTTCAAAAGAAGCATATTGGTAATCATCTATTTCTATAATGACCCCCTGATGATTTCCTTTTATCATTTTATCCATTTGATTTTTAGGACGATAAAAATAACGAATATGATTTTGTTCTAAATATTGTATAATATCCTTATCTCTAAAATTTTCTACTAAATAAACTTTTCTTATTTTTTTTAAATCTATATCTTTTAAAACATTTTTACCATAAACAATCATAGAAATACCTCCCAGTTGAGGTTATTATAGCACAAATCAAAAATTATATATACACTTTTTCGAGTGTAAAAAAAAGTAAAATTGAAATATTTCTTATACCAAAAGTTTACGATTATTTTATTAAAAACAAAAAAGAGCCTACAAAGAATCCTGCAAACTCTTTTAAGTATTACTTTTCGATATCGTTAATACCTAACATATTAATTTGATATTGAAAACATATTGCGTACTAAGTAATACTTGCGTACACAATCCTATTTTTTACTTAATTTCCATATTTATAGTACCTGTTTTTTCCAATTTTATTGTTTCTTCTTTATAATTAAGTGCCATTCCGATAACAAAAATATAAGCCAAGAAATATACCCATAACATTAACATGACAATGTTGGCAAGTCCACCATAAAATACCGCGTAATTAGCAAAATGATTAATATAATACGAGTAAGCGGCTGTTACCAATACCCACATTACAGTTGTAAAAGCAGCTCCATAATTTACATAAATACTTTCAAGTTTTCGATCAGGAGCCATAGTATACAATATTTTAATAAAACAGAACATAATAAACCATGTAATAGGTCCTTTTAATAAATTAAAAGTAAAGCTTATAATAGAGGTGATTTTTTCATTCATATTAACAAATTCAATAGCTTCTATGATATATTTACCAAATACTGGTACTATTAAAATAAACAAAAATAAGATAACGATTAAAAAGGTCATGATAATTGCCTTTAATCTTCTTCGTGGAAAACTAGTATCTGGAATTTCATAAATTGCGTTAGAAGATACAATGATAGACGCAGCACCATTACTTGCGATAAAAAAACCAATTATCAAAGTAAAAAAGAAGCGAATATCAATATTAGTAACACTAACCATTGGAGCAATTAATTCAGCGAGATTAGGTCCAAAAGCCTTTTCAATAAAATTGCCAATAAAATCCATTGATAAATGTAAAAAAGAAGCCCCATAAGTAATTAGCGTAACAATAGGGACAACAGATAATACAAAGAAAAAAGCTAGTTGCCCTGGTAATACAGACATTTCAGGCCTCGTTATAACATTGTAAACTTTTTTAAGAAAGTTTTTAAATCGTTTCATTTGTTTCCTCTTTTTTATTTTCTTTTTGTCTTTTTACCTCTTCTACAGCTTCGTTCATAGCATCTTCTATCGATTTAATATCATCCAAAATCATACTATAACCAATAGCAGCGCCTTGATTATAAGGTAATTCTTTATTAAATTCTTTATTTAGTTTATGAATATAACTTACAATTTGCTTTTGTTCATAACCTACCAAATATATAACAAATTCATTTCCATCTGTACGAATAATATCACTTTTATCCAGTTGGGTTTTAACAAGTATATTGGCTGCAGCCTTAATTTGTTCATCGCCTTGTTCATATCCCATCATATCGTTAATATATTGAAGGTTATTTAAGTCAATAACTATAATAGTTTGAGGATATACCGTATTTTTACCCCAATTTTCTAAATTCTCTGTTAAATAATTACGATTTTTTAAAGAGGTTAATTGATCAATATACTTTAACTTATCTTCTTTTTTGATTTTTTTAGACAATTTTACTTTTTTAGTAAATTTATAGGCATATAGGAAAATTAATATAAATATAAGTAGAATATACATAAAATATTTGGCAATTGCTCCGGTAATTGTTCCTGTTCTAAACGTTTTTTCATAATTATAAATTCCTTTATATTGGGTTTCTGCCGGATCTTTATAATTAATATATTTTGTAAATAATTTATTAAATGTTTCATTCACATCCGTTTTAAAAGAATAGTAGTTATCTAAAACCATATGATATCTTTCACTATATTCATTAAAGATATTCATACGATAAGCATAGTAAACATTACTATCCATAATAATAATTTCATGATTTTTAATTAAACGTTTTAATTCACTTTCTTTTTTGTATGTTTTTAATTTTAATGACGTATTATTTTTTAAATAATCATATAAAGCAGTATTTTCTTCTACATAAACAACCATATCTTTTAACGATTTCAAGGAATTTACTACTAACGCATCTTCCCTATCTGCTAAAATACTAACTCGAATAGGAATATTAGATTGAATATCTTGATAGTTATTATTTGCAGTATAAAAATTAAAATAAAAATCAACATTGTTATTTTTAATAGCATTTTGTAATTTATTTATATTTTTATATTTAGTAAATTTAATTTCTGTATCCGTAAAATCAGTAAATTCTTTTAAATATTGAGCAATAACTCCTCCATAATTTCCACCAGTCAATATTTCATAAGGACTATTACTTATAAATCCATAATTATAAGATATACTTTGCATTGCATCAATTTCAGTTAAAGAAATATTTAAAGAATCTATAAATAGTTTAAATAAATGCTCTTTAAAGGATAGAGCAAAATTTTTCTCTTGCCATTTAATAAAATATTTTTTTAATATGCTTCCAAGAGTTTTATTTTTGCCTATATTTACCTTGTAGTAATAAGGAATATCACTAAAATGATAGGCTATAGTATAATCATTTTTTAAAATAGTTGATAGATTAGATTCTAAAGGAACCATTATATATTCAATATCTTGTTGTTCTTGAAAATTTTGCAACAATTCATCTTCAGTATTAAAGGTTTGAATAGTAAAACTTTGATTTTCTAAAAAATTACTAACATGACTTAAATTATCAGCTAAAACACCTATTTTTTGATTTGCTAAATATTCAAGGGAACTAAATGTTTTATTATTTTTTCCAACTAATACGTAATGTCCCTTATAAAAAATAAAATCATTATCACCAATCGTATTACTTATTGTAAAGGATATGTTGTTAGTCGTTTCTCCTTTTTCTACAATTACAGGATTGGTTTTTATACTATATTCTTTATATAAATCGTCTAAAAAATCGTAGAAAACACCTTCTCCGTCACTACCAAAAATACTGACATTATTTAAAATATCGATATTTTCTACAATACTGGAATTATCAGCTAAATATCTTTTTTCCGTTGCATTTAATTTGCTTTGGTCCATGAAATAAAAGCGAACCAACCAAATACTAATTCCTATAAGGATTAAAACTAAAATTCCAATAATAAAATATTTCTTTTTACTTTTCATATAATTACCTACTATTCTTCATTATTTGTTACATTGTCGTTATTATTCCAAACTAGATTACTGCCGTTAGCATTCTTTGCTCCCATTAATAAAAATCCTTCATTTGTTTCAGTAGATTCTTCTTTTATTGTAAAATTAAAATCATAAAAATTTTTATATTTATCTTCAAATAAATCCAAAGAAGCAAGCGCTTTACTTTGAGCTTCTATTAAAGTGACTCCTTCTTTAAAAGTATAGCGAATATAAATAACTTTTCCTTTTACTGTTAAATCTTTATCAATAATAGATTCATCTTCACCCATCTTGTTTAAAAAGTTGTTTTTCATCTCATCAGTAATTTGAACCTCTGTTATGCCATCTAAACGATTTCCATAACTAGATTTAGATGAACCGAAAAAATAATTTAAAAAAACGCCAAGTATTAATAGGATACAGATCATAACGATAATAAAAAGAACAAATAATACGCGATTTTCAACCCACAATTTTTTAATTTTATTCATATTCTAACCTCTTTCATATAAGGTAAATACATTATACTACATTATATACGCTTTTGCTAGTTTTTTAAGAAGAAAAAGCATAGGTACTAGAAAAGATATTCTATTTTAAAGCAAAAAGTATTGCGCCTTGGCAATACTTTTTATAAACTTAAATCTTTTAAAATTATAACTTGTGTAACACACTTTTCCTTTTACTAAACTTTAACAATACTAAAGCTAAAATTCCTAATAAAATGGTTATTCCAAAAGAAATAGTAGCTCCTGTTTGGGGATTTTCAACTACATTACCATTTTTATCAACAATTTCATTTTCGGTTTGGTTTTCTTTAACGTTAGGTACGGTATTTTGGACCTTTGTAACACCCAAATATTTCATCAAATTATCAGCTTTATCTGTATCTAATGACATTTTTATATGCGTAAAATATTCTTGAAGGCCACTAATACTAGGGTCAACTTGTTTAGTTTCAAATAGGATTCCATAATTATCATACATTTCTGGATTCGATAATAAATCAAAATCTAATGTAGCGGAGTCTTCTTGTAAGGGTGAGCGATCATAGTTATAACCACTTAATGAATAAATAGAATTCAAAAAATAACTGGCATAACCTAAAACACCAAATTGCTTTTCCATCATTTCTTTTGAATTTTCATCCGTAATAGTTTGTACTGGTTCTATATACTCGATATAAGAATCGGTATATAAATAGCTAAGTACTTTTTCTTTATTCAAATAAATATCAAGTGTTTTTTCTATTGGATTCTTTTTACATTCAATAGCATAACCATCTTCATTGGATTCTTTTATTTCTTTGTTATTTTGAAATTCTTTTATGACCTCCTCTATAGTAAGCATTCTAGCTGAAACTGGGTGAATAGACAATAACATGCAAAAAACTATAAAGCCAAAGAAAAAAATTCCATTCTTTTGTTTACTCATTTTTCTACCTCTCTTATCATAGCACGATTATATCACCC
>CANRPZ010000056.1 GCA_947632625.1 uncultured Bacilli bacterium | reverse complement strand
TTAAATGGAGCATATCCAGAATTAAAAGGAGATTTAATACCGGTCACAATAGATAATGAAGGAACAGTAAGAAAAGCCGATATAAATGAAAAGTGGTATAGTTATGAGAGTCAAGAATGGGCAAATGCTATAATCAAACAAAATAGTTATGATGCACTAAATGCTTATGGAAAAGTGAATAGTGCAACAAAAGAAGATGGCTATGTAAATTTAGATGGAGTAGACGACTACATTGATTTAGGATTAGAGAATCATGACTTTGGTAATACAGCTAGTATAACAATTAAATTTGAATTAAATGAATTAAAGAATAACTATCAAACTCTTTTAGGAAACTGGCAAAGTGGTGGTTTTGGAATAGGATTAAATTCAAATAATAAAATTGTTTTTGACATATATTTAGAAGGAGAAACAAATTATCAAACTTTAGATATTGATGTAATACCAGAATTAAATAAAATGTATACACTAATAGGGACATATGATGGAAGCAAAATAAAAGTTTATGTTGATGGTGAACTAGTTGGTAGTAAGGATATTACTGGAAAAATAAAAATATCTACTATGCCCTTTAATATCGGAGCAAATCCTGGTCAAGATATACATAATGAATTTTCTAATATAGATGTATACCAGGTTGCTATTTTTGATCGAGTATTAACGGAAGATGAAATAAAGTCTGATTTTAGTAATGAAATAAAAATCCATAATAATAGTGAATTATTAAAATATGTAGATTTCACTGAAAGAGAAGAGGAATCAGAAGAAATAATTCCAGAAGATATAATTGAAAGTTATTTCGTATGGATACCAAAATATAGATATCGAATCTTTGATATGGGAGAATATAATGGTTTCAGTACTACCAAATATGAAGAAAAATCAAAACCAATCGAAATCAAATTTGGTTTAACAAATACCATAGAAAGTGATGAAGAATGTATAGCTCCACCAAGTGGAGAGGATGGAAACTGTGCTATAAATAAATGGATGACACACCCAGCCTTCACAGCTTTTGATACAAAAGGCATATGGGTCGGTAAATTTGAAACAGGATATAAAGGAGCTAATAGTACAACTGATGCCGAAAAAGATGAAGATGCATCAAAAATTATTATAAAACCAAATGAATATAGTTGGAGAAACATAACTGTAGAAAAGATGTATCAAAATAGTTTAAAATATAATAAAGATTTAAATAGTCATATGATAAAGAATACAGAGTGGGGAGCTGTTTCCTATTTAACTAATTCTATCTATGGAAGATGTGATAAGACAACGAATAAATGTAGTGATATACGAATTAATAATAATGCTAATCACTTGACAGGATATGCTGCAAAAAACGAACCAACAACCGGATATACAACAACAAATGAATTATGTAGTGATCATCTTGATGCGTGTAATGAATATGGAACATCAGGCAAAGGACAAGACGGAACTTATAATTATCAATATTTAAATCCAGAAAGCGTTATGGCAAGTACAACAAATAATTACACTGGTATTTATGACATGAGTGGAGGTTCATGGGAATATGTAATGGGAGTTATGGTCGATGCAAATGATAATCCAATATATTTAAAGAGTGAGTTAATTGCAGAAGATTTAAAAGACAAGAGATATTATGACACCTATAAAAATGGAGTAAATAATCAATACTCAAATGGAATACTTGGAGATGCAACTGGAGAAATGGGACCATTTATCCAAGAGCAATATACGGGAACAACAGGTAATGTTCAAACACAAACCAGAACAATTAGTGGATGGTATCATGATGAAGCTTGGTTTATCGTGACTGACCGTTCTTGGTTTGTACGTGGCGGCGGTTATTATAGTGGTCTTGGGAGTGGTGTTTTCAATTTTGCTAGCTTCGCAGGTGAGGCAAACGTTGGCCGTGCTTTCCGTATTGTTCTTGCTTTCTAAATTATCTAATAAAAAAAGAAAACTTTTAGATTTAGTTTTCTTTTTTTAACAATTATAATTTGAAATCATCATAAATATCATCGTTCATATTTTTTCCATCAAAGAATGCTTTTATTTCAAAATGATGAAATTTTGAAATAATATTAGATGGAAATTTACGAACAAAACCATTTAATTCATTTGTGTTAATATTGTAATAATTAGTAATAGCAGCAATTTTTTCATCTGTATCCTTTATAAGAGTTAAAATATCTTTTAGTTCTTTATTTTTGCCAAGGTTAGGATAATCATCTTTAAATTTTTGTAAAGTATTAAAAGCCTCTTTTAATTTTCGGTCTAAATCAAAATTTGTTATATTTTGATTTTTTAATTCTAAATAATCTTTAAAATATTCTTTATTATCTTTTAAAGTACTTTTAACAATATTATCTGCTCTTACTAATAAATCATATCTTTGTCTTAAAATTTCATCAATTATTCCTTCTGCTTTTTCAATTTTTGTTTTTAAATATTGCATTTTGTTAAAATAAGAAATATAAACAAAAGCTAAAATACAAAATAAAATAAGACAAATTAAAAAAATATTTAAAAATTCCATCATACCACCTACTATAAATAGTATACCATTAAAAATTAAATAATGTTATATTATTAAATGAAAAGAGGAAAAAATATGCAAATTAAATGTATTCCAGTGGGATATTTACAAGCAAATTGCTACATTGTAATAAAAAATAATAAAGCCATACTTATTGATCCGGGAGATGAACCCGATAAAATAGAACAATATTTAAAAAATCTTGAAATTGTTGGAATTTTAGTCACACACAATCATTTTGATCACACAGGATCTTTAGCTTATTTTGAAGAAAAATATCATTTAAAAGCTAATCAGAAGATAGAAGATTTTTCTTATGAGGTTATAAAAACGCCTGGACATACCAAAGATTCTAAAACATTCTACTTTCCTGAAGAGAAGATTATGTTTACAGGAGATTTTCTATTTAAAGAAACAATAGGGCGTATGGATCTAGAAGGTGGTAGTGTAATGGATATGAAAAAAAGTTTAGAAAAAATAGCCGAATATGATGATGCTATACTCCTTTATCCAGGACATGGTGAACCTACGGATTTAGGACATGAAAAATCAAGATTTTCCTATTATTTAAAAGAAATATAAACTTTAAATACTATAAAAAATTAGAAAAAGTGAGATTTTCTCACTTTTAAAATGTTTTTTCAGAATAAGAATGACTATAGTTAATACGTTCATCAAATTCGACATAGTTTAAATAAATAATACGAATTAAATACCATTTCCCTGTTGCTGGATCACTAAGTATTAAATGGTCTTTCCCAGCTTCTTCAATTAAACCATTATAGACTTTGTCTCGCCAATCGACTGAATCTGGATAAGAAACATAAGCATTAACTCGTTTTCCCTTATTTAAACGTAAAATGTTTTCAATAAAACTTTGTTCCATATCTAAATCTTGGTCATAACTTAAATTTCCTGGAGGAGTCATTTCTGGATAGGTTTTATAATTGTTGTTATCCATAGCTCCTGGGAATGTTGGGTTTTGGTAGTAGCTACCATTCATAAACAAATTTCACCTCTATCTAATTTTTATGTTATTAGTTTTAAATTATGAAAAATTTTGATACAATAAGTATGGTGAAAATATATGGATATCAATTTTGATTTAAAAAACATTAAAGAAGCAGTAACCAAAAAAAATTTTTATATACGTAGTTTAAGTTTTATATTTGGGGTATGTTTACTAGCCCTCAATTATAATTTATTTTTAGCACCAAATAATTATGTTATTGGTGGGACTAGTGGACTTGCTCTAATCTTTGAAAGATTATTCTCTTTAGAACCAGCTATATTTATTGCTATATCAAGTGTTCTATTAGTTCTTTTGGCTTTTCTATTTTTAGGATGGCAAGAAACAAGTCGTTGTATAGTTGGCTCTATCATGTATCCGTTATTCATTAGTATAACAAAACCACTAGCTACAATATTTCTTCCTCATTTAACTTTTGATAGCACACTCATCATTGTTTTAATCTCTGGAATATTATATGGAGTATCAAATGGAATAATTTATAAAACTGGATTTAATACTGGTGGGTCTGATGTTTTAATGAAAATAATTAGTAAATATAAAAAGCTTCCTGAAGGAAAAGCTGTTTTTGCTCTAAATGTATTTATTATGCTTCTAGGCCTTGTTTTCTTCGGTGTTAATAAATTTGTGTACTCTCTAATTATATTATATATAAGTACAGTTTTAATTGACCATATATTAATTGGAATTTCAAATAGTAAATTATTCTTAATCTATACGAAAGAAGAAGAAAAAGTAAAAACATTTATTATGGAGGAATTAAAAAGTGGTGTTACTATTTTTGATGCTAAAGGAGGATATAGTGGAGCAAAAAATCATGTTCTTATGTGTGTAGTTCCTAATAAAGATTATTTTTTATTTAAAGAAACAGTATTAGAAATAGATAAAAACGCTTTCTTTGTTATTAATGATTGCTACGAGGTAAGTGGCGGAAAATTAAGGAGAAATTTACCATTTAATTGAGAGATAAATAGTGGTATAATGACTATAATATGAGGTGGGCTGTAAGTGAAATTAATAGAAATTAAAAATTGTTATAAAGTATATAATAATGGCGTTACAGCTATTGCAGATTTAAATTTATCTATTGAAAAAGGAGAATTTGTTTTTGTAATAGGTGCAAGTGGTAGTGGAAAATCTACCCTTATAAAGATGCTTTATCGTGAAGAAAAACCAACCAATGGAAATGTTTATGTTGGTGGAATTAATGTAGCAAAATTAAGAAATTCAAAAGTTTATAAATTAAGAAGAAAGATTGGTAATGTTTTTCAAGATTTTAAATTGTTGCCTAAATTAACTGTATATGAAAATGTGGCTTTTGCTTTAGAAAGTATAGGTCTTCATAGTAAAGAAATCAGACCAAAAGTTATTAAAGCATTGGAAAGTGTTGGTTTAAAAGAAAAAATGCGAAGCTTTCCTAATCAACTATCTGGAGGGGAACAACAAAGGGTATGTATTGCAAGAGCTATCGTAAATGATCCAAAAATATTAATTTGTGATGAACCAACAGGAAATTTAGACCCTGATATATCAAAAGAAATTGTTTTAATTCTTGATAAAATTAATAAAGAGTCTGGCACTACAATTGTTATGGCAACCCACGATAAGGAAATCGTAAATCGCATGAAAAAGAGAGTTATTCATCTAGAAAATGGGGTCGTCGTAAGCGATGATAAGAAAGGAAGTTATAAAGTTCATGAAAGCAATTAGAATTTTAGCTCGTGGTATTCGAGATGCTTTTAAAAGTGTAATTCGTAACTTTAGCTTATCAACGGCGGCGATTACATGTAGTAGTATTACACTTATATTAGTTGCGGTAGCAATGATTATTTCTTACAATGTCAAAAATATTACCAAAGATTTAGAAAAGGAATTATCAATCGTAGTTTACATGAAAGAAACGGTAACAGAAGACCAAATTAACGAATTTAAAAGTAAACTAGAAGCAATGAAAAATGAAAATGTAGAAGCGTATACCTTTAAAAGCAAAGAGGAATGGAAATTAGAAATGAAAAATTATTCTGATACTTTTAGCACAGCTTTAGATTATTTAGATACCAATCCTTTGTTAAATTCTTTTACGATTATTGTAAAAGATGTAAATCATTTAAAAGAGACAACCGATGAAATAAAGAAATTAGACTATATTGAAAGTGCTGATTATGGCGAAGGTATGGCGGAAAATCTTGTGAAAGCCTTTGATGTAATTGAGAAAGTAACTCTTGTTATAGTTCTTGCTTTAATATTAGTAACCGCTTTCTTAATTGGGAATACAATTCGTCTTACTATCTTTTCACGAAGAAATGAAATTGAAATTATGCGTTTAGTTGGAGCAAGTAATATCTCTATACGTTTGCCATTCTTATTTGAGGGTTTCTTTTTAGGAATTTTAGGAAGCATTATTCCAATTCTTGTTACTATTTATGGTTATGTACTTTTATATGACCACTTTAATGGTTATTTATTTACTCATATTATTCGTTTAACAGAACCATTTAATTTTATCTTGTATGTAGCTTTGTTACTACTTTTAATAGGTGCCATAATTGGTATGATTGGTAGTTATCGTGCTGTAAGAAAGTATTTGAAGATATGATGAAGAAATTAGGTAAAAAAATATTTCCTTTGTTTATGATTATGGCTGTTTTATTTGTATCTACTATTTCACCTATTCCTGTACAAGCAGCAGATAAAGAACCGGAAACATTAGGAGACTTAAAAGCACAACTTGCAGACTTGAAAAAACAAAAAGCCGAAAATGATGCAGCCAAACAAAGTACTAAAGATGAAATTAAGAAAAAAGAGGAAGCTGTAAAACAAGCTGAAAGAGATATTTCACAAGCCCAAAGCGATATTGAACAAGCAGAGGAAGAAATTGAAGAGTCAAACCAAAAAATAGCAGATTTAAAAGTTCAAACGGAAAATGTTTTAAAAGTTTTACAACAGTTACAAAGTGAAAATGTTTATTTAAAATATTTATCTGATTCTTCTTCTATTACGGAACTTATCATGCGTATTTCAGCAGTTGAACAAATTACAGATTCGAACCAAAAAAATTTAGAAGAATTAGAAGCATTAATTAAAAAGAATGAACAATTACAAAAGGATTTAGAAGAAAAACAAAAAACTTTATCTTCTAAAATCGATAGCTACCAAAAAGCCATTACAAAATTAAATGGTAATCTAGAAACGTATGATAAATATGCACTAGATATTGATACGCAAGTAAAAACAATGCAAGAACAAGTAGATGCTTATACAAAATTATGTAAAGAAAGTTCTAATAGTTATTTAGGAGATAAAGAAAAATTATCAGATTGTACAAGTGTTCCTTATAATGCTGGTTGGTTAAAGCCACTAAATAAAGGAACGGTTACAAGCTTGGAAGGATACCGAGTTGATCCAATTACGGGAAGAAAATATAGCTTCCATAGCGGAATTGATATTGGTAAGAATGCGGAGGGAACTAGTGTCTATGCCGCAGCAGCAGGAGTTGTTTCAGGTATTGTCAATCGTTACAAATGTGGTGGAAATATGGTTTATATCACCGTAACAGTTGGAGGAGTTAAGTATACAACTTATTATTATCATTTATTACAAATTAAAGTTAAAGTAGGACAAGTAGTCACCCAAAGTACAGTAGTTGGTACAGTTGGAGGTGGACCATCTACATGGTCTTATGATGGATGTTCTACTGGAGCACATTTGCATTTTGGAGTTGCCAAAGGACATTATTCTGGTAGTATTCCAACCTCAAAAGTAATAGTGCCTCCTGGATTTAACAATAAAAAAGGTTATAGCTGGACAACAAGAACAGCTTATTATGGATAAGAGAGTCAGTAGGGCTCTTTTTTCATTGAAAAGAACATACCTTTTTGATACAATTAAGTTATCATAGGAGGGAAAGGAATTATGAAGAAAAGAAATAGAATCCTCCCAACCGAAACTAGCTTCGGGGGGGGGGTTGTTAAATAGAAATAACAA
>CANRPZ010000055.1 GCA_947632625.1 uncultured Bacilli bacterium | reverse complement strand
TTTAATTCTATTTATATAGAAATGCCTAATTTCTTCTTTAGATTCACAATAAGCAGCAACTCCCCATTCATTTCCTAAAAGGATTAAATCATAAGGGTGAATCGTTCTTTTAGAAATGTTTTTTTCATCTTTAGAATAATATTCAATCAAACATTTTCTTTTTTCTTTTATGGCTCTGTTTATTAGGTTTAAAAAATCTTTGTTTTTAATATTTATAGTATTTGGTGTAATAAATCTTTTAGGAACATTAATATTTTGATTTAATACATATCCTCCATAGGGACCTTTAATAGTATCAATATAAATACCTGCTTTTTCTATTTCATCTTTATAAACTCGAATCATTCTAGGGGATACTTCTAGTTTTTCAGATAATTCTTGAATACTATATTTTCTTCCTGAGCTTAGATATTCGAGCATTGTTAGAACATTACTAATTTTAGACATATTACACCTCCTAAGTAATGTAATATATTATAACATAATTAACAGTAAATCGTAAAAATTTTATTTACATTTGGATACTAAACTGCAAGTGCATTTTTAATTTGATAAAGAATGATGATTAAGATAATGCTTTCAAATAAAATAAAAGAAAACTTACATGAGAGTGTGAGTAATTATTACATTGGAGCTCTAAAGGAAGAATTACGACAACTTTTTGGACTAGATAATAGTTAGTAATAAGCCATTAACTATTTATGGTATAACATATTTTCTTTATAAAATATAGCTCCATTTAAGAATTTAATATCCACTCTATAATTAGTTTTTTAATTTCATAGTATTCTTGTTCTTCAAATTGCATATTTGCTATGCAAAATCTCTTAGAAGCTATATGTGAGCAAAACATACATTCATATAAATCAAAGCAATCTTGAATAAAGAGAGAATTGCTTACTTTATTTGAACATATAACATTATAACTATTACTACAATCTTTCGAATCATCACATCTTATACTAAAATTACATGTCCCAGATCTTTGTGATGCAAGTAAAAATTCGCTATTACCACAAGAATCACAGTAAATTAAATTTTTAGAATTACTGCAATCAGTACTTCTATATATATTTTCACATCTATAAATCGTGTCACTTTTAATAACATTAATGGAATCATAAACTCTTTCCGTTGTAGTTAGATTGATTGTATTCCAAATATCAATTAACTCTTGTAGATTATTAATTTCTTTTTTAGGTAACATCCATCCATCTGTTTCATCTCTTTTTTCCATGTTTTTATTTGTAATAAATCTACCACTATTGATAGCATCAGCCCAAGTGATTTCATTTGTAGTTGAGTCATTTACTTGTTTTGGGAGTTTAATATCAAAAGCAAATTTCTCTAATAGTAC
This sequence comes from uncultured Bacilli bacterium, assembly GCA_947632625.1. Lineage (GTDB taxonomy): Bacteria > Bacillota_I > Bacilli_A > RF39 > UBA660 > MGBC108787. The sequence continues at coordinate 6,536 of CANRPZ010000055.1, read as the reverse complement.
ATCTAAAGAATAATTATTATCTTTATCAAATACACTTTTGAATATTTTATTAACAATTTCTAAAGCTTTCAAATCATTCATTTTTTACACACCTTTCTTATTTGTTGAATTAGATATTAAAATATCTTTTAAATTTACATTAGTATTTATGTTAAAATTGGTTTTAAAACTATTTTGTTTATCTTTTATACTTTCATTACTATTATTTATACTTGGTTTATTAATTCTAGGAATACTTGTAAAGTTTGATGTAGTTCCTTTAAATGCTGGTAATAATATTCCGCCTGCATCTATCCTAACTATACATTCACGAGTTTGCAATTCAGTTAACAATTTTATTTTTCTATCTCTAGAATCATCTAAAGGGATTTTCATATTAAAGTTATCAACAAGTACGTTAGCATCTAATTTTGATACTCTAAATATAAAGTAATTAATAACATTAGCAAATATAGAATTTTTTAATTCATCAGATATTTGGTTAAAATATTGACCTGCTAATATTAAAGATAAATTATATTTCCTAGCTTCTGATAAATATCTAGATAAAATTGGATTTTCAATAACTGCGACTTCATCTATTATAAATATAATATGTTCGTCTATTTCTCGTTTTTGCATTATAGTTAATAATTGTTGCATAATAAGTCCTGCTATTGTTTTAGTAACTTTATCACCAAGTTTTGTTCTATCTAGTGAAAATAAAGTTAAAAAATTATTATGAATAGTATCTTTTAAATTTTCACTATTTTGCTCGGTATTAAATACAGGAATCATTTCCATTTCATCAATAAAACCTATAATTGGTGATATAGCTTCACCATAAGATTTTGTTTTTAAATCATTAAAATCTGATAAAAAGAAGTCAATTACACTAATTGGTAATTTATATTTTAGTTTACTTATCAAACTATTTCTATATTCTAAATCTAAAATAAGTTTTCTTAAATTTCTAAAATTAAATGATTCATCTGTTAATAATAAGTGAATAGAATGTCTTAAAACTCTTTCTAATTTTGAGTTGTATTGATCAGCAATTAATGATTTTAATAAATCTAGTAGAAGTTCAGTTGATGCAACAATATCATCATTATTGTTAATAAATAAATCAATACTATCTAAATTATTTTTAAAATCAATAACTTTTCCTATACCACCTATATCATTTTCAAGTGCTGCGTGAGGATCTATAACAACTATTTTATATTTTTGACGTAGACTTTCACTTTTATTTATATTGTTAATTAATAAACTTATCATTTTAGATTTTCCTGATCCAGAAGAACCAAATATAATAGAGTGTTTATCGAAACTAAAATTATTTTGGTTTAAGTAGAAATCTCCTTGTAAATATGGAAAAGTATCGATAGATAATAAAGAATTGTTGGCATCACTACTAAGTAGATGTAATATTTTATTTATTTCTAAATATTTTGGTGATGCTTTATAAAAATATCTTTTATTTCCTTCAAAATCTACAGATAATATGTTTGTTGGAATAGCAAGAATTACTTTGTATTTTTTTATGATTCCATTTTTATTTAAGTAGTATATTATTTTTGATTTGATTTTGTCCTCATATAATTTTCGAAAACTGATTTCTAAATATACAAGAGTACCTTTATTTCTAATTTCACTATAATTAATTAAGTCTATTATACTACTACCAATTTTAGGTAAAGAGAGTAATGTATAGTTGGATATTGGTTTAATTATTTCTTGGGAAGGCTTTAATAAAAAGGAATTTAAATTATTGATTGTTGCTGGTAGAGTGCATCTAGTTTGAACAAAATATCTTATTTGATTTTTATCATTAGTAATAATTATCTTCCATTTTCCTAAAATTCCATTATAATTAGATATTGTTCTAATTAATTCTAACCATTCATCTTTAGAAACAAATTTTTTAGTTAGAAATATTTCTGACGTTAACCCCATAATCCGTCACCTCGTAAAAGAGTATATCAAAAACACAAAATAAAAAACTGACTTTTTAATAATCAGTTTTGTCAGTTTAATAAATTGCTACTAGAAAGTCTGTTATACCATCATGATAATATTCTAATTCAGGTAATTCTTTTAAATTATATTTAACTGATGGTAAGAACTCTTCATAAAATTTATGAGATATCTCTTGTATATTTTTGGCATTTTGTGAATTAATCCTAAATCTAAGCCATTTACTTTTAGGTATTTTAATATGTTCAAATTCTTCAATTATCTTATCATATAAGCAATAATACTTTTGACTTTCTTCACGTTCTATATCATAAGTAATCATTCCATATTTTACTTCGCCATACTTATTTAAATATTTATTTTCCGTTTGTTTAAAAAACACCGGTGCATCTTTGCCAATTTCATTATTGTTAGTAGTAATACTAACACCATACAAATTCATATCATCTAGAGTAACTATTTCATAATCTAATTCCGTAGTAAGATTAATATCTTCATTAAAGACTATTCTGGGGAAATTTTTTAACTTTGTTTCTTTATTTACTAGACTAGGTTTAATGCCATGAAATTTTTCAAATGCTCTGGAAAATGATGTGGCATTATCATATTGGTATTTTACAGCAACATCTATTACTTTTAAATTATTTTGATATAAATCGTATCCTGCACTAGATAATCTTCTTTTTCTAATATATTCTGATAAAGAGATTCCTGCTATCATAGTAAATAATCTTTGCATTGTATAAACATTAACGCCTAGCATTTTTGCTAGAACTTCATAACTGATTTCCTCTTCTAAACTTTTGTCAATATACTCAGTTATTTCATTTAAACTTTTATAAATATTCAAAGTGAACCACCTATATATTATTTTAACATATAATTTGCAATTATTGTTAATTACATTTTAACTATATCATATTGCTTTGTATTTTTTTAAAAATTTGTCTCACATCTGTTACAATTATACAAACAATAAAATCAACTTGCGTTGATTTAATCATTAACATCGCTTAGTGCGATGATTTTATCTTTTGGAGCGATTGTGGAAGATATTTACAACTTTAATAAATGAACTTAAAAAATACTATGTTATAATATAATTGAAGGAGATAAAATTATGCTAGAAAAGAAATTGAACAGATTACTTGAAGAAGCAAAGAAAATAAGACAACAATCAGTTGAAAATGAATCCGCAAGTTATTGTAATGATGTATTTTATAGTTTAAGTGATTTCATTTTAAAAAAATTAAATAGTTCATTTTTCAAAAATAAAAATGCTAAAATAATAGCAAATCATTTTGATGAAATTCTTCCATATATTGTTATGTCTAATATAAATATTCTTTTACTAAATACTAATTTATTAATAAAGCAACCTAGTTTTAAAGAAAAATTTATAAAAGGATTAAGAAAATATCCATACAAAGATGAAATTGATCAATTATTTTATAATATTTGGGTTTGTTTAAATGACGAACCAAATAAATTTGATAATTTTATTGATAATGATATTTTAAAAACAATATCAACTATGGATGTAAGCAAAAATTTTTATTTAGATATATTAAATAAATTAAATGAAGAAAATCAAAAAAAATTTTTAAATTTATTGGTTGAAAATAAATGTGATATTCCTTATTCTGCAATTGATTATAAAGGAGATAATAAACAAATTATTTATGACAATTTACCGCTATTTATTGAAAATGCACAAAACTTATATACTTTAATGAAATTTGTGAAAGATAATCCTGTTGCACTTTCTCAAGTAGAGGATTATATTGATAACAATGAGGAAAAAGCAATAAATTCGATATTTTGTGAAACAGATCATCTTTTGAAAATAAAAGATCCAGACCTAAAAGAAATGGTTAAGTTAATTGTATTAGATGTTATAAAAAACGAAAATGTAAAATTTTCTGATATTACCTATAATGGTGGTGGATTTTCACGTGTATTATTAATTGGTAATAAAGTTATTAAACTTGGGAATAGGGTTACAAAAAAGTTTCCAAATAATCCATATATAATTGTTCCATTGCTTCGAAAAGAGTTACAATTTGGTGATGAACATTGTTTTGCTGAGGTTACTGAGCGAGTCGACACAAGCAAAGAAGTTAGTAAAGAAGAATTATATCAATTGTTTAAAAACTTGCGTGATTTAAAGCTAGTTTGGACCGATATAAAAAGTATTAATGTTGGAAGATTAACGAGGAAAAATGTAATACATTGGCGAGACAGTTTAAGTCCAACAGAAGAAATATTAGGTTTAGATGATAAACGAGGTGAAACAATACTTAAAGAGGGAGATTTAGTTATATTAGATGCCGACTTTATTTATGATGAGAATGATCCAAACATTAATTATTCAAATAATAAAGTTTTATATGATGAGTTTGAAAAAAGATATCAAAATGAAAAGAAAGAATTAAAAAACCAACACCAAGAAATGGATTTAAATTTTGATGCTTTTGATGAAACAAATGATTATAGAATAAGTGAACATAAAGGTATTCATATATAAAGAAACGGTGACTTAGATATGTCATCATTTTTACATGGTTATGGCTTGTTTATCATTAGTCTTTTTTAAAGTACTTCTAGATTGTTAAAATTTATTTGAACTATAATTTTGTTTATTATTTTGTCTTTGACAAAATTATTAACCCCCTAGGAATTTTGACAAGTATATCAAAATATCCTGTGGGAATTTTTTATAAAAATAAAAAATCATCTCAATTTAGAGATGAAATATATTTGAATGTCCGAAAAGTTCGAACAGATTCGTCAATGGAGCGAATGATAAGAGGGTTTTAATCCAATTATCAAAAAAATATCTCTCACTTGTTAAATAGATTATATGATAAACACTAAGAAAAATCAATAGTCATATAGTAAAAATGTCCAAAATACAGTATAATTTTATTTAGAAAGATAATTTTATCAAGGAGGTAAAAATGAATAATAAAATTGAAGTAGCAATTAAGTATTACAAATTATGTACTAAATTAAAAGATACTATTAGAACTGGTCCTATCGTATGGAATGCTAAAAGAGAAAGAATTGAAAGCGTTGCAGAGCATATTTTTGGAGTTCAAATGCTAGCATTATCAATATATTATCAATTTGGTTACAAATTAGATATTATGAAAGTTATTTATATGTTGGCAATTCATGAATTAGAGGAAATTCAAATAGGAGATTTAGCCTTTTTTGAAACAACAAGAGAAGAAAAATTAATTAGAGGTAAAGAAGCTACAGATTATATATTAAAAGATTTTATTGGTAAAGAAGAAATATCTGCTTTGTTAGATGAATATAATAAAAGAAAATCGGATGAAGCAAGATTTGCTTATCATTGTGATAAATTAGAATGTGATATTCAAATGAAATTATATGATCAAGAGGGATGTTTTGATTTAAATAATCAACCTAATAACCCAATTCTAGACAATCCTAGTGTAAGAAAAGTGTTAGATAGTGAAAAGAATATATCTAATGCTTGGATTGAGTTTGATAGAGGTAAATATGAAGATGATAAAAACTTTATTGATATAATTAATTATTTAAAAGAAAACGAAATATAAAAAATTATGGAGGCAGTATATGTTTGATTTAGAGAAAGCTAAAGTTTGTGCTAGTAAAATGAAAGATTATTTTAATTCTACTGAAGAAATATCTAATGTAGGAATACCAAACGATATTAAAATAGGTAGTAATGAGTATATTCATTATATATTTTATTCATGCTTATTAGATTATGGTATGCGTTCTAAACTTTATCATTTCAATTTAATTAATACATATAAAAAATATAAAGAAATATTTAATCCAAGTTATGTAGTTAAAACATTTAAATATAATAAAGAAAATCTACTTAACATTATAAAGGAGTATATTCATCCAAGATATCCAAATATTGCCTTAAAAAAATGGCTAGAATTGTCTGAATTTTTAGATACTAATTATCCAAATGATAAATTAATACAAAAAATAATTTCATTAGAGTCCTATAAAGAATTATATAATTTCATTACTAGTATAAAAGGTTTTGGCCAAAAAACAGGAGGTTTGTTACTTAGGTTAATTTTTGAATCAGGAATATGTCATTTTAATGATGAACTACAAGACATACCAATAGATCGACATGATGTAGAAATAAGTTATTTAAATGAGGTTATTGATAAACAAAATTTGAATAATGAAGATTTGAAAGAATTAGGAACTATTTGGATTAAGGCTGCAAAAGAAAATAATATTTCTGCCTGTGATATTGATAAATACTTATGGACAATTGGTAATAATTTATGTTCAAAAAAGAAATGCATTGAGTGTCCAATAAAGAAAGAATGCAAAACAAAATTATAGAAGGGAATATATATGATTTGTTTTTATATATTTTTTCTATGGCATAAAATGAAAAATAGAATATTATTCTAAATTAATGGAAGATAGTTAAACGATTTAAATACAAAATATACTAGCACGCTAATTGACTATGTCAATTTGCAAGTGCGTTTCTAAGTTGTCAAAAACTTAGTATGTAGCAAGACTACGACTATTCAAAAATGTCG
>CANRPZ010000054.1 GCA_947632625.1 uncultured Bacilli bacterium | reverse complement strand
AGGAGAATCCCTGTTATACTTATTATTAACATTGTTATCTTTAGCTTCTTGGGTTTCGTCTTTCTACTTTCTAATAACCCCCCCCCCGAAGCTAGTTTCGGTTGGGAGGATTCTATTTCTTTTCTTCATAATTTTCTTCCTCCTATGATAACTTAATTTTATCAAAAAGATTTGTTCTTTTCAATAACTTAAAAAGCAGAAACCGTTAGTTATGAAATTTCTTTCCGGCTTCTGCTTAATAATCCTATAATTATTTTTCTTTTTGATTCATTATTTTTCTCAAAACAGGTCCTTGTTGTTCTTTATCTTTTGAATCATCTTCAATAGATTGTACAATAGCTCTAGATAAACTATTTAGTCTTTTTCTTTCACGCTCTAAATAAGCTAATTTTTCTTCTAATGTCATTTCATCATATTTTTTTTCAAGGTTTATATTTTCAATGTTTTCAGTATAAATATTAGTTTCTTCTTTAGGAGAAGACATTTCTTCACTACTTGTTGTTTCTTCAGTAGGCATATAGATTTCACCGTTTGCTAACATTCCCTCTTCCAAACATTCGTAAAACATATCCCACATGCAAAGTAATGTAATTGCGCTTATAAAGTTACAAATAGGAATAGAGCCTTTAAACACAACTGGTATAAAACTTGTAATATTTTCTAAAATTGATTTTTTTTCTACAAATTTGTATCCTTTTTTTTCTAATTTTTTATTACAAGTAACAGCAAATGTAAATGCAATAGCCCAACTTATAGCAGTTGTTCCTAAATACATGTTCAATAACATATCTTATTTTCCCCCTTTAATTGATTTAAAGTATATCATATTTACAGTTATTTGTCAAATTTCACTATGTTAATCTAATTATACTGCAACTAAAGTGGAGGGCCTTTTCAATGATTAACTTTTTTATGTTTACTTATTCGTATTGTGATAATAATTAAATTCTTGTAAATCTTTAGCAACATCATCTAAAGAGTCATCCATACCATCACTATCTTCTAAAGCCTCATCAATTAAAAATAAAATCTCTGCAATACTGTGACAATTTTGATAAGGAATATGGTTTAATTCTAAAATATCAATTTGATATTGTTTTAAATACAATTTTTCATTTATCTTTACCAAATGATTTTTATGAATGGTATTTTCAATTAAATTATTTAATTCTTTTTTCATCCTTATCACCCTTCTTTATATTATTTTACGCAAATATTTTTCTTGAAGCAATAAAATATATATTTAATTGACATCATAAAAGTTTGCCCATGGATCTTTTCCTTTTAATCTTTTTAATGCCATTTCCATGGTTATTTCATCAGGCTTTATTTTATCTAGTTCATTCCAAAAAATAGGCATGGAAACTCGCATTTTTTTACGCAATCGTAAAGAATAGGGAGCAACGCTCGTAGCACCTTTGGTATTTCTTATCCAATCGATAAATATTTTATTTTTGCGACTTTCCTTTCGAATATTACTTGTATATTTTTCGGGCCATTTCGCTGCCATTAAATCAGCAATTGTTTTTGCAAAGTTACGAAATTTTGGCCAAGTCTTTAATTTTTTTATGGGGACAACAACATGATAGCCTTTTCCTCCACTTGTTTTTAAGAAAGCCGTTAGATTTAACTCATCTAAAATACTTTTTAAATCTTTAACTCCTTCTCTAACCTTTTGTAAGCTTAATTTTTCATCGGGGTCTAAATCAAAGACTAAATAATCAGGATGGTTTAAAGTATCAACATGGCTTCCCCAAATATGAAATTCAAAACTATTCATTTGACATTCTGAAATTAATCCCATACTATCTTTTAAATAGTAATAATCTTCTTTTTTTCCATTATCACTTTTTAATTTAACTTTTCCTAACCCATTATTTTCATTTTCTAAATGTTTTTTAAAAAAGATATCTTTTTTTATTCCTTCTGGAGCTCGTATTACAGAAATTAATCTTCTTTCTATAAGGGGAAGCATTCTTTTGGCAACTTTTTGATAATAAGAAACTAAATCTATTTTTGTAACATGAGAATATATTTTTTTAGTAGGATTCGTTATAGAAATGCCTTCTATAATTTGTTTGGTTTTGGAATTTCTTACTTTTCGGGTGCCGTTTTTAATTTCTTCCATAGTTCTTCCCGTTTTAACGCTTGTATTATATTCTAAAATATTTTTATACATAAAATAGTTATCTTTTTCTTTTATCAATAACCAGTTTTCATCTTTAAAATGTACAAGAGTCCAACGTCCTTTTAATCGTGTACCTTCCAAAATAAATTTTATAGAACCCCTTTTTAGTCCTTTATCAGGATTTTCTAATGGTTGCCAGAAGCCACAATCCCAAATCATAACGGTTCCTGCTCCATATTCATTTTTAGGTATAATTCCTTCAAAATGGCGATAGTTTAAGGGATGATCTTCCACATGAATTGCCAAGCGTTTTTCCCTTGTATTATAAGAAGGTCCTTTAGGAACAGCAAAGCTTATCATAGTACCCCTCCATTCTAGGCGTAAGTCGTAATGGTCCTTACGAGCTAGATGGTGTTGGACAACAAAATTAAGTTTTTCTTTTGATTTTTCTATTTTTCCTATTGGTTCTTTGGTTTTTTTAAAATTACGTTTTTCTTTATATTTTTTTAATTTATCCATAATAAAATACCTCTTTAATAGTATTTTCAAAGTAGATTACTTTATAACTATTAAAAAGGTTTTTTTAATTTATAAATACAATCTCTATCTACAATGACAGCGGGATATTTTTTAAAAAATGGAGGTATTTTTTCTAAAGTAGGGGTATTAGCTTCTTCATAATGATCGAGCATTAAACAATTGTCTCCCGTATTCCCTCCTAATAAATTATCGGTTGTATAATAACCTAAACGAGCTAGTTCTTCTTGTAAAAACGTTTCAATTTGTTTTTGAATTTCTAAAGAATATTCTCTAACAGAGTGGGTTAAATACTTTTGAACCTCAATACCTGCTAGAATTATGCCATTTTCATCACGGACAAAGCATTCCTCTAAATTTTTTATAATAATATATAAATCAGGACAAAGGGGATCTTTTTCATAAGACCATTTTGTTCTACATAATTTAAAGGCATAATCTCCTATTTGGTAACAAGTGCTACAGGTTCCACTGCCAATATATTTTGTATCACTTTTTTTACTTAAAGATAAGTATTTCGAAACGAATTTTTGTAACGTTTTACCAAGGCCGTAGGTAAACTCTCTTTCAAGAATGGATTGATTTTCTTTTGCTGGAGGAAAATAACTTAAAAATTGATAAAATTGTTCTTTTAATTTCTGACTTAATTTTTCAGTATAATGTTCATAAATATAAAGTTGATATTTAGAAGAGGTTTTAAAATAGGTATTTATATCCCTTAAAAATTCTAGTTGAGAAGATTTACTTTTTAATAAACACTCTCCTAAATCGTTTTCTTTATAATTTTCTAAAATAAATTTTTTTAATTTTAAAAAGGTTTTGAAATCCTTTTTTTCATAAAAATGGTAAGCAAGCAAGGAAACCTCTTCTTGTGGCATTAAAAGATTACTTTGCATTTCTTGTTTTTGAGTACTGGTTAGATATTTTAAAATGTCTTCATAAAAGAAAGAAATTTTTGCAAAATGGTTTTCCACAAGATAATTCATAAATTGCCCTCTTATTTTTAAATTTTCATGAACAGATAATTGTTTTAAATAGTCTTGATTTTCTATAAAAGATGCAAAAAGAAAATCGAATAAAAGAATGGGTGCTGCATTAAAATATTTTATTATTTTTGAAAGGTTGTGGATAAGATATTCTTTACCCCAAGTAGTATGATAAAGCATATTTTTTATTTTTTCAGCATCAAAAAAGTTTGGGTTTTTGGCTTTTTTTAAAGTATCTAAAAATTCTTCTTGGTATTCTTCCATGTCATAAATAATTTGTAAGCAAAATGAAGGATAAGATTTTTTTAATTTAGGTAAAAAACCTGATACAATTTGTTTTCTTGTCGCAGTACTTTCTATATTACGAAGGGTTTGAGCAAGCAAATTAAGTTCTGTATCGGATAAATGATAAATAAAAGATACATTGCCTTTTTCTAATTCTATAAGTGGATTTAATGCCATAGTACCACACCCTTTTTAAGTAATTGTCTGCTATTATAACCAAAATAATTTTAAAAGTAAAGATAGAATTTACTAAAAATTGGCAGGTAATTTTAGCATACATTTGTTTGCTTTTTCTTAAAAACCGAGTATAATAAAGATGGTGATGCCAAATGGAATTAATTGAAAAATTAAAAATTCTAGCGGATAGCGCAAAATATGATGCCTCCTGTTCTTCTAGCGGAAGCCGAAACGAAAGTAAAAATGGCATAGGAGCAACGGCCTTTAGTGGAATCTGTCACTCTTTTGCAAGTGATGGAAGATGTATTTCTCTACTCAAAATTTTAATGACCAATAGTTGTATTTTTGATTGTAAATACTGTTTAAATCGTAGAAGCAATTCGATTAAGAGAGCTTTGTTTACTCCCGAGGAAATTTGTGAAATTACTTTAAATTTTTATCGACGCAATTATATAGAAGGTTTATTTTTAAGTTCAGGTATTCTAAAAAGTCCTGATTATACGATGGAACTTTTAATTAAAACAATTACTCTACTACGTAAAAAATATCATTTTGGTGGCTATATTCATTGTAAGGCTATACCTGGAGCAAGTGAAAAATTATTAAAGGAATTGGGGCGTTTGGTCGATCGTTTAAGTGCAAACATAGAGCTTCCTACGGAAAATGGTTTAAAGCTTTTGGCTCCTAATAAGGAAAGTAAAAAGATAGATAAAATTATGCAATATGTAAAAGAAAATCAAAGCAAAAGATTTGTTCCAGCAGGACAAAGTACCCAAATGATTATTGGGGCAACGAAAGAAACAGATTTAGAAATCATGAATAAAAGTGCTGCAATGTACAAAAATTATCATTTAAAAAGGGTTTTTTATTCAGCTTATATCGGAGTCAATCATGATTCTTTACTCCCTACGTTAGAAAATCCTCCCTTAAAACGGGAAAATCGTCTTTATCAAGCGGATTGGTTACTGCGCTATTATCATTTTAAAGTAAGTGATTTATTAAATGAAACTAATCCAAATTTCAATATTTTGGTTGATCCCAAGTGTGACTGGGCGCTTCGTCATTTAGATGAATTTCCAAAAGAAATCAACGAGTGCTCCTATCAAGATTTATTAAAAATTCCTGGTATTGGCGTTACAAGTGCTAAACGTATATTTTCTTCTCGCAAGGTATTTACTCTTACTTTTGATGACTTAAAGAAAATGGGTGTTGTATTAAAAAGAAGCAAGTACTTTATAACCTGTAATCATAAATATTTATTAGACCCAAGTATGTATCAAAAAAAATTTATTGAATCCAATTTAATTTTAGAAGAAAAAACGCCTTCAAAAAAAGAGTATGAACAATTGAGGTTATTTAATGAATAATGTTTATATTTATAATGATACATTTTTAAGTCTTTTAAATCTTTTGGATTATTTAATTTTACATCATATAAAGCCTTATCAAATTAAAAATAGCCAATATCAAAGCACTTTACTGGATAATGTTGTTCATCTTGCTATCGAAGAAAAAGATATTGCGGGTAAAATTGTTAGGGAAATGGGTTCTTATTCTTTACAACAAATGTATTATGTTTTTCTATCGAATGTGGAAGCGAAAGAACTTATCTTATATTATTTTTACTTAAATGGGTTAAAATACTATAAGGATATTTTTAAATATCGCAATTTAAAATGTGTGGATAAAGTTTTAAAGATTGCAAAACTGGTTCAAAACGAATGTCATAAATACAAAGGTTTTGTTCGATTTAAAGAGTTTCATAATCACGTTTTGTACGCTGAAATTGAGCCTAGTAGTGATTGTTTAGAAATTCTTTCTATTCATTTTAAAAGGCGTTTAAAAAATGAGTATTGGATTATAAAAGATGTAAGAAGAAATCTATTAAGTCTATATGATAAAAAGGAATTTCATATCGTAGATGGTACTACTTTTTCATTGGATAATATTTTGGAAAGCCGTGAGGAAGAAAAAATAGAAAATTTATGGAAAACCTTTTATCAAACGATTGGAATTAAGGAACGAAAGAACGATACTTGCCGTAGGAATTTTATGCCTAAAAAATATTGGAAATATATGTTAGAGGTGAAAAGTGAATTATGAAAAAAGTAATAATGAAAGAAGAATTACAAGAAAAAATGCAAGAAAGCATTCATCTTTTATGTGGTATTGTAAAAGAGACTTTAGGGCCAAACGGAAAAAATGTTTTAATTGATCATTCCTTATTTTCTCCTTTTATTACAAATGATGGAGCAACAATTGCTAGGAATATTGAATCGGAAGATGCTATTATCAATACGATATTAGAAATTGCCAAAGAGTCTTCTTTAAAAACCGATAGTAAAGTTGGGGATGGAACCACTACAACGCTAGTGTTACTTGAAAGTATTTTTGACCATGGGTTGGAACTTATAAAAAAGGGGATGCCTCCTATTCTTTTTAAAAAAAATTTAACTAAAAGTTTAGAAAAGGTTTTAAATTCTTTAAAAAAAGAAAAACATCTTCCTAAAAATAAGGAATATGAAAGCTTAAGTATTATTGCTGCTAACGAAGAGGAGCTTGGAAAATTTATAAATCAAGTTTATCAAAAAATTAAAACGAAAAATGGAATTGAAATTGTAGAAACGGACCAAAGCATTTTAAGTGTTCAATATGAAAATGGGTATCAATTTCCCATAGAACTTGGTAGTCCACTATTTTTAAAAGAGCAAGAGAAAATATTTTTAGAAAATCCTGTATTTCTTTTTGTTGAAGATCAAAACTCTTCTTTAGAAGATTATAGTATGTATTTAAATGCTGCTATGAAAAATAAATGGGATGTTGTTTTTATTGCTAAAAATTTTAGTGATTCCTTTATCCAAGAATGTCTTTATTTAAATGATACGCAAGCCATAAATTGCTTTTTACTTAAAATTGGAGAGTATGGAATAAAAGAATCAATTATTTGGAAAGATATAAAATTTATAACGAGTCAAAAAAAGAATTGTAAGGGAATTACGTTAACAAAAGAAAAGGCGATTCTAAAATTTACAAATTCTTTAAAAACGCAAGAATATTTAAAATCAATTGAGGAAGAACTAAAGATAGTAAAAGATGAATTTGATGAAGATTTTTTTAAAAAACGTATGGCCATGTTTTTAAATGGTTTGGCAACTATTGTTTTGGGTTCCCCAACAAAAACTGAATGTCACGAGAAAAAAATGCGTCTTATCGATGCATTGTGTGCTTTAGAAAGTGCTAAAGATGGAGTTGTTACAGGTGGAGGTATTACGTTTTTAAAAATTGCAAATGAATTAGACATTAAAAATGAAACAGACCAAATTTTACAAGAGGCCTTGAAAATACCTTTTAAACAAATTCTTTTAAATTCGGGACTTTCTTATGAAAAAATAAAAAAGACGATTGAAAAGGAAGAGTATCATGTTGTTTTTAATGTTTCTAAAGATCGTTTTGAAAAAGTAAGCGACACACAAGTAATTGATTCTTATAACGTTTTAAAACAAACTTTAGAAAACGCTTGCTCCATTGCCATGATGTTACTTACAACCAGTAGTTTAGTAATCAATGAGCAGGAAAATAATTTAGGGAAAATAAACGATTATAATGAACTATAAGGGCCTAATTTAAAAATATTTTAAAGTTTTTTGCTTCTTTATACTTTTTTTATATTCTTGTTTCTAAAAGCTTCGTTTATTCCCAATACTTAATATTTACAATAATTCAGCTATCTTTAATTTAACAGACACTGTCTGGAATTTTGGATATTTAGCGTTTATCAAAATAATTTTTTAAAAAAACATATCTATTGGAATCATAGAGAAATATTTATCAAAAAAAAGAATACTTACGCGTATTCCTTTCTCTAGATTGTTTTTTTAAATACCTGACATGAATTTAAAAACAATTTATTAAAACATAACTTTTATTATGCCTTAATCATAAATGGGGCGAAATGTGAGGATCGAACTCACGCATACCGGAGCCACAATCCGGCGTGTTAACCACTTCACCAATTCCGCC
>CANRPZ010000053.1 GCA_947632625.1 uncultured Bacilli bacterium | reverse complement strand
TAAAAATCTCTCTTTTCCTTTTAAATAAAGGGATTGAGAGATTTTGCTTTCTTAAAACTGTCAAAGTCAGGATTATATACTTTTTTATTTATAATATCAATAATATTTAAAATTCTTTACATACCCATTAACATGAGTACAGCAAAGATTAATAATACCATTACACCTAAACCCGTTGTAATTAACATACTCATTGTTTTGGATTCCATCTTTTCAAGTCTTTCTTTGTATCTAGTTTCACGAGCTTTTTGTTGTAAATTTGAAATTGTTTTAGAAAATGCTAATAATTGATCTTGTTTATGCTCTTGTCTTCCTAAACTCAAACGATATAAAAGTCTCATCATACGCATAGAATCTCTTACTGGATATTGTTTAGCAAAATTAACATACGGATCAATTTTATCATTACCAGCATTAATTTCATTAATTAATTCTTGTAAACCCTCTTTAAAAATTGGTGGGGCATCATCAATTGATTTTCCAATTGCTACTGGCACTGTGTAGTGTTGAATTAAGATTTCTAAACTTTTTAAATAATGTGGTAGCATAGAATTAATTTCATGTAAATGAGCTTTATAATATTTTTTAATATTAAAATAATCTAATTTAAATACTAAATAACCACCTATGCAACAGAATAAAATTGTTACATAGTTTAATTTTGATATAAAGCAAAAAACTAAAACTACGATGGTAATTAAACCATTACGAATTCTTTTATTAAAAAGGATATCTCCATTTACACCATCACCATATTTGGCTTTAACATAAAAGTCCCAATCGTCTTCTTTTAGTTTTCGAAAGTAAACCTCGTTATCTGCAATAAAACGATTTGCACTTATTTTTCCTGTATAGTTCATAACAAATAGGAAAATGACACCAATAATTAATATTTCTATAGCCATACTATTCTACCCCCACATCTGCATTATAGTATTTTTCTCCACTTAATAAGAAATAACTATTTATAATGATTATAGCGTGTAAAATTAATTGTACATACCATATATCTAATAATTCAATATAACTATCTGTTCCAAGTAGAAATTGCATAGCCATAACGAGTAAGAATAATGCAAGACCGAATGTAATAAAACGTTTATGGAAATTTTTTCGATCGGCTTGATCTCGATATACGCCTTCTACTAAAGCATCGATATCTTGACTCATATTTTCTAAAGCTTCACCAGAATCTTTAGCACCTTCTTTAGTAATTTGTAAGAACAATTGATTCATATTTTTAACCATATAGAAAGGATATTTTTCATTAAAGAATTCAATAGAAGCATCGATTGTACCATTTTGATAAGACATTTCTATCATTGTTTTTACATCTTGTAAAACGGGATCTTCTAATATTCCTGAATCTCTTACACCTTCAAGGGATTTAACAAAACTTTGGGTTGTTGTAAATTCCATAATTACATTTGTTGTATAAATTTGGATTTGTTCAAAAATAAATTCACTATATATTTTTTGATACCTTAAATAAGCTAAATAAGGTATAAAAGCAATAGCAATGACCGCATAAATAATAGCGACTACAATATTATAGAAATATAAATAGGAAATTCCTCCAGCAACACCTGCAAACATTATTACTTGGCTCGTGTATTGTTTTGCTGTAAAGTCTTGCCCTAATGCTTTAACCTTTTCTCTTACCTCTTTATAACTATAGGGAGCAAATTTATCGTAGGTATCTTTTACTTGCGTAATAAAGAAACGATAAACATTTTCTCCATTGTTTTGACGATAGGATATTACATATATTCCTATAATCCATAGAATGATTAACTCCATATTGCACAACCTTTCTATATTGTTTCCATTGGTGCATTTACATTTAAAGAACTTGTAACTGGTTTTTCATCTGTTCTAAATATATTATCTGGTAATATAACGCCTTGAATAGATAAATAATCTCTTAAATGTTGCGTTGGATTATTTAAAGTCATTTTTCCATCCATCGATTTTTGAAAAATGGTATTGACCTGTGGTTTGTTGTCATCATCAACATAAAACTCACAAATTTCCATAATCTCTCTTTGAAAACGTCCTAATTCTTTACTCATATATCCTTTAACATAAACACCTATTTGAACATATCGGTGGATAGTACTTAAGAATTGTTCAACCTCTTGGTTGGTCTCAAGTAAGCTATACATACGCATTGGAATGGATGCCGCTTTATCGGAGTGAATGGTTGATAAAATATGGTGCCCAGATGAAATAGAGTTACGTACAGCTAGAACCGCTTCCGCACTACGCACCTCGGATAAAAGAATCCAAATTGGATTTTGTCTCATACAAGTTACCAAAACATCGGTATAAGAAGCAATGTTATTGGTTTTCATAGCGACAATATCACGATGAGGAAAGATTCGATCCAAGTGTAATTCCAAAGTATCCTCTATTGTAATTATTTTTTCATCTTCTTTAGTTGTACTTGCTAAATATTTAACAAGTTCTGTTTTACCAGATCCAGTTTCTCCACTGACAATAATATTAGCATGTCCTTGTACGCATTGTAGTAAAAAATCTAGTAAATCTTCCGAAACATATTTTTCATTGATTAATTTTTCTTTATTTAAACGTATTTTAGCGGGAGTTTTACGTATAACACACGCAATTCCATTGGTAGCAATGGAATCGTGTATAAAATTCAAACGTAATTCAGTTGATTCAGCATCCAAAAAAGGATGTGCCATATTAAACGTTTTTCCCATTACATTTGAACATTGAAATGCCAGCTTTTCCATTAAGGCATTGTTAATTTCTGGTCTTTCTACTTTATAAACGCCTCGAGAAAGTGTCTTAATCCAAACTTGGCCACCATTACTATAAGAGATATCGGTAACATCATCTAATCTTAAGAATTCCTCTATTGGTCCAAAATCTAATTGCGAAAATATAGCATCATCCATTAAAAGACACCTTCTTCCCTTTTTTATTCTTCATTGATTAACGATTATTGTTTTGGTTATTATCGTTATTATTTTGATTGTTGGTATTATTATTGTTTTCGTTATTGTTATTGTTGTTATTATTTGTTGATGTTGTTGTATTTTGTGGTATTGTTGCACTCTTTGATAAGATAAAGGCACGAATATAATCACTTGATACAATTGTTTCACCAGGATCAGCGCTATAAGATGCATTTCTTGGTACTGGAATGATTTCGATAGATGCACCTGAAATGTATTCCGCTTTCATTAATAAATCATACATATCATTTGGCACAGCAAATAATAATTCAGCAGGAGTACGAGATTCAACAGTTGATTCAAATACGTGATTTCCTTGACTATCCTTAACAGCTAAAACCTCAATACTTTCAATTAGTTTTCCAAACATTAATAAATTTGCATCATCAACACCCTTAAAATATAAATCAATATAATTTCCAGGATAAATAGAGTTTCCATAAGTAGAATGTAAATCTACTCCTAAACTATAAATTGTATATCCATCAGGGATATTAGCAAAAGCACTATCAGGTAATTCATTTGATGTTAAAATTTGAGACTTATAGAACATGCTATTTGCCGGAATCGTTGTTCCAAAAGATACATAATTATTAATAAGTTCATTAACATTTGTTATTAAATTTGGACTATTTTTAACCACACTACTAGATACCTCACGGTATTCTATCATGTCATCTGTAATTAACGTACGAGAAGATAATTCTTCTTTAGCAACAGGCACTGTGACTGGAGTTGTTGCTTGTTTTACACGATAATTATATCCAATATATAAAACCAAAATAGCAAGTAAAACTCCTAATATAGTGACTGTATTTTTATTTGATAAAAATCTTTTAACAGTTGTTACGACATTTCCCATTTTTAATTCCTCCAATTTTTTCTTTTATGCTTGTCCATTAAGTTCAAGAACAGCATCTACTTTATTTACTATATCAAATGATGTAGAATTTCCAGCGACAACAAAGCTTCTTGTTTTGCTAGTTACTTTGACACTCACCTTTGGGGGTGCTTCATATATACCATAGAAAGATATTTCATAAGTATTTAAACTAACATTTTCAGCAAATCTTCTTATAAAAGATTCAATAAATTTTTCACGGTCAATTTTTAATTCTCCATATTCACGGTAATATCCGTAGTTTATAGAATCGACCATAGCTGCCTCTGTTACCTCTTTTATTAAGTAATAATCTTCAGTGTTTTGGGTTGTTACATTTGAAATAAGCATCATTATAACAACCACAAATACACCAAGTAAAATTAACCAATAACCCCAATATGTTTCTTTCACTAGCTATTCACCCCTTCTATTTCCAAGATGGTCCAACATTATCACTAATGCCGCCCTCCCATAAAGTCCAATCTTTATTACGTTTTATTTCAGTAAAGAAACCATCCTTTCGTCCTTCATCCAAGAAACGACTTGTTCCTCTAACGTTAGCTATACCGCCTTCGCTATGATAATCTAACTCTTTTGTAACATATGAACCTGTTTCTTTATTATAATCACGAATCTTTTTCATGTTATTTGGATCTAATCTGTAAGTATATTCTGCTTCTTGGTAAATATTTTCACCATCTTGTTCAATATCTTCTTGTGTTCTTGTTCCTTTAGAATTTGTCCAGTTTGATCCTAATGTACGATTGTTTGGATTAAAATCGTTAACAGAAATCGTACGATAGAAATAAGTAGATTCATCACCATCAAAGATACAGTTTTCACAATATACATCACATTCTGGACATTTTGGAGGACAATCTCCGTCTGTACAATAATGACATCCATCTCCAACACATTCATAATCACAATCATCACAGTCTACGACGTAAACACATACGTATTCTACATCAGCTTGAATAGCACCAACAACTTGATCAAGACGACCATTTTGACATGTTCCACTATTGTATTGGCCTAAACCACTAAAGTTCAATGTCCATTCATAAACTCCTGTTGGAGTATTTAATGCTACTGGGAAGACAGCTCCTAAATAAGAATAATTATGACGAATACTTGATTGATCTGCTACAGTTTCAATCGTTCCATGAGGATAATTCGTTGCAAATTCTTGATCGTTATTATATTGAGCTTCTCCCGTTACTTTAATCATACGATAATATAAATGATTTTTTAAAGTTGAAATGTTTTCGGCAACATTTGAATAATCACATTCATCACCACATGCAACATATTTAACAGTTTCTAATGGACCATTAGTATTTGTTGTATATTTATCATCAAGTTCTTTTATATTCCTATAGCTAGCATCAGTCCCTACAAATGTTCCACCACCAGATACTAATGTATAATTAATACTTGAACTGTATTGTTCATTATAATCAAATGTTACTTGTGTAGTCATACATAAGTTATTAACCCAACTATAGCATTGTTTTATATCTTTTAAAATATCATTTAAAGCTGTTTGCTTTTCAGTTAATGTTGTTAAAGCAGTTGAGACAGCACCAGCAAAATCATGAGTACCGTAATTTTTATAATGGTTATCAAATGTTTCCCTATTATATGCATCAAATCCAGTCTCGCACCATTCTCCATCGTAGGTATCGCCCCAATGTTGATAGTCTGTATCTTTTCGGGCTTCTGTTATAGTACATTCACCAGTCAATGAATCATTACAGCTTATATTATATCCTTTATATTTAGCAGGTTGAATTTCATAATATGTGGCTGTTCCTGTATTTCCTGTATAAGAGGCACATGGATCTTTAGTATCACTACCTTGCGCATCTTTAGCAAGTTCTTGTTCTCTTAAAGCTTTTTTATAAGCGTTATATGCAGCTACTAATTCTTTTTGAGCATTTATAACATCAGTAACGAATTGGTCAAGATCAATTCCTTCTGTATTTCCAGCTCCAGCTGCATAACACGTTCTCTCTGCTTCTACTACAGTATTTTCAAGTTTAAAATAACGTCCACTATCGGAATATCTTGCGCCTGGTAAAGTCATTGTATAATTTTCTTTACAATATACTGCACAGTATTTATTGTCAAATACTTGTCCGTCGTCCATAAGATAGCTATTGCCAGCTTCGTCTTTATTATCTATAATACAATTTTTTATATCATCTGGAGCTGTTATTTTAATTGATTCACCATTTGCATCATCACAATAGCCAGCATCGGTTCTTTTAACTTGCGTTGTTTGATCACATTTATCTTCTTCTGGTTTTTGTCCATCACAATATTCTTTGTAATAGTCTCCACCAGTATTAGCATCAATTTGTCCTGTGAAGGTTTGTGTTACAGTACCGTCTGGATTTGTTGCAACATTTCCAGTTCCATTAGTAGATACACCACTATTACCGTTTATAGAACTAGAACTGCCTCCAGTAGTACTACCAGCATTTCCTCCACTGCTTCCCGGGATAGAAATATCTGCATAAAAGTATAAGTTTTGTAATTCTGGCGCATGACACCAAACGACTTTACCGCTAGAGCCACCATTATTTAAGCCATAATTTCCGCCAATATTTGTTCCTCCTGGGTTAGAACCTGGAGTATAAGTACCAGGAGTACCACTAGGATTTACCGAAACACCAGAATATTTTGCAATAATAGAATAAGTACAACCACCATTTGCTTTTACGGTTACGGTTCCGCTTGTTCCCTCCCATTTACTATTTACAAGAGTACAATCAGCTCCACAAGTAAAGTTAACATCCTCTATATATATAGGTGATGTAACACTAACAATTACAGTATCACGGCTTCCACCCGTTTTGGTAAATGTTAAGCCATTAAAACCAGCTCCTGATGCAGCTTGTACTAAATTTTCAATCTCTTGTTTGGAACTGCCTGTAATGTTATATTCAGGGTGAATATAATCACGAAGAGCACCAGTTTTTACAGAATTACTTGCATTAGATCCTAAAATATTCCCAATCGTTGGATCGTCTATTTCTTCACAAGTATAGTTTAAATCTTTAACTCTATCCAAATTAGGCAAAGGTATTTTAAAGTCAGCGCAAAAAGTTTCATATTCTTGTCCTTGATATTCAGTAACAATATCATACATCTTATGGCAAGCTCCCTCAAAATTTTCATATTCTATAGAACAATCGTAACCCCTGAATCTAGCTACACCAGATTTAGCATTTGCTGCATAAACAGTTTGAATGTTCAAACCAATGACAGCGATTAAAATTAAAATAAAGTATTTTATATTCTTTTTCATAAAATTCTACTCCTTTTCTTTTTTACAAGAATCACAGTAGTAGCAACCCCCGCTATTACAATTACAACTAAAACACTATTTATCCATATAGCATTTTTGTTGTAAAATTCTTTTATTTTCCCCCATAAATTCTTTTCTTCTTCCTGTTTAGCTTCCTGTTCTTCATTCTTTTTATTGGCAACATACTCATCTAATTGTGTTTTAAAACTCTCAAATGATATTGTTTCGGTATTAATAAATTGTTGGCAATAATAGAAATCAGGATTTGAAACACAACCAGGCCATTCAGATAAATAATTATAAACTGGTGTTTGATAATCGAACTTTCTAAATAATTCTCCAACACATCCATATTTGTTTGAATAAACCTCAATCGTATACTTGTTAAGTTTTTCAATATCATTTACTTTATATGTTGCAACACCATTATCTGTATCACTATATTTAAATGTTGTGGTTCCTTCATCCGAAACTAGTTTTACATAAATATCATCCGTGATATTCATAATGGATAGAACAATCGATTTTTCATAATAATCAACCTCTGGAGTATTTCCATTTTCATCAGTTGCATCGATATCTAACACTTTTCCTGCATATTCATCAACTATTTCATATGACGCTTTTACATTTGCAACTATATCGTTTAATTCAACCTGTTCACTATAGCTACATAGACTCGCTGCTTTTACACCACCTGGAGCAAATAATATAATTGCTAGTAAAAACAATTTTTTAAAATTTGTTTTCATCTAATCCACCCAATCTCAATAAATCTGCCCTGATTATAACATAGAGCAAGAGGAAATACAAGAAAAAACTCGAAAATTTGTTTAAAATCCTTGTTATTATTAAAAAAAGAAAACCATGTTTTTAGTTTTCTTCTTTTAGCTTTTCTATTTCTTCTATTGATAAGCCAGTTGCCTCTGCAATTTGTTCTACTGTAATAACCTTTAATTGCAATAAATTTTTAGCTGTAGAAAGATTAGCTTCTTTTTTACCTTTTTCAAGTCCTTCATCCATACCGGTTTCCTTGGCATCCGCTATTTGTTGACGATGCTTCTCTTCCAAATCATAATATCCTGCAAATTCTGGGTCTGTGCT
>CANRPZ010000052.1 GCA_947632625.1 uncultured Bacilli bacterium | reverse complement strand
ATAGAATATTATTAGACATGTAAACTAAAAATCATCATAATATATCTAAATTTTTTTAAAATACGGAAACTCAAAAATTAATAAAATATTGCAAACGACAAAAATCTACGTTAAAATTTTATTGGTGGTTGTAAATGAATAAAGATAACAAAGTATTTATCGGAATAATTGTAGTACTACTCATTTGTATGATTGGTATTGGAGTTATTGCATTACGAGATAAAAAAGAAGAACAATCTAAAAACGGTGGAAATGCCGATAGTTTAGTTTTTAAAAATGAATATGAATCTTTAAATAATGTAATTCGTGAAAAAGATGGAAAAACAATTAAAGAAATTTCAATTAGTGCAAATAATCCCGTTGATATAGTATCTGAAGAAGAAGCAGTTAGTTTATTAGAAAGTGGAACAGGAATTCTATACTTTGGATTTCCTGATTGTCCTTGGTGTCGAAGCATGTTACCGGTTTTACTTACAACTTTAGATAATGTAAGTATTGATAAACTGTATTATTTAAATATTAGTAGTATTCGTGATACTCTTGCTTTAGGAGAAAATGATAAAGTTGATATAAAAGAAGAAGGAACAACGGGTTATTATAAGTTATTAAAATTATTGGATTCTGTATTGGAGCCTTATTATTTGACAAATGAAAATGGTGAGAAAGTAGATACGCAAGAAAAAAGATTAATGGCTCCAACTGTAGTTGGCTTTAAAAATGGTATAATTACGGAAATTCATGTAGGAACGGTTGAAAGCCAAGAAAGTGGATACGATGATTTAACAATCGAAGAACAAGAAGAATTATCAAATATTTTTATGGAACTTATTCGAAGCGTTTATGATATTGATTGTGATGAAGCCTGTTAAGAGCAAAATGCTCTTTTTCTTTTTCTCAAAATGTAAAATGATTTTTTCTCAAAATGTAAAATAAAAATTGCTTTTTTTGTAAAATGATGGTACAATTATTTTTATAAAAAGAAGGGATATAATGAATTATTTACCGCGAGTTGTGGATAAAGAGATTGATGACCTTATGGAAATTATGGGAGGCGTTCTTATAGAAGGCTGCAAATGGTGTGGGAAATCAACTACCGGTTTTCATCATGCCAAAAGTATAATTGAATTTCAAAATCCAGACCGAAAACAAGAGTATGAGGAAATTAAAAATACAAAACCTTCCTTATTTTTAAATGGTGAAAAACCAAGAATGTTTGATGAATGGCAAATGTATCCGGTTGTATGGGATTCGATTAGAACAGATGTTGATCATTCTGGGAAAAAAGGAGAATATATTCTTACAGGTTCTGCTAAACCAAGTGAAGGTGAAACCATGCATACAGGAACAGGTAGAATATCAAGAGTACTCATGCGTCCTATGAGTTTATTTGAATCAGGTGAATCTACAGGAGAAGTAACATTTTCTGATATTTTAAAGGGTAAAGATATTGAAGGAGTGTCTAAATTATCTTTAGAAGATTTAGCAAGTGTTATTGTTCGAGGAGGTTGGCCAGCCGCTACGCAAGTTACAAGCTCTAATAAATATCGTTTTGCAAAAGAATATGTTAAAGCACTAGTACATGAAGAGGTGAAAAAAATTGATGGAGTAGAAAGAAACCCAGAAAAAATGCTACAGGTTTTAAGAAGCCTTGCCAGAAATATTTCTACACCTGTTTCTAATTCTACTTTAGAAGAAGATGTCAAAAATAATTTTGATGCTGATATTTCTAGACCAACTTTGATAGATTATTTAAATACGTTAGAAAAATTATTTGTAATAGAAGATGTCAATGTGACAAACTTAAATTTTAGAAGCAAGTATGCTCTTCGTAGCAAACCCAAAAAATATTTTGTTGATCCTTCTATTGCAACGGCAATATTAGATATGAGCCCAGAAGATTTAATTCAAGATTTAAATACTTTCGGATTTTTATTTGAATCTCTTTGTATGAGAGATTTAAAGATCTATACTCAAAGTTATGGTGGAGATATTACTTTTTATCGTGATGAAAAAGATTTTGAGGTCGATGCTATATTTAGAACAAATAGCGGAAAATGGGGAGCAATCGAAATAAAACTAGGGGCTGGCTATATTGATGCCGCTGCAGACAATCTTTTAAAATTTAAAAATCGTGTTGATAGAAAAAAATGTGGTGAGCCAGCCTTTTTAATGGTTTTAACAGGTACTAATTATTCTTATAAAAGAGAAGATGGCGTTTATGTTGTTTCAATAGGAACCCTTAAAAATTAATATCTCTTGTACCTAATCCTATTTTTTTTTATAATAAAGTTAAGAATTTGATAGAAAGGTGAAATGCATATGAAACTAATAACTCTTTTGCCAGCAGATAAGTATGTTGTCGTTAATAAAACAATGCTTACAGATAGGGAACGTAAAAATTTAATTAGTTTATATGAACCAATTATTGGGTATGCAGCAGTTAGTTTATATCTTACTTTATGGCGTGATTTAGATAGACTAGAACTTGTAAGTATGGATTACAATCATCATCATTTAATGAGTCTTTTAAAATGTAATTTAGATACTATTAAAGAAGCTAGAGAAGCTTTAGAAAGTGTAGGACTTGTAAAAACTTATTTGAAAGAAGGAGAACTAAATAGTTATGTTTATGAACTTTATTCACCATTAAGTCCTAAAGAGTTTTTTAATCATCCCATTTTTAATGTTGTCCTATACAATAATTTAGGAAAAATGGAATATGAACTCTTAAAAAAGGAATATCAAGAATATAAAATCGAATTAAAAGACTACATAGATATTTCTAAAAATATTGATACAACTTACAAATCTTCTAGTAATTTTTCTTTTGATGCTATTGGCAAAAATGAAAATACCATTACTTTACAAGATCAAGTAGATTTTGATTTACTTTTTTCATCATTACCTAAAGGCATATTGAATGAAAAGAGTTTAAATAAGAAACTCAAAGAACTTATTAATAATTTAGCTTTTGTTTATAATTTTGATACTTTGAAAATGGTAGAAATGATACGACTTGTAATTAATGATAAAGGTTATATTGACAAGGATAGCCTACGAAAAATGTGCCGTAAGTACTATCAATATAATAATAATGGTAAGTTACCAACTTTGGTATACCGAACGCAACCAGAATATTTAAAAAATCCTAGGGGAGATGCATCGAATCGAGGAAAGATTATTGCAGTTTTTGAAAATACGACTCCTTATGATTTTTTAAAGAGCAAATATAAAGGAAGCAATCCAACCAGTCGAGATCTGCGCTTGTTAGAAACATTACTCGTTGATTTAAATTTAAAACCTGCCGTTGTTAATGTTCTTATTGATTATGTACTTAAGAAAAATGATAATAAACTCAATCAAGCTTTTGTAGAAACAATTGCTGGTCAATGGAAAAGAATGGGGATTGAAACGGCAGAAGATGCTATGAATACAGCAATTAAAGAAAATAAGAAATATAATAAACGTATTACAACTAAAAATGTCAATAAAAGTCTTGAACCTGTTTGGTTTAATGAAAAACTAGAAAGTGAAAATATGAGCCAAGAAGAGGAGCAAGAACTAGAAAGTATTTTAAATAAATATAAGTAGGAGAATAGTATGACAGCATTAAAAGAATTAGGAAAGAAAGTTCAAAGATTAGATTTGGAACAAAATTTTAAAGAAGCTTGCCAAGAGCAAGAATTTGTAAACCTCGTAAAAAGTTTACATTTAACAAGCAAAGAAGCTATGAATAAAACAACGCATTTGTTAGATAGTTTAAAAGAAAAAAAGAATTGTAAAGAGTGTAAAGGAATTTACATGTGCAAGAATTCCTATCCAGGTTATTTAGTTGTTCCGGAAATCAAGGAAAATAATTTATATTTTACCTATAAGCCTTGTAAGTATCAAAAGCAAGTTTATGAAAAAGAAAAAGAACAAAATAAAAAAATTCGCATGAAAGATATTGATATGAAAGATAAAAAACAGCTCCCTGTTATAAAGTGGTTGGATAACTTTTATGAAGAATATGATTTAACCAAAAGTATGAAAGGACTTTATTTACATGGAAGCTTTGGGTCTGGTAAAACGTATTTAATAAGTGCACTTTTAAATGAACTACATGATACAAAAAATGCAAGCGTTGAGATTGTTTATTTTCCTGATCTTTTACGTTCTTTAAAAGATTTTGATGATTTTTCTTATAATATGAATCGATTTATGAAAACGGATCTTTTACTTATTGATGATATTGGAGCTGAAAAAGTAACCGAATGGGGTCGAGATGAAATACTTGGAACAATTTTACAAGAGAGAATGAATGAACACAAAACAACATTTTTTACCTCAAATTTGAATTTAAAAGAGTTAGAGGAACACTTATCTATTTCTAATAGTGGTGTTGATAAAGTAAAATCGAGAAGAATTATCGAAAGAATTAAACAATTAACAACGGATATAGAGTTAATTGCCGAAAACAAAAGAAACTAAAGGAAAAATTTAAATGAGAGAGATAAAAATACATGGAATATATAGGCACTATAAGGGAAATTTATATATTGTAGAAGATATTATTTTTCATAGTGAAACCGGAGAAAAAATGGTTGCTTATCGAGCTTTGTATGATGATCATAAATTATGGTGTAGACCTTATGATATGTTTTTAGAAGAAATCAATCATGAGAAATATCCAGAGATTCAACAAAAATATAGATTTGAATTCATAGATATAAAAAACGTTTTGGAAACAGAAGAGTGAATAAAAAACTCTTTTTTCTTTTATACTATAATTAGCACTTAATATTGACAAGTGCTAATTTTGAGAGTATACTACAATTAGAAAAGAGGGATAATTATGTATAATAATCAAGAACCAGAAGAGAATGTTTTAGAAAAATATGGACGTGATATTGTAAAAAGTGTTATTGATAATAAAATTGATCCCGTAATTGGTAGGGATGAAGAAATCCGTGATGTCATCCGTATTTTATCTCGAAAAACTAAAAATAATCCTGTTTTAATAGGAGAAGCAGGAGTTGGAAAAACAGCAATTGTAGAAGGGCTAGCCCAAAGGATTGTTGCTGGAGATGTTCCCAACAGTTTAAAAAATAAAACTATTTGGGAACTTGATATGGGGGCTTTAATTGCTGGGGCAAAGTATCGTGGTGAATTTGAGGAAAGATTAAAAGCCGTTTTAAAAGAAATCAAGGAAAGCAATGGTAGTATCATTATGTTTATTGATGAGATACATATGATTGTCGGTGCTGGTGAAAATGGTGCTATGGATGCAGGAAATATGTTAAAACCAATGCTTGCTCGTGGAGAAATAAAACTAATTGGTGCAACCACACTAAATGAGTATCGTAAATATATAGAAAAAGATGGGGCTTTAGAAAGACGTTTACAAAAGGTGCTTGTTAAAGAACCAAATGTTTTAGATACGATTACCATTCTTCGTGGATTAAAAGAAAGATTTGAGGTTTTCCATAAAGTAAGTATTAAAGATAATGCTTTAGTTGCTGCAGCGACACTAAGTGATCGATATATCACCGATCGTTTTTTACCAGATAAAGCAATTGATTTGGTAGATGAAGCTTGTGCTACTATTAAGATGCAAATGGATTCCGTTCCTGTTGAGTTAGATACCTTAACACGTGATATCATGCGTCTTGAAATTGAAAGAGAAGCTTTAAAGAAAGAAAAAGATGAGTTATCTAAACAAAGATTAGAAAAAATTAAAGAAGAAATCGATGGTTTAAAAGAAAAAGAAAGTGCGATGCGTAAGAATTGGGAAGATGAAAAAAAGATTAATGAAGAAATTGGTAAGAAAAAGGAAGAGTTAGAAAGTGCTCGACATAATCTTGCAATGGCTGAAAATAACTACGATTTAGAAACTAGTGCAAAACTACGTCATGGTGAGATTCCAAGACTTGAACGTGAACTAGAAGAATTAAAACAAAAAACAACCAATCTAATGCTTTCAGATACCGTAAGTGATACAGATATTGCAACTGTTGTTTCGAAATGGACGAATATTCCAGTTGCAAAACTAGTAAGTGGTGAAAAAGAAAAGCTTCTTCATTTGGAAGAAAATTTAAGAAAAAGAGTAAAGGGTCAAGATAATGCTTTAAAACTTGTAAGTGAAGCAATTATTCGAGCAAGAAGTGGTATTAAAGATCCAAATCGTCCAATTGGTTCGTTTATCTTTTTGGGTCCAACTGGGGTTGGTAAAACAGAGGTTGCTAAAAGTTTAGCAAGTGAATTATTTGATGATGAACGCCATATGGTAAGAATTGATTGCTCTGAATATATGGAAGCCTTTAATGTCAGTCGTTTGGTTGGAGCGCCTCCTGGATATGTTGGATATGACGAAGGGGGACAATTAACCGAAGCTGTAAGAAGAAATCCTTTTTCGATTGTTTTATTTGATGAAATTGAAAAAGCCCATCCCGATGTTTTTAATATATTGCTTCAAATTTTAGATGATGGACGTATTACAGATAGTACAGGAAGAACGGTTGATTTTAAAAATACCATTATTATAATGACAAGTAATTTAGGTAGTGAACATATATTAGAAGAGGAAGAAAACAGTGAGGTTTTGGTTTTGAATGAATTAAAATCGACTTTCAAGCCGGAATTTATCAATCGTATTGATGAAATTATTGTATTTAAATCCTTAACGAAAGATGTAATCAATGATATTTTAGATAAAATTGTCACAGAAATAGAATCTCGTTTAGATCCAAGTAATATTCATATTGAACTTACTAAAAAAGCCCGTGAAAAGATTATTGAAGACTCCTATGATAAAAGTTATGGAGCAAGACCAATTAAAAGATACGTCACGAGAAATATTGAAACGCTCCTTGCTAACTTAATTTTAGAGGATCAAATTAAATTTAATGATATTTTGCAAATTGATTTAGAAAACAACCAATTTTGCATTCGAATTAAAGAAAAAGAATAAAAGTCAAAGAATGGATTTGACTTTTTTTCCTATTTTGAAAAAAATATGATATGATTAAATAAACTTATAGTGGGGTGATTATGTGAACGCTCATAAAAAAGAAATAATTCTAGTTCTTATAACAGGTATTTTTATGCCGATTTTTTTAGTACCTTTAGTGATTGGATTTCATAGTCATGAGTTTATTTTACCTTGGTTACATTATCTTTTATTTTTATTCCTATTTTTAGATATTGTCTTATTCGTTTTGGGAATTGTTTTTTTGATACGTCACAAAGCAAAGAGAAAAGAAAAAGCCCATTTTTCTTTAGTGGCAAAGATTTTAATCGGCTTTTTTTCTAGTTTAAGTATTCTTGGTGGTAGTACATTTTTAATTTTAATGTATGGACCTTGGTCTTTTTTTCGTGACTGGTTAATTTCTTCTGCTATGACTACTATGACCCATCGTTATTTAGCAACTTGGTTTTATAGTCGTGAAGAGATTGAAAAAGTTTTGGAGGCCAACCAAATTATTGAAATTGATGAAGAAACTGATTTAAATTTGATTGAAATACGTAAAAACTTTAATCAGGAATATTATCCAAATGATTATGAAAGAGATATTTTTACGGTAGAGGATATTTATGCTCCTTATAAAATTATTCCAATCTCTGGTAAAAATTATGAGGGGTATTTAGCTGTTATTTACGATCCATCTCGCGTTTCTGTTGCAACAACGAGTTATTTAAATAATCGAGGAGAGTACGTTACAGAAATGGCATCCAAACAAAATGCTTTATTAGCAGTAAATGGTGGAGGATTTTCAGATCCAAACCAAAAGGGAAGCGGTGGAACGCCTGAAGGGGTTTTAATTTCTAATGGCAAGGTTTTATCGAACAAAGGCTATGATCGATCTGGAGGTTTAATTGGCTTTACCGAAGATAATAAGTTGATTTTAGGAAAAATGAATGCA
The DNA here is from genome assembly GCA_947632625.1 of uncultured Bacilli bacterium. Classification (GTDB taxonomy): domain Bacteria; phylum Bacillota_I; class Bacilli_A; order RF39; family UBA660; genus MGBC108787. The sequence goes on along the minus strand of CANRPZ010000052.1, from coordinate 554 downwards.
AAAGAAGCTAAAGAAAAAAAGGTAAGAGATGCGGTTTCTTTTGGACCATTCTTAATTGTAAATGGAAAAAGAAGCTTTATAAAAGGTAATGGAGGGTGGGGAAATGCTCCTAGAACAGCCATAGGACAACGTCAAGATGGAATTGTTCTTTTGCTTGTTCTTGATGGTAGAAAATTAAGTGTTCCTGGAGCAACCATGCTAGATTTAACGAATGTTTTAGCAAATTACGGAGCTTATAATGCTGCTAATTTAGATGGTGGAACCTCAACTGTAATGGTTTTACCAAAGCTTGAAGCTAGTAAATATATTTCGGAAAAAGATATGAAAAGCCATTGTTTAAATGACTATTGCTACATTAATGATATTGTAAATGGTAGTGGGGCGCATGTTACCCGTCCAATTGTGAGTTCTATTATTGTCAAATAATTAATTTTGTGTTAGACTATTAGTTGTTACGAAAAAGTAACACTATTCTTGGCCTGTTGGTGAAGGGGTTTAACACGCCACCCTCTCAAGGTGGTATTCACGGGTTCGAAACCCGTACAGGCTACCAA
>CANRPZ010000051.1 GCA_947632625.1 uncultured Bacilli bacterium | reverse complement strand
TGCCCGATTAGCTCAGTCGGTAGAGCGCACGGCTGTTAACCGTTAGGTCGTAGGTTCGAGTCCTACATCGGGCGCCAGTATGTTAATTTAAGCCCTTTTTTTAAGGGCTTTTTTGTTTTTTAGCTTCATATTGGTATTGAATTTAAATGCAAATGCTGTATAATAATATGTAGAAAGAGGAGAACAAATCTTTCTAAAAATTAGTATATATAGTGTTTTATTACATAATATATATTAAGACAATAAAAATGAGATACACTTAAGTTTTGCTAGGTGTTATCTCTATTCAACAAATTGCTTTGTTTTGAAAAAACACCCTATTAGTTGTAAGGTGTTTTTTTATTTTCATTGTTCTTGCTTTTCATTTATAATTAAAGTATACTTAAACTAGAAAGTAGGGTGTAAATGAAGAAAAAGAAAAAAATAATAATCCTTGTGGTACTTATTCTATTTTTAATTATTTATTTTGGCGCTAAAATTGTTTTATTAAATACGCTGCCAAATATTCCTGATTATTTTATGGATGTGAAAGAAGCCTTTAATAATCCCAAAACCATTACCATTCATAAAAATACAGAAAACATCACCGATTATTTTACTTATGAAAACATGAAAATTCGTAACGATTTTGAAAAATCGGATCAGGAATATGAATCACTATATAATATAAAAAATAGTGATATAAAAATTACGATTAGTAAAGAACCAAAAAATCATTTGCTTTCTTATGTAAAAGAAAATGCTAAAATTCCTAACCTTAATTATGACTTAACAAAAGATTTAGAAAAGAATAACATTCGTAATGATTATGAATTGTATACATATTTATTTCAAAATGTAGATAAAAAAGTAAATATTTTAAGTAGCATTCATGCTATAAAAAGGGCTCATACAATTTTGGGTGCATCCTTTATAATTTTGCAAGATATTAAAAAAGTTACTTTAATTGATGGCGATTATGAGGGATATATTATAGAAAAAAATGCAGATAAAACAGCTTATATTTATCATAATGAAGAGAGCTATTATCTTCATATATGGAGCAAAGATTTTACTGATGAAAAACTGTACGATTTAATTAGTACTATAAATTTTGAGGAGTGATGATATGAAAATTAAAAAAGGAATTATAATTTTTGCTGTTATTGTTCTTATTCTTTATATAGCAGCGAAATCTTTTTGCTTCTATGCTTATTCAAAGAGAATTATACAGAATGAAGACCAAATTTTAGAATTGCAAAAAAATATAGAAGAAAAAAGAAGTGTTGACATTTATAGTAAAAATCAACCAGAAGATACTTTTTCTTATGAAGGACTTAAAATCAAAAATGAATTTGAAAAATTAGGAGATAATCTAGAAGCTTATGACATAAAAGATACTGATTTTAAAGTCTTGTTTAGCAAAAAAGATAAAAAAGATCAAATCCAACGAGTTATAGAAGAAAGTAAACAAGATGGTCTCTATTATGATTTAACGAAAGATTTAGAAAAAAATAAAGTTACAAATGATTATGAGTTATATAAATACTTACTAGAAAACATAAATAGTCAACCAAACATTTTTAGTAGTATCAATAAAATTAGAAAATCAATTGCCATTAATGTTACTACATCCAATATACTTTCAAATACCAATCAAATTACTTTAATAAAAGGAGATTATGATGGTTATATAGTAGAAAATGATTTTTCAAAAGGTGTTTTTTTAAATCACGAGGATGCTGTTTATGGAATAGGAATATATGGTCAAGATTTCAAAGAAGAAGATTTGTATGAATTAATTAGTACGATTTCTTTTGAATAAACAAAAAAATTGATAATTTTGGTTTAAATTAAGCGAATTGTTTAAAACAATTCACTTTTTTTATGAAATAAAACCCAATTTGGCTATTTGTAAGGATCTTACTTTTTTGCTATAGTCGCTTTAAGAAAAGAGGAAAAAAATGCTGGAATTAAAAAATATTAAAAAAAGCTATAAGACTGGAGATAGTGTCCAAATTGTTTTAAATAATATTCAACTAAATTTTAAAGACCATGAGTTTGTTGCGATTCTAGGCCCAAGTGGTTGCGGAAAAACAACTCTTTTAAATATTATAAGTGGTCTAGATCAATACGATGAAGGAGAGTTAATAATAAATCATAAAACAACCAAAAATTTTAAAAGCAAAGATTGGGATACCTATCGAAATAATTGTATTGGCTTTATTTTTCAAAATTATAATTTAATTGAACATTTAAATATTTTAACTAATGTTGAAATGAGTTTAACATTAAGTGGAGTTTCTCTAAAAAAAAGAAGGAAAATGGCAAAAGCAATGCTAGAAAAAGTTGGCCTAAAAAACCATATTTATAAAAGACCAAATGAGTTATCAGGTGGACAAATCCAACGAGTGGCTATTGCAAGAGCCCTAGTAAATGATCCGAAAATTATTTTAGCTGACGAACCAACGGGAGCTTTAGATACAAACTCTTCTTTTCAAATTATGGAACTTATCAAATCTATTTCTAAAAACAAATTAGTTATTATGGTAACGCATAATGAAAAATTAGCGAGTACCTACGCCGATCGTATTATTAAAATGTGTGATGGTAAAATAATAAAAGATTCCAATCCAGCGGATCCATCAAAGACTAGCCAAGTAGAATATAAAAGGAAAAAAACAGCTATGAGTTTTCTATCTGCCCTTTATATAAGTCTTAATAATATTCGCACGAAAAAAGGTAGAACCATTCTAACAAGTTTTGCTTCTAGCATTGGAATTATTGGTATAGCTTTAATTTTAAGTATAGCAAATGGTTTTAATAAGCAAATGAAAATTTTTGAACAAAGCACGATGTCTACTATGCCCATTGTTATTGAAGAACAATGGATAGCTACAAACAATCCTTTACTGAACCAAACAAGTAAAGAAAAAGAGTATCCAAATAGCAATCACGTATATCCAGAAAAACAACAAGAGATCTTTACTTACCAAAATTATATTTCGAAAGATTTTTTATCTTATATAGAAAATATAAATCCTCTTTATGTAAGTGGACTAGCCTATTATTATCTTACAGAGTTGCATTTAGTAAATAAGATAAATGGAGAAATAAAGGTAATAGAAAATATGGTTTTAGAAAATTTACCTAAAAGTTTAAACGAAAAAGAACAAGACTTTTTAAAAGAAAAATATGATATATTAGCTGGGGAAGAACCTACTAAAAAAGAAGACCTTGTTTTAGTAGTCGATAATAAAAACCATGTCCCCGAAACGATTTTGAAAAATCTAGGTCTTGATAGTACAAAAGCAGAAATTTCTTTTGATGAAATTATAGGAACAACTTTGAAATTGGCTTTAAATGATAGTTATTACAAAAAAGTGGGAGATTATTATGGGATAAATACAGATTTAAATTCCGTTTATAACGATGAAAAAAACCTTGCCTTAAAGGTAGTTGGAATTATTCGTTTAAAAGAAAACTATAGAGATTACATAGATACAACAAATTTTTATTATACGAATGAATTATTGAACTATATAAAAAATCAAAATAAAAATTCTAAAATTGTCAAAGACCAAAAAAAACAAGAATATAATGTTTTAACAGGGGAATTTTATGATTTATCGAGCGAACTTGGACAATGGCAAAAAAAACAAACCTTGGAAGCTTTAGGGGATGAAGGAACCCCTTATAAAATTCAAGTATATCCAACTGATTTTAATTCAAAAAAAGAAATCATTCGTTATATCGATACCTATAACGAAGAAAAAGAAAAACAAGAAAAAATTCTTTATACTGATGAAGCCAAAACCTTATCTTCTACATTGGAGCAGATTATGGATACAATCACAATTATTTTAACCTCCTTTAGTACAATAAGCTTATTTGTATCTTCACTTATGGTTGGAATTATTCTTTATATATCCGTTTTAGAAAGAAAAAAAGAAATAGGTATTTTAAGAAGCCTTGGCGCTAGAAAAAAAGATATTGCGCGTGTCTTTAAGTCGGAAGCTTTTCTTATTGGACTAGCTTCAGGCATTCTAGGAATTTTAATGACCAAATTACTTTTAATCCCAATTAATTCTATTCTTTATCATCTATCTAAAATAAAAAATCTGGCTTTAATAAATCCTTGGCATGCGCTTTTTTTAATACTTATTAGTATTGGACTTACTTTACTTGGAGGAATGATACCAGCTAAATTAGCCAGTAAAAAAGACCCAGTTGAAGCCTTAAGATGCGAATAATAAGTTTTTACTTAATTATTTGCTTTTATTCAGTACTTGACATTACCAAGTACTTATAGTATGATAAAGCTACGAGGTGGTTACTATAAATACACAATTTAAAAAGGGGGTACTGGAGTTATTGGTTTTACTAATTGTTGAAAAAAAAGACAAGTATGGTTATGAACTAGTGGAAGAGGTAAGTAAAATTGTTGATGTAAACGAAGGAACAATCTATCCGATACTAAAGCGACTTACCAATGAAGGCTATTTTGAAACCTATTTAGAGGAATCAAGTGAAGGACCAATAAGAAAGTATTACCATATTACAGCATTAGGAAAAAAATACACCAAAGAACAAAAAAAAGAATGGACACGATTTGCTAATAGTGTGAATACTTTTATAGAAGGTAGGGAAAGAAATGAATAAAGAAAAATTTTTAGAAACTTTAAGAAAAAAATTATCTATATTAGAAGAAAGTGAAATTTTAGATATTTTAAATGAATACGAAGGATATATAGAAGAAAAAATGAGTGATGGATGTACGGAAGAAGAAGCTATAAAATCTTTTGGTAATATCGAGGAACTTTCGAACGATTTATTAAGTGCTTATAAAATAAAAACTACAAAAGAGGAAAATAAAAAAGATGATTTTTTTAATAATCTTGTGGATACATTTGTGAAAGTATTTGAACATATTTGTAATACGTTTTCTTATAAAAACTTTCGCGAAATTATAAAGTTTATGATTGAACTTTTCTTTATTATTCTCCTAACAGGCATATGTAAAATTCCGTTTACCTTTATAACGGATGTTGGAAACAATATTTTAGAAGAATTATATGTTCACCATGCAATTTACAATTTACTTTATAGTCTTTGGAATTTTATTTTAGAAATGGCTTATTTCTTATTTGCAGTACTATTTTCTGTCAAACTGTTTCAAAGTTGTTTCCTAAAAGAAGATAATAATGTATCTGTAAATAAAACAGAAATTAAAAAACAAACAAAACCCAAAAAAGAATTAGCGAAAAAAGATGCCAAGAATATTGCTTTCTCTTCTGACGTTTTAGAAAACTTTATGAATACTTTAGCTCATATTGGTTTTGGATTCATTAAATTTATTTTATTCTTAATTTTAATTGGAGTAGCCTTCTTTTTAGTAGGAATGTCTTGTATTGTTGGCATATCCACCTATTTGCTCTTTAAAGGCGTTACTTATTTTGGACTTTATCTCATCTTTATTTCATTATTATTAATAGGTATTTTCATCTTTATTTTTATCTTTAACGTTATCTTTAATCGAAAAAATAGAACCAATGTTTTATTAATTGCATCCTTAAGTTGTTTCCTTATTCTAGGCATTGGCTGTGGAATTTGTACAATTGAATTTGCATCTACGCAAGTAATTTATGACCAAAAAAATGCCGAACAAGAATTTTACTATGATTTTGAGCCAAATTTTGTTATAAGTACAGCAATACCTGCAAAAAACATTATAGTAGATGAACAATTAGACAATCAAATTAAAGTTGTTTATTCCTATTATGATAAATATAGTACAGTAGAAATACAACCAACTCTAGAAGAAACGGGAAAATATCACATTTTAAGATTACGTTATGCTACCTATAATCTAAACTATAAAAAATTTTTTGAAGATATGATTACCAATTTAAAAAAGAAAACGATTGTAGCAAATAGCATGGATGATATAGAAATAAAAGTATATGCTAATTCTAAAGTAAAAGAAAAATTATTAGAATATCGATACGAATATAATCGAAGGTAAATTGTGTCAAGTAGAAAAAAAGAAGGTTAAATTTTTGTATCTTCTTTTTTTATTGTGATAAAATAATATTGGAGGGTACTATGAACCAAGATAAGATAAGTATGCTAGAACGTTATGGCGAGAATTTTACCAAAAAAGAATTTATCACGGATCCAGCAATTGCTCGTGATGAAGAAATTAAAGAGTGTATACTAATATTGCTGACTCCAGAAAAAAGTGCACTTTTGGTTGGAAAACCTGGTATAGGTAAAACAGCGATTGTCGAAGGCCTTGCTTATCGAATTCAAAGAGGTTTAGTACCAGATGCTTTAAAGGGCTGGGAACTCATTAAAATAAATATCACCAGTTTACTTGGGTCTAGTGTAAGTGAAGGCCAAGTTGAAAATCGTATTGATTTACTCGTAAAAGAGTTAGAACAAAAAGAAAAAACAATTTTATTTATTGATGAAACACATGTTTTAGTAAATAAAAATGTAGGGGCAAATGGAGGAATTGATTTTGCCAATATGTTAAAATCTGGACTTGATCGTGGAGCAATTAAAATGGTAGGAGCAACAACGACAGAAGAGTATGAACAATACATTTTACGCGATCGTGCTTTCTTAAGACGATTTCAAAAAGTCGATGTTTTGGAAACTGATAAACCTACAACCGTAAAAATCTTAATGGGAACTTATCCGAAACTAGAAAAACAAATAGGTGTAAAGCTGAATTATACAGATTTTATTAAAGAAAAGATTATGTCTTTTATTGTGGAAATGACCGATGAATATAAAAGGGTATATGAGGTAGCAGCAAGATACCCCGATATATGTTTAACTATCCTTGCTAATGCTTTTTCTTATGCACTATTTGATAATGAAAAAGAGGTAAAAATAAAACATGTGTATAAAGCAATTTGTAATGCTAAAAATATTTATGAGGATGTAAAAGTAAAAGAAATCGAAAGATTTAAAGAAACTTTTGCTGATTTAATTAAAGAAGAGAATGTAAATTTAGAAGATAAAGAATAGAAAGGAAGAAAAAAATGGAAAGAAAAGTAAAAGTTGCCCAAATAGGGTGTGGCAAGATGAGTAAATACACGATGCGCTATGTTTATGAAAAAGGAGGCGAAATTGTTCTAGCCTTTGATGTAGCAAAAGATGTAATCGGTAGTGATATCGGGGAGATCATGGAAAGTGATAAGAAAAATGTTTTAGTAGAAGATATTTCTTCTTTAGAAACAAGATTAAGTGAAATAAAACCTGATATTGCTATTGTTACAACAATGAGTTTATTAAATGATTTAGGAGACGTTTTACGCACTTGCGCTAAATGTCGCGTAAATGTTGTAACAACTTGTGAAGAAGCTTTTTATGCAAGTAATTCCAATCCAACTTTGTATAAAGAATTGGATAGCCTTGCAAAAGCAGGAGGAATAACGATTACGGGTTGTGGTTACCAAGATATTTTCTGGGGTAATCTAATTAGTAATTTAGCTGCTTCAACGCATAAGATTACTAAAATTAAAGGAAGCAGTTCTTATAATGTTGAGGATTATGGAATTGCCCTAGCTAAAGCACATGGTGCTGGCCTTTCATTAGAAGAATTCGATAAAACAGTTGCTGCAAATGATCGTATGAGTAAGGAAGAAAGACAAAAAATAATTGATAATAGAGAATATTCTCCAAGTTACATGTGGAATGTTGCCGGTTGGTTAATTGATAAATTAAATCTTCATTTAAAAGAGATTAGCCAAGAGTGTGTACCTCAAACACATACAGAGGATATTTATTCAAGTACTCTTGATATGACTATAAAAGCAGGAGACGCAACAGGAATGAGTGCTGTTGTTACTGCAACAACTACAGAAGGAATTACTATTGAAGCAGAGTGTATCGGTAAAGTATATAGTGAAGATGATTACGATGCTAATATCTGGACAATTGAAGGTGAACCTAATACAACTATGATAATTAATAGACCTGCTACAGTTGAACTTACTTGTGCGGATATTGTAAACCGTATTCCTGATGTTATAAATGCCCGTAGTGGTTTTGTTCCAACGAGCGAAATGCCAGAGTTAAAATATCGTGTAAAACCTTTAAATGAATACATTGAAAAAGAATAGTCATTTTTAAACTATTCTTTTTTATCTTTTGTTGATTACTAAACGAAATATAAAGATTGCAATAATGGCTCCTAGTAAAATACTGAACATGAGTATAGCATCATCTGCCATAAATTTATTCAAAAAATGATGAATACTAGATATAATATCTTTAAAAAATAAGCCAATATCGTTTATAAAATCCATTAATTCTCTAGCAAAAGTCGTTATTATATTTAAATTTAACACACTATCACTCTTCCCAATTTCCATTATAATATATACTTGCAATTTATTCAATTATTTGTTATTCTAATACTGACATGGCGGAATTGGTGAAGTGGTTAACACGCCGGATTGTGGCTCCGGTATGCGTGAGTTCGATCCTCACATTTCGCCCCA
>CANRPZ010000050.1 GCA_947632625.1 uncultured Bacilli bacterium | reverse complement strand
GGGGGGGGGGTTATAATCATAATAGAAAGGAGTATGCAATGAAAAAAGTTTGTATGATTATAGGTGCTATAGTACTATTTTTGGCTATTGTTGGAATAGCTGTATTTGGAATTACATCTTTAACATCTAAAAAATTAAAATGCAAATCGCAAGAAGGTAATATTACCATTATGTATAATGATAAATCAATTGTAGGTTATACTGCATCTGGGATAACGTATGATTTAGATGGTCAAAAGAAAGTTGCAGAGCGTATTGGAATTGAGGAATACTTGGAACAATTTAAAGAATGGTTTAGTACGAATACAACAGGATCTTGTGAATAAGTAAAATTTTGACTAGATAATTCAGTGGGGAGATAAAAAATCCCCTTTTTAAATAAAATGAGGAGAGGTATATATGAATTATATTTTATGGATTATAATAGGAGTTGTTTTAGTAATTGTATTTTATTTTTTCATCACATTTAACAAATTAGTTAAATTGAAAAACATGGTAAAAGAAAGCTTTGCAACCATGGATGTCTATTTAAAAAAGAGATGGGATTTGATTCCTAATATAGTAGAAACTGTTAAAGGTTATGCGAAACATGAAAAAGATACATTAAAAGAAATAGTTGAGATTAGAAATAATGTAAAATCTTATGATAATTTATCTGATGAACAAAAGCTTAAAACGAATGAGCAAATAACAGGTGGCATTACAAAATTAATGGCACTAGCTGAAGCATATCCAGATTTGAAAGCAAATGAAAACTTTTTAAGTTTACAACAATCATTAAGCGGAATTGAAGATGAAATTGCAGAGTCAAGAAAGTATTATAATGCAGTAGTTAGAAATTATAACAACAAAGTTGAAATGATCCCAAGTAATATTGTTGCAAAAATATTAGGGTATAAATCAAAAGCTATGTTTGAAGCAAATGAAACAGAAAGAGAAAGTGTAAAGGTAAAAATATAATGGCAAAAAAATCTCACAAGAGTGGAAATTTTATAGGAAAATTATTTGGATTCTTTTGGTTAGGCTACTTAGCACTTATGATTTTAGGTGTTATTATAACAGGACTTGAATCATATTTTGGGGATGATGTAGGTACTGAAAAACTAGCGGATGGTTTTACAATTTCTGCTTATAATGTTTTATTAGATGTAAAAGAAGACAATAAAGTTGAAGTTACTGAAAAAATCACCGTTGATTGGTATGAATCTTATCATCATGGTATATATAAATTCACCCCTTTATGGCTGCAATATACAGGTCAAGATGGAGATACGATAAAAAGAAAGGCAACAATATCTAATTATCGTGCAGTAGGAGATCCTTATAGTTTGGATACAGTTAAAAGAAAAGCAAGAATTAAAATTGGTAGTGCCAATAAGTATGTAGGTGAAGGGGAAAAAACTTATGTCATTAAATATACATACGATATGGGAAAAGATCCTTATAAAAATTTTGACGAATTAATATTCCATGCATATGGTGATTATTGGGGAACTGAGATAAAAAATGCCTCAATTCAGGTTAATATGCCTAAAAATATTGATGGATATAATGTTAAATTTTTTACCGATAAGTTTAGAAAAAATGATGTTACAGATGTCGTCGATTTTTCTATAATTGGAAATACTTTGTACGCAACATTCAATGAGGAGAAAAATTATAAAAAACAATTAAAAGATTATTGTAGTGATGAGTGGCGATTAAGTGAAGATGGAGCGTGTGATGAAGAATATTTTGCTTTATATTACTATGAACCATTAGAGAAATCATTAACATTAGATATAGAATTACCAGAAGGTTATTTTGTCGGTGGTAGTTGGAATTATGGATGGGGTTCTTTCATTATTTCAATGATTATATTTGCATTAACGGCATGGACTATTTATAAATGGGTTAAGTATGGTAAAGATCATCCTAAAAAGGCTCAAACAATTGAATTTTATCCACCAGATGATTTAAGTTCTGCTGAAATCGGATATGTCTTTAACAAAAGACAAGCAAGTAAGAAATTCACAATTTCGCTAATTATTCAATTAGCAAGTAAAGGCTATATCAAAATTGATGATTTAAAAGACGAAGATAATAACATTCAAATAACGAATTTACTTATAAAACCAAAAGCAGTAAAAGATTTTGATAAAACACTACCAAAACGACAAATAGAAGTTAAAAAATTAAAAGATGCTGATAATAATTTAAATCAATCAGAAAAGACTATGATGATTCATTTATTTAAAAAAGGTGATACAAAATTATTAGAATCTAATATTGATAAATTTTTAGCTGTTAAAGACAAACTAGTAAATGATGGTTATATAGAAATTGTTAACGATAATGAAGAAGCAAGATTAAAAGATGTTGATAAGAAAAAAGCAGCTTATGATAAAGAAGTTGAACAATATAATAAGGATATGGAAAAGTATGCAGCTGATGCGTCTAAATTCCCTACATTATCAAGTATGGAGAAAATTGTTTATGATCGATTATTTGAAAGTAAGGATGTTGTAATTTTAAGTGAACATCATACTTTCTATAGAGCATTTAATGATATTGATTCAGAATTAAAGAACAGTTTTAAAGATAAGGTTCATGATAGTATAGCATCAAAACAAATTGGGGGTGCAATTTTTAGAAGTATAGTTATTTTAATATTAAGTATAATCTCTTATAAATATGTAGAAGATTTAGATCCTAATTGGAGTGTTTTATATTATTTATCATTTATATGTAATTTGATAAATTTATTCTTTACGATATTTATGAAGAGAAAGACCGAATATGGTGAATATATTACGGCTAAAGTAAAAGGATTTAGAAATTTCTTAGTTACGGCAGAAAAGCCAAGATTAGAAGCATTAGTTTTAGAAAATCCAAATTATTTTTACAACATTCTTCCATATACTTATGCTATGAATATTTCTAAAAAGTGGATAAAGAAATTTGAAAATATCCCTATTCCTGAAATGGATATGGGAACATTCAACTATGAAAGTGACTATTCTTATTATTCTTTATATGATAATGTATATTATCCAGAACCAGTTCATTCTTCAGGTGGTGGTGGTTCTAGTTCTAGCGGATGTTCTTCTTGCGGTGGTGGATGTTCTTCCTGTGGAGGAGGATGCTCTTCTTGTGGAGGTGGAGGTTCTTGGTAAAAAGGTTTATTTTGCAATGGCATTTAAGTGAAAACTGCAATTTAAAATGCTTACATTGTTATCAAGAATCCCATAAACCTATTCAATTAAAATATGAGGAATTAATTGATATATATAATCAATTTAAAGAATTACTAAAGAAATTAAAAATGAAAGGGCATATAAACATAACCGGTGGAGAACCATTATGTAATCCCCATTTATTTAAGATTTTAGATCTTATAAAAAAAGATCAAGATTTCATTACTTTTTCTATACTTACAAATGGTACTCTTATTACGGAAGAGATTGCTAAAAAAATTAAAAGTTATAATCCGTATTATGTTCAAGTAAGTTTAGAAGGTGGCAAAAAAACAAATGACTATATTAGAGGTAAAGGTACGTATAACAAAATTGCAAAAGGAATTGTTAATTTAAGAAATCAAGATATTTTTACCTCTATCTCCTTTACTGCTACTAAATTAAATTATAAAGAATTTCCTAAAGTTGTAAAATATGCTAGAAAATATGATGTAAACAATGTTTGGTCTGATAGATATATTCCTTTAGGTGATTCAGAAGATAAGGATTTAGCATTAAATTATAAGCAAACAAGAGAATATTTATCTATTATGAACAAAGAGAGAAACAAATTAAAAAAATTAAAAAATAATAATACGACAATTTCAATGTATAGAGCTTTGCAATTTCAAATGACGAATGATTTTGCTTATGGATGTACAGCAGGAGATAGTTTGTTAACTGTTATGGAAAATGGTGATTTAGTTCCGTGTCGAAGAATGCCGATAGTTGTTGGTAACTTGTTTGAAAAAAAGATGTATGATTTATATAAATATAATGAAATATTAAAGAAATTAAGGGAATATCAAATTCCTGATGAATGTAAAAATTGTGAGGATTCAGAATCTTGTCATGGTGGATTAAAATGTTTAACTTACGCAATTTATAAAGATTTAAATCACAAAGATATAGGATGTAATAGAGAATAACGAAGATAAAAAAAATGGAACCATGATGGGAATTGTATTAGGTATAATTTGGCTTATTGCTATTGTTATTTCTTGCGTTGTCTTAATATATAACAAGAAAAATCCATATCCTTTTTTCTATTTAGTGGATTATGAAACATTAATTCAATATATGAAAAAAGAAGAAGAATTTGCATTTACAAACCAATTAGAAGCTGGTTTTCATTATTATTTATATCAAAATAATAATAAAATAGAAATTCAAGCATGGTATAATGTTTTTTCAAAATTTGAATCTGAAAAAATTAAAGGTAATATATATTACTGGGATAAAGAAGAATTTGATTCTTTGAATAATTTAATAGAAAGTCATATAAAACCATTTGATGGTTATATTTTGATTGAATTAATTGATGCAGATGACGTTATGTTAAATAAGTTTAAGGAAAACCATAAAGAACTAGATGTAGTAAGTTATGTAGAAAAATTAAATGTAAAATAATTTAAATCATTATTTTTTAATTATAATTAATTTTTGAAATTTTTATAAAATCATTCTAATACAATTTTAAAATAATAATTATATAAAAAGGAAAAAAGATTAACATAAAATATTCAAAAAATGTCAAATATAATAACAGGGAAACATATAGTTGTTTCCTTGTTTTGTTTATAGTTTAGTGATAAAATATAGAATTGAAAATTTATGCTATATATTTTTATAGAAATGGAGGAAAATTATGTTTCATTTAGTATCCAAGTATCAACCTAGTGGAGATCAGCCAGAAGCTATTAAAGAGTTAGTTGAAGGTATTAAGAATGGTAAAAAAGAACAAGTTTTACTAGGAGCAACGGGGACAGGAAAAACTTTTACTATTGCTAATGTGATTCAACAAGTCGATAAACCAACTCTAGTTCTAGCCCATAATAAAACACTTGCTGGGCAACTTTATGCAGAACTAAAAGAACTATTTCCGGAGAATCATGTTGAATATTTTGTTTCTTACTACGATTATTACCAACCAGAAGCCTATGTACCTTCTAGTGATACTTATATTGAAAAAGATTCATCCATTAATGATGAAATAGATGAATTAAGACATGCTGCTACCTCTTCCTTAATTAATAATCCTGATACGATAGTCGTATCTAGTGTTTCTTGTATTTATGGTATTGGAGAAAAAGAAGAATATATTAACAAAATGCTTATATTAACCGTCGGGGATACTATTTCAAGAAATACTATAATTAATAAGTTGGTTGATATGACCTATGAACGAAGCGATATTGATTTTCACCGAGGAACCTTCCGCGTAAGGGGAGATGTAATCGATATCATTCCCGTTAATGAACATCAAAATGGAATCCGTATTTCACTTTTTGGAGATGAGGTAGAATCCATTCATAGTTTTGATCCCGTTACAGGAGCTCTAATTCAAAACAAAAAAACAATAACTATTTCTCCTGCTAGTCACTTTGTTACGAGTGATGAAAAAATGAAAGAAGCCATTCGTCGTATTGAAGAGGAACTTAAAAGTCGTTTAGAAGAATTAAAAAGCCAAAATAAATTATTAGAAGAGCAACGATTACGCGAAAGAACATTGTACGATATTGAAATGTTAAAAGAAACTGGTTTTTGTAGTGGTGTTGAAAACTATTCGAGACATTTAGCTTTAAGAGGGGAAGGAGAAACCCCTACTTGTTTAATCGATTTCTTTCCTAAAGATTTTTTGTTAGTGGTTGATGAATCCCATGTTACTTTACCGCAAGTAAGAGGAATGTATAATGGGGATAGGATGCGTAAGCAAACACTTGTTGACTATGGATTTCGTCTTCCCAGTGCATTAGATAATCGTCCCCTAAAGTTTGATGAATTTGAAAGTAAAATCAATCAAGCTATTTATGTTTCCGCTACCCCTGGAGATTATGAATTAGAAAAAACAGGGGGTGCTTTTGTTGAGCAAATTATTCGTCCAACAGGCTTATTAGATCCAACGATTGATGTTAGACCAACTCTTGGCCAAATCGACGATATCATTAATGAAATTAATCGTTGTAAGGAAAAAAATGAAAGAGTTTTAATAACAACTTTAACCATTCGAATGAGTGAAGAATTAACAAATTATTTAAAAGAAATGAATATAAAAGTAGCTTACTTACATAGTGAAATTAAAACTCTTGAACGTTTAAAAATTATACAAGAGCTTCGTTTAGGAATTTATGACTGCGTTGTTGGAATTAACCTTTTAAGAGAGGGACTTGATATTCCAGAGGTTAGTCTAATATGCATTTTAGATGCTGATAAACAAGGATTTTTAAGAAGCAGTAGGAGTTTAATTCAAACGATTGGTAGAGCTGCAAGAAATGAACATGGACATGTAATTATGTATGCAGATACTATTAGTGAGGCGATGGATGAAGCCATCAAAGAAACGTCAAGAAGAAGAGAAATACAGATGCAATTTAATGAAATTCATGGTATAATACCTAAAACAATAGAAAAAGAAATTAAAGATGTTATTAGTAATGACGTTAGTGAAAAAGCAGAAAAAGAAGAAAAAATGAGTAAAAAAGAAAAAGAACAATTAATGTTACGCATAGAAGAAGAAATGAAAACTGCTGCTAAAAATCTTGATTTTGAAAGAGCAATGGAATTAAGAAATATTTTGTTTGAAATGAAAAGTGAATAAAAAGGAGAATCTTATGGAAAAAACATATGTTATTGGACATCAAAAGCCTGATACAGATACGGTTTGTGCTAGTATTAGTTTATCTTATTTAAAAAATAAATTAGGTTTTAATACAATTCCAAGGGTACTTGGTCATATTAACAATGAAACAAAGTTTGTTCTTAATTATTTTAATGTAAAAGAGCCAGAGTATTTAAATGATGTTAAAGTCCAAATTCGTCATATGCGTTATAATAAAAATTGTATGGTTGATGAAAAAACCTCCATTTTAGATGCTTTTTTAGTTATGCAAAAAGAAGCGGAAACTGGCATTTGTATTGTAGATGATTCTAAAAAATTAAAAGGTTTGGTTACTTTAAAGGAACTTGCTAAACAATTGATTAGTGGGAATCGTGATTTTTTAAAAACAAATATTTCAAATATTTTAAGTGCTATTCAAGGAGAAATTGTTTTAAAATTTCAAGATGAGATTGATGGAGTAATTATAGCTGCTGCTTATCAAAGCAAAACAATCATGGATACTATAAAATTAAGTCATGAAAATATTATGCTTGTGGGGGATCGCTATAAAGTACTTGAGTATGCAATTGATTCTAAAGTGCAATTAATTATTGTAACGGGTGGAAATGAAATTGATGATGAATTACTTACAAAAGCAAAAAATAATAAAGTAAGTATTATCAAAACAAATTTAGATACGTATCATACCTCAACTTGTTTAACCCTTGCTAATTATATTTCGACGCTTGCTATGGAAAAAAATCCTGTCTGTGTAAATTATTTAGATTATCGTACAGATTTTTTAGAACTAATTGAAAAGTCCGGATTTACAAATTATCCTGTTGTTAATAAATCTTCTAAATGTTTAGGATTGATTCGAAATGTTGATGCAAACCAATTTGAAAAAATACATGTTATATTAGTAGATCATAATGGTTATAATCAAAGTGTAGATGGAATTGAAGAAGCTATTGTTGATGAAATTATTGATCATCATAATTTGGCTCAAATTGGGACCTCTGTTCCGATTAATTTTCGAAGCATGCCAGTTGGATCTACTTGCACAATCATTTATCATATGTTTATTGAAAATGGTATTCGTATTCCAAAAGATATAGCAGGGGTTATGCTTTCGGCGATTTTATCTGATACGCTGCTTTTAAAATCTGTTACAGCAACTCCTATTGATCGAAAAGTTGTACAAAATTTAGCTAAAATTGCTAAAGTAGATGTTCTTAAATATGGTCACGATATGGTAAAAGTTGGTTTTTCAATTAAAGGAAAGAAAGCAGAAGATTTATTGGATGAGGATATTAAATCATTTAGAGTTGGAAATAAATTTGTAGGAATTAGTCAAATTTTTACTATGGATTATGATGATATTGCTTCTGATGTTGATAGCTTTGTTAATGAAATAGATAAAATGGCAAATGGAAGATTTGATATTGTTATTGTCCTAATCACGGATATTGAAAAGAATGGATCTTATATTTTCTATGATCGAAAAAGTGAAAATTTAATGAAAGATGTGTATAATACAGAAGAATTTTACCAAGGGTATTTTGTTAAGAATTTATTATCCCGTAAGAAGCAATTAGTTCCAAATGTTATAGAGGTTTTAGAAAAATAATTGTATTGAAAAGAACATACCTTTTTGATACAATTGAGTTATCATAGGAGGAAAAAGAATTATGAAGAAAAGAAATAGAAT
>CANRPZ010000049.1 GCA_947632625.1 uncultured Bacilli bacterium | reverse complement strand
GCAAAAGTTCGGTATAGTTTTATACCGCCAAGTACTAGTACAAATAATAATATTGTTCCAATTAAAATTTTCTTTTGTTTGGTATTTTTTTTATATCTTTGTAGCTCCGTTGATTTGTTATTTCTATTTAACAACCCCCCCCCCGAAGCTACTTTCGGTTGGGAGGATTCTATTTCTTTTCTTCATATTTTTTCTTCCTCCTATGCTAATTTCATTATACTAAAAGTGGAGGTTCTTTGCAATTATTATTTTAAAGCATTTAATACACTGCTAATGATGTCAATATTATCAATGGCATTATTTATTTTATCGGTAATTTTTAGATGATATTTGTCTTTCATAGCTTTTACATATTTCATATAATTATCACTATCACGATTTAAATCTTTATACCAATAGGAATTTTCTTTTAAATAATCTAACATTTTTTTGTCCGCATTTAATTTTTGTTGTACAATAATATCCATATTAATCCTCAAATATTTTATTAATTGGTCTTGGATTTATAGCTTCTTTAGCAACGGCGGCTTGTGTAGCTGTAGAAGCTCCTTTACCTGTTAATTCTTGAACAATTCCTAAAGCTTTTTGAGCGGTATTAATATGCTCTTGAATAGAGGATAAATCAATATTTTTTATTTTATCAGTAATCGACTTAAAATTATATTCGGAACCAGCTTTTTTTTCTACATTAAAATAATCTTGCCAAGCACTTTCATCTTCCCCATAAATATCATAAATTTCGTAAAATTTTTGCCAACTTGCCTCTCCATTTTTTATATAATGTACAAGTTCTGGATGATTTTTGGCAAAATTTTTAAAACTTTCTTTAGACATAAAAATCACCTAATACATTATATGCATTAAGTGATTTTAAAACTTATTTTTTTATTTTTTCTAAAAATATATTTTGCTCTACTTGTAAATCTTCTAAAACATAGTTCACGATATTTTCTTTCATTTTTTCGTAAAAAGAACTTGTTTCTTTATTCAAAAGTAAATTTATTTTTTGATAACATAACAAAATTCTTTCTACCTCAACTAAAGAAAAGGAACTTACAGAAGCTAAAGTATATGTTGCTGTTAATAAATCAAGTTCCAAATAATAATCTAAAATATTTTTCACCAATAAACCTCCTACTAAAATAAATTATAATTTAAAATCATCTAAAAAATCGGCCATCGTAAATTCTTTAATATGATTTTCTTTCTTTTCTTCTTTTTCTTGTTCTATTCCATTTTCAGTCTTTTTCGATTCCTTCTTTAAATAACAAATGAGTTCTGTCTTTTTTTGGATGGCATCAATTTTATGTTTTGTAATAGAAGAACCAGTACTTACTAAATCCATAATTGCTATTTCACTATTTTTTAATTCTTTAATTTCACTATCACTTTTTAATAATAATGTATCTTTGGTATCTGTTCCAATAGCGTTTGTAATTTCATAGTTTACAGATTTTACTTTTTTCATTAAACTATTGCCACGTTTAGCACGTCCTGTAAATTCAAGTTCACTTATTTTAATTCGTTTTGCTGTTTTGTTATTTGTAAATAAAGTAAGGTATTCTAATTGATCATAGGAAATAGCAGAAACTAAAGAGCTATCTTTTAATTGAATTCCTTTTACCCCGGCTGATTTAACTCCTGTAAGAGGAACCTCTTCTTCTTTAAATTGGACATAATATCCATTATTGCTTACTAAAATAATATTTTCTTTTGATGGTATTACTGCAATAACTTGGTCTTCGTCTTTTAATTTAATGGAAGCCATAGCTTTAGAAAATCTTGTTACCTCATAGTCCTTTAGACTACTTTTCTTTATCATACCTTTTTTTGTAATCGTTATTATATCTTTTATTTCATCATTCATAATCATAGAAGATACAATTTGTTCATCACTTGATACACTAATAATGTTACTCATATGTTTTCCTAATTCTTTCCATTTAACATCAGGAATTTTGTGAACAGGAATATATAAATAATTTCCTAAATTGGTAAAAATAAGTAAAGTATCCAAAGTCGTAACCTCATATAAACCTGTAATAAAATCGCCGGGTTTTAATGTTGTTGGTTCTTCTTTTAAAGAGGCATAAGATTTACTACTTACTCGTTTTATGTAGCCTTCATTCGTAACTACCACAACTACATTTTCTTTAGGAATCATATCTACTTTATCTAATTTGATTTCAGTGATTTCATCTTTAATTTTGGTACGACGAGGGTTTCCATATTCTTTCTTTATAATCTTAAGTTCCTTTTTCATTACATATTTTAAAGCTTCTTCACTATTTAAAATTTGTTCCCAAGCTTTAATATTATTAGAAAGACGTTCCATTTCTTCTTTAAGTTCCACAACATCGGTGTTTGTTAAACGATAAAGTTGCAATTCTACAATGGCTTTGGCTTGTTCATATGTAAAGTCATATTCTTTACATAAGTTGTCAATTGCATCCGTTTTATTTTTACTTGCCCTTATTATGCGAATAACCTCATCTAAAATACTTATAGCTTTTATTAAACCTTCTAAAATATGATAAGATTTTTTAGCTTGGGCCAAATCAAATTGAGTTCTTTTCGTTATTACCTCTTTTTGGTGGGCAATAAAAGCATCTAAAATTTCTAATATTCCTACCAAACGAGGACGTTTATTCACAATGGCAACCATATTAAAATTATAATTTACTTGTAAATCTGTATTTTTTAGTAAATAGTTTAAGATTAATTCAGCATTGGCTGTACTTTTTAAATCAATTACAATACGAGCCATATGGTCATGGTCAGATTCATCAATAATATCGTTAATTCCTTCAATTTTTTTATCTAATTTAATTTCCGTAATTTTTTTAATTAACTGCTCTTTGATAACCTCATAAGGAATAGAATGAACAATGATTTGTTTTTTATTTCCAGAACTTACAATTTCACAGTCTGCTTTTAAAATTACTTTGCCTTTTCCTTTTTTATAGGCATCTATTAATCCTTCTTTTCCTTCAATTACCCCTGCAGTTGGAAAATCTGGTCCAGGCATCAATTCCATAATAGATTCTAAATGACAATTTGGACATTCAATTCTTTTTATGGTAGCATCTATTACCTCTCCTAAATTATGCGTTGGAATATTTGTTGCATAACCAGCACTAATTCCAGTTGAACCATTGACTAATAAATTAGGAAAAGCAGCGGGAAGAACGGTTGGTTCTAGTTCTTCATCATCAAAGTTATACGTCATCAAAACGGTATCTTTATTTATAGAGTTTAACATTTCTTCGGCAATTTTTGACAATCTAGATTCTGTGTAACGCATGGCGGCTGGTCCATCTCCATCAATAGAGCCATTGTTACCATGAACATCGATTAAGCATTCTCGCATCTTCCAATTTTGACTCATACGAATCATTGCATCGTAAATAGAAGAGTCTCCATGAGGATGAAATTTACCCATGATATCTCCTACTGCTCTAGCACTTTTACGATGAGGTTTATCATGCTTAAATCCAGAAATATACATACAATATAAAATTCTTCTTTGAACCGGTTTTAGACCATCTCTCACATCTGGCAAGGCACGTTCTTGAATAATTTCTTTTGAGTATCTCCCAAATCCTGTTTCCATAATTTCTTCAAGACTATAATCATAAATTTTCTCAATAATTTCTTCTACTTCTTTTTTCTTTGGCATAGTCATCAATCCTTTATTTTTTAAAATCATCCTCTAAAGTGAAATCAACATTTTCATTAATCCACTCTTTTCTTGGTTCAACTTGATCTCCCATTAAAAGATGAATTCTTTTTTCAGCAACAGCAGCATCCGTTAAGTTAACACGGAAAAGTCTTCGATGTTTTGGATCCATTGTTGTTTCATATAACTCATCCGCATCCATTTCACCAAGTCCTTTAAAACGTTGTACTTTATAGTTTCCTTTTAGGATTTTCTTTTTCTCTTGTAATTCTTCATCGGTTGCAATATACTCTTTTCCTTTATTTCCTATTTCAATTGAATAAAGTGGAGGTGTTGCAATATAAAGCATTCCTTCTTCGATTAAAGGACGCATAAAACGATAGAAAAACGTAATTAAAAGAATTTGAATATGGGAACCATCGACATCGGCATCGGTCATAATAATGACTTTTCCATAATTTGATTCTTTAGGATCAAAATCAGCTCCAAGTCCTGCACCAATTGCATATTCAATTTGTTTTAATTCGGCATTTGCTTCAATATCATGCGTACTTGCTTTTTCGCAATTTAAAACTTTTCCACGTAAAGGTAAAATGGCTTGCGTTTCACGATTTCTAAAAGCTTTAGCAGAACCTCCAGCACTATCTCCTTCGACTAAAAATAACTCATTTTTACTATAATCACGACCAGTTGCCCGTGCGAGTTTTTCACTTAAAATACGTTCCTTATTGTTTTTGCCTGTCCCTTTACGAGCAGCTTCTCTTGCTTTTCTTGCGGCTTCTCTTGCTACTCGACTTTTCATTGCTTTTTCTAATATAATAAGGGCAATCTCTTTATTTTCTTCTAAAAAGAATTTTAAATTTTCATACGTAATACTTTCTGTTATACTCTTTGCTTCTGGAGTTCCTAATTTACCTTTTGTTTGTCCTTCAAATTGTAAAAGACTTTCGGGTATTTTTAAACTAATGACTGCACTTAATCCTTCTCTTACGTCGCTACCTTCTAAATTGGCTTCTTTTTCTTTTATTAAATTATTCGCACGAGCATAGTCATTAAAAGCTTTAGTAAGTCCCGTTTTAAAACCTACCTCATGTGTTCCTCCATCACTTGTTTTAACATTGTTTACAAAACTTAAAATATTTTCATTATAGGAATCATTATATTGCATCGCAATATTGACTTCTATATCGTTTTTAGTTCCATTAAAATGTATGACTTTATGTAAAGAATTTTTATCCTCGTTAATATATTCTACAAAGCTAACAAGACCATTTTCATAGTGAAAGTTCGCTTGTTTATTATCTTGTTCATCAATAATTTCTACATTTAAATTAGGGAGTAAAAAAGCACTCTCTTGCATTCTTTCTACAATGGTTGTATAAGAAAAACTAGCATTTTTAAACATTTCATAATCAGGCAAGAAAGTTACAGTTGTCCCCGTTTTTTTGGTTTCACCAATTTTTTTTAGAGGACTTTCCACTTTACCACCATCACAGAATCTTATATTACTAATAAAACCATCTGTATATATGGTAACATCCATTTTTTTGGATAAAGCATTCACAACACTTGCTCCAACACCATGGAGTCCGCCACTTACTTTATATCCAGCACTTTCAAATTTTCCCCCAGCATGTAAAACTGTATAAATGACCTCTGGTGTACTTTTTCCACTTTCATGCATACCAATCGGTACACCTCTACCATTATCGCTTATGGTTATAGAATTATCTTTATTTAATTTAATTTTAATTGTATCTCCGTAGCCATTAATAATTTCATCAATAGCATTATCGACAATTTCCCATACTAAATGGTGTAAACCTCTTTTATCCGTTGATCCAATATACATACCTGGTCTTTTTCGAACGGCCTCTAATCCTTCTAAAATTTTAATTGACGATGCATCATATTTTGCCATGTTACCACCTTAGTTAAGTATAACATAAAAAAAAAGACACTGCAAAACTTTACTGTCAACTCATTGTACTCTTTTTATTCATTTCTAGAAATATTTAAAATAATTCCAATACTTGCCATACTTACAAGTAAAGAAGAACCACCATAACTTAAAAATGGAAGAGTTACTCCTGTAACAGGTATTAGACCTATAACAACTGAAAGATTTAATATGGCTTGAATAATAAGACCAAAAGATAAGCCAAAAGCTAAATATTTAGCAAATAGATCACTTTGTTTTAAAGAAACCATTAAGGCTCTGAAAAAAATAAAGAAAAAAATACTAGTTACTATTAAAACTCCTAAAAATCCAAACTCTTCACTAATAATCGAAAAAATAAAATCGGTTTGTGGTTCAGGAAGATAAAAATGTTTTTGTCTAGATTTCATAAATCCTTGACCAAGTAAACCTCCTGGACCTATAGCATATAAACTTTGAATAATTTGAAATCCACTACCTAATGGATCCGTCCATGGATTTAAAAAAGAGATAATTCTTGCCATACGATAAGGGGCTACTAAAATTAAACCCACTATTCCCATAAGACCAAGTATTCCTATTCGCACAAAAAAGGATATTTTAACTCCAGATATAAAAATCATAACAACCAAAGTTAATACAATTACCATTGCTGTTCCAAAATCTGGTTCCAGCATGATAAGAGCAAAAAATGTCATAATGACTAAAAGTATGGGGATAACTCCTGATTTTATATTGCGCATATTTTTTTTATTATTGGCTAAATATTTGGCAACGTACATAATTAAACCAATTTTGGCAAATTCACTTGGTTGAATTCCAAATCCACCTATTCCAAACCAACTGCGGCTTCCATTACGAATTGTTCCTATACCAGGGATTAATACTAAAATAAGTAAAATAAAACAACCAAGCAATATCATATTTGATTTTTTATAATAAAAATGATAATCCACTTTGGATAAAAAAAGCATGATAAAAATTCCTAGGATAAAAAAGAATCCTTGAGCTTTTACAAATTTAAAAGAATCTTGAAATTTATATTCTGCCCAAATAGAACTTGCCGAATATATCATTATAATTCCAAATAGCGCAATAATGCATACGGCAATAAACAATTTATAATCTATTTTATTTTTCATATAACATCAATATATTTTATTAAAATACAAGAAAAAAAAGTAGAAATTCTACTTAATTTTATAAATTCTTTTAAAAAGCAAGGGTGATACGGAAAGCATGACCAGCGTCCGCATTACCTGTATTACGGCTGAAAGTAAAAACACCATTTCCAAAACCATCAGTATAACCTGCCCCACGTTTAAAACAAGGTTGGACATTCCAGATAAAACTGCTTCCATCATGGTACCAACCACTAATTGTTCTATCTTGTAATTTAGCTCCATTTGTCGTTCCAATATATTGTTCAAGTATAAAGGGTCCCATTTCTCCGGTTGCATCTCCTAGAATTCGATTAGTATATTGATAATCTATAGTACTATATTTATAAGTATCATAATATTTTTTATCTTTTAAAGTGTCTTCATTTAACTCACTACTTTTATAGATTAGTTTACCATTTCCATCAACCATAACTCCCATCACATATTCCCATGCACCTCCACTCATGTCATAAACCCCAGTATAATTTTCTGTAGTACTTGCAATAATACTTTCTGGATTAAAGTATTGATAATTTAAATTGCCATCTTCTCCTTTTTTAGATGAACCATATTCGTTACAAGCATCTGAAAAATTTTTACAAGATTCATTTGTATTTGTCCAACCAATAGTTGGTTCGTTTTTCGCTGCATATCCTGTTAAAAAAGCAGAATTATTATTATTTCGTATATCATTGCATTTATTATTAGGACACCTTCCATAGATAGAATTAGTTAAATAAGCAATAGCTCCCCATTCCGTATTCTTCATCATGTGACTATTTAAATCTTGGTTATAATTAATAGAATTCTGATACATCGTTCCGATACTTATATTTCTCCAACTATATTCATTTGGTTTTATAATGATTTTAGATGCATTCCCTGATTGTTGAGCATCTGCTGTACTTGTAGCTCCTTTATATCCTGTTTCAAATTTGCCTACCCAGATACCTTTGGTGTCAAAGGCTGTGAATGCTGGATGCGTCATCCATTTATCTATACTACAAGTACCATTTTCTCCACTTGGTGGAGCAATGCATTCTTCCTCATCTTCTATAGTATTTGTTAAGTCAAATTTGATTTCGATTGGTTTTGAGTTCTCTTCGTATTCAGTTATTTCTCTTTTGTTGTATTCTCCCATATCAAAAATTCTATATCGATATTTTGGTATCCATACAAAATAACTTTCAATTATATCTTCTGGAATTATTTCTTCTGCTTCTTCTTCTCTTTCGGTAAAATCTACATATTTTAATAATTCTTTATTATTGTGTATTTTTATTTCATTACTAAAATCGGATTCTATTTCTTCTTCCGTTAAAGCTCGGTCAAAGATAACGGCTTGATAAACATTGATATTGGAAAAATCATTATTATTATTTAATCCAGGATTTGCACCAATACTAAAGGGAACAGAAGACTTAAGTATTTTTCCATTTGTTGATAAAATACCTATTAATTCACCATTGATATAGAATCTTAATTCTTGACCATCATAAGTGCCTACCAAAGTATACATTTTATTTAACTCTGGCATTATGTTACTGGTATAAGTCTTATAGTTTGATTCTTCTTCTATATATACCTCAAACTGAAAATTATTAGTTGGATTTAATTGAAATCCTATACCTGCATGTTCTGCGCTTCCTAGTGGCATTTGATAATGATTTTTTAATTCATTAAAGCTTAAGCGTATTGCTATACTAGCTGTATTACCAAAATCATGATTCTCTAATCCTAAATCAATGTAGTCATCTACGCCATCAAAACTTACATAGCCTTTTTCTTTTGTTGCACTATTTACTTTTCCATAAGCATTTAATGCATCATAACTATTTTGTTTGATTATGGCATTTGCCCATTCTTGTTCTGCATAGCTATACCATGGTTCGTTTATATCTGCTTTTCTTACTGTTCCTTCTTCATCTATTTTTACTGGTATTAGTCCTTCTTTTAATTCAGGGTATGCTCCATTTAATATACTTTCTTTATAATAAGTATGAAAATCTGGTACTATTCCTTTTAATACATTAAAAGACTTTTCTTCTTTATACAATGCAAAAGTGCGATATAGTTTTATACCGCCGATAATTAATAGAAATAATAATATTGTTCCAATTAAAATTTTCTTTTGCTTTGTATTTTTCTTATACCTTTGTAGCTCCGTTGGTTTGTTATTTCTAT
>CANRPZ010000048.1 GCA_947632625.1 uncultured Bacilli bacterium | reverse complement strand
TTATTAGAAAGTAGAAAGACGAAACCCAAGAAGCTAAAGATAACAATGTTAATAATAAGTATAACAGGGATTCTCCTAATAATGGGTGGAGTCTCTTTTGGCTTTTGGAAAGTAACGGATACCCAAGAAAAAGGTAATACCTTAAAAAGTAGATGCTTAAAGTTTGATATAGTAGAAGAAAAAAACGATATAAAATTAGAAAATAGTTATCCAATAACAGATAAAGAAGCCAAAAAGTTAACCCCTTATACTTTTGCTATAGAGAATCAATGTGAAGAAAACATTAACTATACCGTAAAGATGGAACAACTCCAAAAAGAAAGTGAAGAATTATTAAGTAGTCAGTATGTAGCAATAGAAATAAATGAAGGACAAAAAGAAATACTAGGAGAGTATAAAGAAGGAAAGAAAACGTATGAAGGAAATGAATATACATCAGTAGAAGCAAGAGAGTTAGTAAAAGGAACATTAAAGGGAAAAGAAAAAAGAGAATATGCGATAAAGATCTGGATAGATGAAAAAGTAAGTGAAAAAGATAATGCCATGAATAAAAGTTTTATAAGTAAAATTGTAGTAGATGGAACAATAAATGAGGAGTATAACGAACCAATCTTACATGGAACAGATCCAGTGTTAAAAGAAGGACTAATACCAGTCACAATAGATGATAAAGGAACAGTAAGAAAAGCTAAACTAACAGAAGAGTGGTATAGTTATGAGAAACATGAGTGGGCAAACGCAGTAATACTAACGAATGGTAAAACAGCAGAAAGTTACCAAGATAACCAAGTGATACCAGAGAGTGATATCGAAAGTTATTTTGTATGGATACCAAAATACAAATATAAAATCTTTAATATGGGAGAATATAATGGTTTGGTTACCACTGAATATGAAGAAAAATCAAAACCAATCGAAATAAAATATGGCATAACGAATACAACAAACAGTGAAACAGAATGTATAGCACCAGCAAGTGGAGAAGATGGCGAATGTCAAGAAGGAAAGTGGATGACACATCCAGCATTTACGGCTTTCGAAAACACTAAAGGCATCTGGGTAGGAAAGTTTGAAACAGGATATAAAGGAGCAACAAGTACAAGTGAAGCTCAAAATGCTACAAATACAAATAAAGTAGTTCCTGAACAAATTATTATAAAACCAAATGAATACAGTTGGAGAAATATAAGTGTAGGGAATGCTTTTAAAACATCATTAAATTATAAAGAAGAATACCAAAGTCATATGATGAAGAATACCGAATGGGGAGCAGTAGCCTATTTAACCAATTCTACCTATGGAAGATGTAGTGGAAATGATTGTACTGACGTAAGAATTAATAATAATGAAAGCCGTTTAACAGGGTATGCAGCAAAAACAGAGCCAACTACTGGTTTGACATACACAAATGAATCTTGTACAGATTATCCACAATCTTGTAATGAATATGGAACATCAGAAAAAGGAAAAGATGGAGATGTAAACTATCAATATTTTAATACTAATAGTGTAGTTGCAAGTACAACCAATAACTATACTGGTATTTATGACATGAGTGGAGGTTCATGGGAATATGTAATGGGAGTCATGATAAATGAAGATGGTAAACCAATCTATTTAAATAGTGATTTAAAAGAAGACGATTTAAAGGATATTAAATATTATGATACATATAAATATGGAATAGAATATCAATATTCGAATCGAATACTCGGCGATGCTACTGGTGAAATTGGACCATTTATCCAAGCAAAATATACTGGAACAACAGATACTGCAGTAGAACAAACTAGAACAATTAGTAGTTGGTTTCATGATGAATCTTGGTTTGTTATACCTAATAATCCTTGGTTTGAACGTGGTGGGGCATTTTTTCATGGGCTTCAAAGTGGTATTTTCACTTCTATTCGTGGTAGTGGAGAAGCTTCTCCATATCAACTTACCTTCCGTATCACTCTTGCTTTTTAAAATAAAAAAACGTTCAAATAACTGAACGCTTTTTTTATCTGTTATAAAATTCAACAATAAGGCTTTCATCAATTTCGCTATTAAGTTCACTACGATCTGGATATCTTACATAGCTACCTGACATTTTTTTAGCATCAAATGTAACATATGCTGGGCATTTTACATTCGCATCTAAAGATTCTTTAATTGCTTTATGCTCTAAAGATTGTTCTTTAACACTAATAATATCACCAGGTTTTACTTGATAAGAAGGAATATTTACCTTTTTACCATTTACTAAAATGTGACCATGATTAACAACTTGTCTTGCTCCACGTCTTGTTCTAGATAATCCCATACGATAAACAATATTGTCTAAACGGCTTTCTAATAAACGTAGTAAGTTTTCACCAGCTACACCTTTCATACGAGATGCATGTTCAAAAGTTTTTCTAAATTGTTTTTCTGTTAAACCATACATTAAACGTACTTTTTGTTTTTCTTGTAATTGGATACCATATTCACTTACTTTTTTACGACGATCAACTCCGTGTACACCAGGTGCATAAGGACGACGAGCCATTTCACGACC
Source organism: uncultured Bacilli bacterium (assembly GCA_947632625.1). GTDB lineage: Bacteria > Bacillota_I > Bacilli_A > RF39 > UBA660 > MGBC108787. The sequence continues at coordinate 6,738 of CANRPZ010000048.1, read as the reverse complement.
ATTTTCTAGTAATGAAAAATTAAGTCTTCTTGCTTTTTTATAAGCAGGTCCTGTGTATCTTGCCATAATTTTCTCCTTTCCTTTTATTTGCTATAAGTTATGAAAGAAAAAAAATAGGGAGTTTATATTAATCATTTCTCAAAAAGGCAGCTTTGATACTTTGAAACTTTATAAACACGTTACTTTTTTTCATTTCTTCTGCCTAACTCATTGCACTTATTAATTATACACAAAAATTCTTTTCTGTCAAACTATAACTTTCCTTAAAAAATATGATTTTTTTAGAAAAAAGTTTCATAAAGAGAAGAAATATGTAAAAAAACTTTTCTTTTTTTAAAAATTTTGCTAAAATACTACTAACAGATTTAAGTGGGCATAAATTCCCGCTTTTATTATTGAATTGAGGAAGGTGAATATGGAAAGTAAACTAAAACAAATAAAAGAAGCACTAACAAGTGTTTTAGAAAAAGAAGAAATTATCATTGATGCCATAACTTTTGAACACGAAGGAAAATATAATTTCTTACGTATTGTACTGGATAAACTAAATGGAATTGATTTAGATACAATTGTAATGGCAACAAACTTAATTAATCCAATTCTTGATAAATTAGATCTAATTGAAGAAGAATACATTCTAGATGTATTAAGTAAGGAAAGAGGGAATGAAAATGAATGCTAAAGAATTTTTAAAAGCACTTGATCATATTGTAGAAGAAAAAAATATTAGTCGTGAGGTTGTACTAGAAGCAATGGAACTTGCTCTAACAACCGCCTATAAAAAGAATTTTGATTCAAAAACAAATGTAAGAGTGGATATCAATCCAGAAACTGGGGAAATTAAAGTCATTTCTTATTTAGTTGTTGTGGATGACTATGATGAAGGTACAGAAACAATGGATGAAGAAGGAAACATTGTAAAAATACCACCAGAAATTAATGAGGATGCCCAAATACTTTTAGAAGATGCCCAAGAGCTTGTTCCTGGAATTAAAGTAGGAGAGACAATTGAAAAAGAGGTAACTCCAAAAGATTTTGGACGTGTAGCTACATCGACAGCAAAACAAGTAATCAACCAAAAAATACGTGAAGCAGAAAGAAACAGCATTATGTCTGAATTTGAAGACAAAGAAGGCGAAATGATGGTTGGAATGCTTGCGATGGAAGATGCCAAAAACTACTATGTCGATTTAGGAAGAACTCGTGGTATTTTACCAAAAAGCGAAATGATTCCAGATGAGGTTGTAAAAATGGGATCTAGTATAAAAGTTTATATTACAAAAGTAGAAGAAACAACTAAAGGACCACTTATCCTACTTTCTCGTAAACATTATGGATTTGTAAGACGTTTATTTGAAACTGAAATTCCCGAACTTGTTGATGGAACAGTAATGTTATATGCCGTAGTAAGAGAAGCTGGAATTCGTAGTAAAGTAGCTGTATATTCTAATAATGAAAAAGTAGATCCAATCGGAGCTTGTATTGGTGAAAGAGGAAGCAGAATTGCTAGTATCTTAAAAGAATTGAATGGTGAACGTGTTGATTTAGTTTTATATAGTGAAGATCCAGAAGAATTCATTAAAAATGCTTTAAGTCCTGCTAAAGATGTTATCGTAAACATCACCGATGAAAAAAATAAAGAAGCTCTTGCAATCGTAAATGACGAAAACTTAAGTTTAGCTATTGGTAAAAAAGGAAGCAATGTAAAACTTGCCAGTCGTTTAACAAAATATAAAATTGATGTAAAAACTCTTACTCAAATTAATGAAGAAGGAAATAAAACAGAATAAAGGATGTGATTTTTTGAAACAAAGAAAAATACCTTTAAGAATGTGTGTTGTTACAAAGGAAAGATTCGAAAAAAAAGATTTAATCCGTATCGTAAGAACTCCTGAAAAAGAAATTATCATTGATTTAACTGGAAAAGCAAATGGAAAAGGCGCCTACGTAAAAAAAGATATCGACGTCATAAAAAAAGCTCAAAAAAATAAAATAATAGATAGAGCTTTAGAACAAGACGTTCCTACATCTATTTATGAAGAAATTATAAACCGAATCAAAAAGGATGGTGAAGCAAAATGATGAATGTGAAAGAATATGCCGAAAGTGTTGACTTATCTGTTGCAGAGGTATTAAAAAAAGCCCAAGAAATAGGAATTGAGGTTAAGAATGCTACAGATGAATTAAGTGAAGATGATGTCATTATTTTAGATAATGCCATTAGTTTAATTAGTACAGATACAGAAGCAACTTTAGAAGATAATGAAGATATTGATTCTGTTGTTGAAGAAATAATGGGGGCTAGTTCTATCGCCCAAATAAATGATGGCGAGAAAAAGCAAAAATTAAAAAAGAAAAGTCAAATGAACAATAATAATCAAGAAGAGTATTTAAACAAACGTAAAGAAATGTATAAACATAAAGAAAAATTAATGAAAAATACATTGGATGAAAATATTATTCTTTATAAGGAAAAGATGACCGTTAAAGATTTAGCGGATGCCTTAAACATTAGTCCAAATGAAATTATTAAAAAATTAATGCTTCTTGGTTTAATGGTAAATGTAAATCAAGTAATAGATTTTGAGAATGCTTCTTTAATTGCCCTTGAATATAATAAAACTTTAAAAAATGAAGAAACGCAAGATGTTTCTAATTTTGAAGAGTATGAAATTTCTGATAATGAAAATGATTTAGTAGCGCGTCCTCCTGTTGTAACCATTATGGGACATGTTGATCATGGTAAAACATCATTATTAGATTATATTCGTCATTCTAAAGTAACGGAAAGTGAATTTGGTGGCATTACGCAACATATTGGTGCTTACCAAGTAGAACATAATGGTAGTCGTATTACATTTATTGATACTCCAGGGCATGCAGCATTTACAGAAATGCGTGCTAGAGGAGCAAGTGTAACCGATATCGTTATTATAATCGTTGCTGCAGATGATGGAGTTATGCCTCAAACCAAAGAAGCTATTGATCATGCTAAAGCAGCAGATGTGCCAATAATTGTTGCTGTAAATAAAATTGACAAACCAAATGCTAATAAAGAACGTATTCGCCAAGAAATGAGTGAATGTGGAATTACTCCTGAAGAATGGGGAGGAGAATATCCATTTGTCGATATATCTGCCAAAACAGGGGCTGGTGTAGATTTACTTTTAGAAACGATTCAGACAATTAGTGAAATAAAAGAATTTAAAGCCAATCCAAATCGTTATGCAGTTGGATCTGTAATTGAAAGTAGAGTAGATAAAAATATTGGTGGTGTAGCTTCTCTTTTAATTCAAAATGGAACTTTACGTTTAGGAGATCCTGTTGTTGTAGGAACTTGCTTTGGTAAAATTCGTACAATGAAAAATGATTTAGGAGAATCTATTGTTAGTGCAGGACCATCTACACCTGTTGAAATTACCGGATTATCCGATAATCCTAGTGCAGGGGATCGTTTTATGGCATTTGAAACTGAAAGCGAAGCAAAATCAATCGCCGAAAAAAGAAAAGATGCCGAAAAGTACAAGAAAAATAAACCTCAATCCTTATCTTTAGATGATTTATTTAATAAAATTAATGAAGGTCAAAAAGAAATTAATGTTGTTTTAAAAGCAGATGTAAGAGGAAGCGAAGAAGCCGTTCGTAATGCTTTAGAAAAAATTGATGTTGAATCTGTAAAAGTAAAAGTAATTCGTAGTGGAATTGGAACAATTACTGAAAGTGATGTTGTTTTAGCAAATGCTTCTAATGCCATTATTATTGGATTTAATGTAAGCCCAAGTGGTATGACCAAAGAAATAGCAAAAGAATACAATGTCGAAATTCGTCTTTATACCATTATTTATAAAGTCGTTGAAGAAATGGAACTTGCTATGAAAGGAATGCTTGACCCAGAATTTGAAGAACATGAACTTGGAGAAGCTGAAATTCGTAAAATATTTAAATTCTCTAAAGTTGGTAATATTGCTGGATCTTATGTCACAGAAGGTGTTATTAAAAACGGTAGTTTAGTAAGACTTATTCGAGATGGTATTGTAATTTATGAAGGAAAAATTGCGAGTGTTCAAAGAGAAAAAGAAGCTGCAAAAGAAGTGAAAAAAGGCTTTGAATGTGGAATTACTTTAGAAAATTTTAGCGATATTAAAGAAGGAGATATCCTAAAATCTTATGAATTGGTTGAGGTTAAAAGATGAGTATTAAAATAAAGAGAATCGAAAGTGAAATGGTAAAGGCTATAAGTGAAATTATACTAGAAGAAGCAAGAGACGAACTTTTAAAAACTATTAGTATAACAGGTGCACAAGTAGCACCAGACTTATCATTTGCTAAAATTTATTTTACAAGTTTAATCGAAGATAAAACCCATAGAGAACTTGAGTATGAAATGGAAGAAGCTTCTTTATTTATTCGCAAAAAATTAGCGGAAAAAATGAACTTACGCAATACTCCTAAACTAAAATTTCTTTATGATGAATCCATTGAATATGGAAATCATATTGAACAAATAATCGACGAAATACATAAGAAAGATACTGAAAAATGAATGGTGTTGTTATTGTCCATAAAGAAAGTGGTTATACCAGTCGTGATGTTGTAAATATTTTAAATAAGATATTTAAAACCAAAAAAATTGGGCATACAGGAACACTTGATCCTATGGCAAGTGGTGTATTAGTTGTTTGTATAGGAAAATATACTAAATTAGTAAATCGCTTAACGAGTTATGAAAAAGAATATATTGCTACAATAAAGCTTGGTGTAAAAACCGATACTTTAGATAGTACAGGAACAATTTTAGAAAAAGAAGAACCCAAAAAATATACAGAAGCAGAAATTAGGGAGGTATTAAATACATTTCTTGGTAAAAGCCTACAAGAAATTCCTCTATATGCCGCTGTAAAAGTACATGGAAAAAGACTTTATGAATACGCTAGAGAAAATATTGAAATTACACCTCCAAAAAGAGAAATAGAGGTAAAGAACATAAACCTTTTAAATTACCAAAAGGATGAAATTACTTTTTCTTGTCTTGTTTCTAAAGGAACTTATATTCGTAGTTTAATTAGAGATATTTGTAAAGAATTACATTCTCTAGGAACTATGTCTAAATTAGAAAGAATAAAGCAAGGGAACTTTACCATTGAAGAAAGTTTTACATTAGAACAAATAAAGCAAGGAAAATATAAACTTTTAAATTTAGAAGACCTTTTTTCCTGCCCAAGGTATTCATTATCAGATATTGAATATCAAAAAGTAAAAAATGGTAATATTTTAGAAATTTCAAATACTAGCCCTGAACTATTATTTCTATATAATAAGAAAGTAGTCGCTGTATATGAAAAGAAAGATGCAATTTATAAACCTTATTTAGTTTTATAAATTGCTTTTTTTATCTTTAAAGCTAGATTAGATTACTTTAAAAAACAACGTGTAAAATCAAGATAAGAGTGTGTAAGGAATTCTGTGTAAATGGAACTTTCCATGATAGGAAGTAAGTTATTATTCTTACTTCTTTTTTGTTATTAAAATAATAACATATAAATAATATTTTTCAAAGAACTAAATTCTACCATCAAACATAATAGATAATTCAGATAATATAGTTCCCCAATTCCTATAAGCTTGATCCCATTTTTTTGATATATTTTTAGTAGATAAATATAGACATTTTAATAAGGACATATCTGTTGGAAATACAGATTTTGTTTTTGTATACTTTCGAAATTGCCTGTTTAAAGATTCTATTGTATTGGTTGTATACATTATTTTTCTAATATGTTCTGAAAATTGAAAGAATGGACATATGGCATCCCAGTTTTCCTCCCACGTTTTAAATGAGATAGAATATTTGTCTTTCCACTTATTTTTTATTTCCTGTAATTTATCATATCCTTTCTTTTCATTGCTAGAAGTGTATATTTGTTTCAAATCTTTGGTAAATTCTTTTAAATCTTTATAATTAACATATTTTACTGAATTTCTTATCATGTGAACTATGCATCTTTGTTGTACCGTATTAGGATATGCTGCATTAATAGCATCCTTTATTCCTGTTAAATTATCACTACATAAGATTAGTATATCTTTTACACCACGCCCCTTTAGATCATTTAATACTCCTAACCAATATTTGGCTGATTCATTTTCTCCTATCCATATTCCTAATATTTCTTTAAATCCTTCTGAATCTATTCCTAGTACGATATATGCTGCCTTTTTTACTACATGATTATCCTCTCTTACACTAAAGTGTACTGCATCAATAAATACAAATGGATAAACACTATCTAACGGCCTTTCTTGCCATTCTTTTATTTCTGGTATAATTTGATCTGTTATATTACTTACCATAGTTGCTGATACTTCTATTCCATACAAATCTTGTATTTGTTCATTTATTTCTCTTGTTGTTAATCCTCTTCCATAAAGTGATATTATTTTATCTTCTATTCCCGATACATCTCTTGTGTTTTTTGGAACTATTTTTGGTTCAAATTCACCATTTCGATCTCTTGGTGTTTCAAAGTCAAACTCTCCAAATTCACTTTTTAATTTCTTTTTTGTTGTTCCGTTTCGATAATTTGTTTTTTCACTCGTTTTATCATATTTAGCGTATCCCATTGATGTATCAAATTCTGCATTCATCATTTCTTGTAATGCACCTTTAAACATATCTTTTAATGCTCCTGATAAATCTTGCGCTGTTTTGATATCATAGTTTTCTTGTAATAATTTTAA
>CANRPZ010000047.1 GCA_947632625.1 uncultured Bacilli bacterium | reverse complement strand
CCCCGAAGCTACTTTCGGTTGGGAGGATTCTATTTCTTTTCTTCATAATTCTTTTTCCTCCTATGTTAACTTTATTGTATCAAAAAGGTCTATTTTTTTCAATCATTTACGCAAAAAAAAAGATAACCACTGATGTTACCTTATGCATATGCTAATTCTTTATTTAATCTTAAGTTGTCTGCTAAAGTAGCAATAAATTCTGAATTTGTAGGTTTGCTTCTATCAAAGTCAACACTATGACCAAAAAGCTCATCCATCAGTTCATAATCTCCTCTAGCCCAGCTTACCTCAATTGCATGGCGAATAGCCCTTTCAACTCGACTTGCTGTTGTATCATAACGTATGGCAACCTCTGGATAAATACACTTGGTAACTCCACCAATCATATCAGGATTTTCATACATCATATAAATACTTTCACGAATGTATTGATAACCTCTTATATGGGAAGGAATGCCAAGTGAATGCAATAACTTACTAATTGCTAATTCTATTTTATTGTTTTTGGTTTCGGCCATTTCTTCGTTAATACTTTCTACACCTAGTATTCTTTTCTCAAGAATAGACATATCAATTGGTTTTAGCATAAAGTAATCGACTTGATACTCTTTTACTAAACGCATCGCCTCTTCTTTTCCATAACTTGATAGGATGATTGTTTTCTTTTGAATATTATTTTTTTGCATTTCTTCTAAAATACTTATACCATCCACCTCTGGCATGATAATATCCATTAAAAGAAAATCAAAATCATCTTGATGATTTAATATATATTCCAAGCCTTCCTTACCAGATGTACAGCTTTTTACTACCTTTATTACTGCGTGACTACTAAAATACTCGTTGGCTTTTTCTACTATTGATGTTGAGTCATCAATCAAAAGCGCTCTAATTGTTGTTTTCATTTCTTCTCCTTTTTCCTTTTTACTGCACGCAAATTCATTATAAAAAAGAAAAAGCTAAAATACTAGAAAATGTTTTGAAATGTTATGTCAAATGCTGTAAAACATTGTCGAATTTTATAACATTTTTATTATTTTCCAAATATTTTCAGGATTAATGGCATAATTTCCAAGTAAAAATCCATCAATATTGTCACATTTTGAAAGTTCTAAAAAATTAGTTTCGTTTATTCCCCCACCATATACTATTTCACTATCTAAAGTAAATACTTTTTTGATTTCTTGTTTTAATTCCTTTATAATTTCGTTAATGTTTTCTATAGAATTAATATTTTGGTTATTAATCGCCCAAAGTGGTTCATAAGCAACTATTATGTTTTTTCTCTCTTCTTCATTAAGAGCGTTTAAAAAAGAAAATAAACGGGGAATAATTTCCTTTAAGACGTCTTCTTTACTTGCTTCTTTTTCTTCACCAATGCAAAGAACAACCTTTAAATGGTTTTTGGTAGCGTTCTTAATTTTTAAAAGTATATCTTCGGAATTTTCATGAGCTTCGGAATGATTTAATAAAACGTATTTTACATTTAAACTTGTTAATTGATGGGCTAGAATTTCCCCTGTTAAAGGTTTATTTAAAGATGTAGACATATTTTGAGAACCTACTTTATAAGAAGCATCATAAAAGAAAGGTAAATACAAAGTTGAAGGGAATAAGACAAATTCTAAATGATGTAAAGGTAAATCTTTTAGAGCTTTTTTATATTCTAAAATCTCCTTTAAATTTTTATTAGATTTTAAATTACACATCAAGTATTTCAATTTCTTTTTCCTCCATTATACTATCTATTCCCACCAAATGTCCTTTTGATAAGTATTCTAATGTTGCTCCACCACCTACAGATAAGTAGGTGAATGCTTCATCATACCCTAAATTATGAACTGCACTTACAGAATCTCCTCCACCAACAACGACAATGGCATTGCTATTTTTAAGAGCATTAAATAATTCTTTGGTTCCATTTGAAAAGCGAATGTCTTCATAAATACCTAGCGTACCATTTAAGAAAATGGTTTTACTTTCACGAATCGCTGTTTTGTATTTTTCCAAAGTTTTGGTGCCTACATCCGTAATTATTTCATTATCACTAATTTCATTAATTCTTTTATAGCGAGTATAATTTTCATCATAAGTACTTGCAACAATAGCATCCAAAGGAAGCATTAATTTATCTCGATAGGTAAGCATGATCTTTTTTAATTTTTCAATTGTTTTTCCACTTTCTGTAGATAAGGAAGCACCAATATTAAAATTAAGAGCTTTTAAAAAACTGTTGGCTAATCCTCCTGCTAGTAGCAAGTGATCACATTTTGGTAATAAAGTCTCGATGAGTTCTAATTTGTCTTCTACTTTTGCTCCACCCATAATTACAGTAAATGGATGTTCTGGATTTTGTAAAAAACGATCCAAAGCAGCAAGTTCTCTTTCAACGGAAAAGCCAATGCAACTTGGTAAATATTTCGTAACTCCCGTAGTAGAAGCATGACTGCGATGGGCAGAAGCAAAAGCATCCATTACAAAAACATCTGCTAAAGAAGCAAAAAAAGCAGAAACTTGAGCATCGCAATTGCTTTCTAATTTATTTGGAACATCTAAAAAGCGGGTATTTTCCAAAAGCAAAATATCACGAGGAAGCATAAGTTCAATTCGTTTTGGCAATTCAGAATCCATAATTTCATGGCTAAAATAAACCTCTTTACCTAGTAATTCCTTTAAGCGTTTTGAAACAGGTTCTAAAGAATATATTGCTTTATCTTCTTCGGTTTTTACTTTTCCTAAATGACTTAAAAGAATAATCTTACAATCCTTTTGAATTAAATAACGAATGGTTTCTAAACTGGCAATAATTTTGGTATCATCTAGGATTTTTCCGTTATAAATAGGAACATTATAATCACATCGAACAAGAACTCTTTTACCTTTTAAATCCATATTTTCTATTCGTTGTTTCATATAAACCACCCTTATTTGTTAAACATTTCTTTGGCTGTACGAAGCATTTGAGCTGTATAACCCATTTCATTATCATACCAAGCTGCAATTTTAACAAGTTGTTTATCTTCAACTGTCAAAACCTTTGTTAAAGATCCATCCACCAAAGCTCCACATTTTTTTCCTATTATATCACTAGAGACAATAGGGTCAAATGTAATTTTTAAAGTATCGCTTTGATGATTTAAAAAGGCTTCGTTTATTTGTTCTTCTGTTACGTTTTTTTTGAGTTCTAATACAAGATCTACTAAAGATCCATCTTGAACTGGTACACGATAAGCACAACCATCAATTCTTCCTTCAAGTTCTGGCATTACCTCTTTAATTGCTTTTAAAACTCCTGTAGAGGTTGGAATTATATTTAAAGCGCAAGCACGTCCTCTTCTTTCTTTAATTCCTTTTTTATGAGGAATATCGAGAGTTGCTTGGTCGTTTGTATAGGCATGAATGGTACTCATAAATCCTTTTTCAACACCAAATTCATCATGCAAAACTTTTAAAATAGGAGCAAGACAATTGGTTGTACAAGAAGCTCCAGAAATGATTTGATCACTACTTTCTAGAATTTCATGGTTTACTCCATAGCAAATTGTTTTAACATCTTTTTTGGCTGGAGCAGAGATTAAAACTTTTTTAGCTCCTGCCTCTATATGTTTCATAGCATCCTCTTTGTTTGTAAATAATCCGGTACATTCCAAAACCAAATCAATATCTAGTTCTTTCCAAGGGAGTAAAGCCGGATCTTTTTCTTTAAATACTTTTATTCTTTTTCGGTTATTTATAATTAGTTCATCATTTTCATAACGAATTAAATCTTCATGAAAAGAGCGATGAATCGTATCATATTTTAAAAGATACGCTAGTTCTTCAGCATCTGTTAAATCGTTTATAGCTACTACATCAAAAGTTGTTCCAGTAATCATTTCACGAAAAGCAACACGTCCAATCCTTCCAAATCCATTAATGGCTACTTTAATCATTTTTTATCAATCCTTTCTATCCTATAAATTCTCTTAAAATAGAATCTTTACTTACATATTCACTTGGTATTGGGTAAAAGTTACGTAAAGAATCTAAAAGGCGTCGAGCTTCTTCATAATAAGGAGAATCATTTTTTACTGAATATAAAAGAGGCTCTACAAATACTTTTAATACACCTATTTCAAAAGCATATGCCGTATTTACAATAATATTTGCTTGATGTATAAATGGAAAAATATATTTTTCTTCTCCTTCTCTTACACTTTGCCATAACTGTATGGTTTTTGATACATCAGTCCCTCGATCCCGATTATCTCTTACGATTCTACGGAGTAATCTTAAATCAACCGTTGAAACATAATTGTGTCGATCGATTCCTAGAGGAATAAAGGGGCTTAAATAAATTTTATATTTTGCTTCTTTAGGTATTTGGTGCGTTAGTTCATCATTAAGACCATGTAGACCTTCTATTAAAAGAAGCGTATTGTCTTTCATTTGGACGGGAATTGTATTAAACTTTCTTTTTTGAAGAGTAAAATCATATTGAGGCAGATAAATTTCTTTACCACTTAACAAATCGGTTAAATTTTCATTAAACAAAGAAACATCTATTGCATCTAGGGATTCATAATCTATGTTGCCTTTTTCGTCTTTCCTTTCTATTTCTTCCTTATAATAATCATCAATCGATATTGGAATTGTATTATATCCAAAAGCTTTTAAATAACTGGATAATCTTTTCATCGTTGTAGTTTTTCCTGTCGAGGATGGTCCGCTAATTAATACAACTTTAATTTGTTTTTCTTTTTGAATTATTTTTGCTACATTCGAAATACTTTCATTAAATACAAGTTCACTTGCTTCAATAAAGTCTTTAATTTTACCATCACTAATTTCTTTATTTAAATCTGGCAAATAAGAACTATGCATAATTTTTAACCATTTTTTTCCTTCTAAAAAAGTTTTTACAATATTTTCATAATGAACATATTCTGGAACTAAACCATTTGTTCTGCTACTAGGATAGACAAGTACAATACTATTATCTCCTAAATATTTTAAATCAAATTTATCAATATTTCGAGTATGATAAGGCATATCGGTATAAAAATAATTATAATGATTTTTAAGTTTATAAATACTTACAATTTCATTTGGATTATTATGGATATTTAAGGCTTTTTCAAGTTGATTTTGTTTTTCATAATAAAGAATTGCATCTTTTTTTAAAATATTGTATTTAATAATCTTCTCATCATTTTGGATGATATTAGCCATTTCTTTTTTTATTTTAGATAAATCTTCTTTAGTTATTTCTATTCCCTTTATTTCCGTCATTATTCCTTTTGGTACACTATGGAGAAAATAAACCTCAACGTTTTTAAATACATCTTTTACTGCTACCTCAAAAATAAATTTTAAAGCTCCTTGATACATACGATATCCATATGGATCAAATAGATCTAAAAAAGTAATTGTACTATCCTTATATATTTTTTCTTGCATAGAAACAATTTCTTTATTCACTTTTACTCCAATAATAGAGTGATTCTGTTTTTCATATTCATTCGTAATATCTAGGACGCTTACTCCATAGGGAAATTTTTTCTTTTCTCCATTTGGAAAGCAAATTTCTATTTCTTGCATATATACCCCTCGTATTCTATTTTATTTTATCACAGAAAGTCATGGTTTACTAGTTTTTCTTTTACTACAATTTTAGACTTTTTTTTCTCGTATAAAAAAGAAATTCTAAACTTAAGATAGTAATAGGTGATAAATTGTGAATCTTATTCCAACAGTTTTAGAAAAAAATAATAATCATGAATATGCTTTTGATCTATACTCAAGATTATTAAAAGATCGGATTGTTTTTTTAACGGGTGAGATTGATATGCATAATGCAAATCTAGTTATTAGTGAACTTTTGTATTTAGATTCTTTAAATCATGATGAAATTTTTCTTTATATTAATAGTCCTGGAGGAGAGGTAACAAGTGGCTTTGCTATTTTAGATACGATGGAATATATAGAAAGTGATGTTAGAACTATTGTTGTAGGTCTAGCAGCTTCTATGGCGGCTTTTTTACTAGCTTGTGGAAATAAAAGATGTGCTCTTAAAAATGCCGAGGTTATGATTCATCAGCCTCTTGGAGGAATTCAGGGACAAGCAACCGATATTAAAATTGTTGCAGATCACATATTAAAAATGAAGCAAAAATTAATTCAAATTTTAGCTAAAAAAACCAAGAAAAAAGTTTCTGTTTTAGAAGCAGACATGGAACGTGATTTTTATATGGATGCTAAAGAGGCATTAGATTATGGTATTATAGATCAAATATTGTGATTGGTTTTAAGGTATTGTTCAATTAATTTTTTCATTTTAATAAAATGATGATTAATCCCCGACTTTCCAATTTTATAATCCGTTTCTAAAGAAATAATTTCAGCAAGTTCAGCATAGGAAGATTCCGGATATTTATAACGATATTCTAAAACAATTTTTGTATGTTCATCTAATAAGTTCATTAAATCATGTTGTTTTAAAAACTCAATATTTTCTTTTTGTTTTAAACCCGTAAGGGTTGTTTTTTCTTGGTTGGCAATTTCACAATTGTTAAGTCGATTTACCATATTTTTATGATCACGATATATTCGTATATCTTCAAAATAAAATAAAGAATTAACGGCTCCTAAAATTTTAATGATATCGCTAATTGTTTCGCCACTTTTAATATACGTCATATAGCGAGTGCTTCTTTTTAATACTTTTGCTTCAAATTTAAAAGTTTTTAGCATATTCTTGATAAAATCTGCATCTGTTTTTGTGTTAAAAACAAATTCTAAATGATAACCGCTGGTACTTGGATCGTTTATCGAACCTGTTGTTAAAAAAGTTCCTTTTAAATAGGCAATTTTTTCTTCATCCGCTTCAAAATAATCCATATTCGCTTTTATTTTTTTACCATTTTCAAATATGTATAGAGATTCTAAAATAAATTTTGTTTTTTCTTTAATTTCTAGTATATAAATTTGTTTAATACGAAATCTTTTTTGATTACGAACAATAATTTTAATATTAATACCAAATATTTCTTTTAAATATGTATAAATACGTCTGGCAATTTTAGCATTTTCACAAGTTATAGTTATTTTGTTTTTTTCAAGTTTTGCATCGTATCGAAGAATAGCAGACAGTTCAGCTCTTTTTTCAATCAGATTACCATTATAAGTTGTTATTTCTTCTTTTAATTTTGTTGAAAAGGTCATAATCAAAACTCCTTTTTTCTATTATAACAAAAAAAAGGAAATAGTGATTAATTTTAAAAAGCTAGAGTGATTCGGAAAGCCATTTTAGCATTATCACAATTTCCAGTGAAAGCGGTTGTACAAAAAATTCCAGCACTAGTTCCATTATCATAACCACCACCACGTGCAACCCATGTATGGTCTGTTCTAACAATACTTAATGTGTCTTTGTACCAACCAATATTGGCATTATAAGCAATTGCATTGGAACCAGATCCAGTATAACTTACCCTTCTAAATGGCCCCATTTCTCCTATTGCATCTCCGAGTATTCGATTCGAATATTGATATGTATTCGTATTGTATTTATAAGCATCATAATATTTTTTATCTGTTAAATCAGTTTTAGTTAATTCACTATTTAGATAAATTGGTTCACCTTTTTCATCTGTCATGACTCCCATTACATACTCCCATGCTCCACCATTCATATCATATATTCCTGTATAATTTCCTGTAGTACTTGCAACTACGCTTTCAGGATTAAAATATTGGTAATTATAAGTTCCATCATTTCCTTTTTCTGATGTTCCGTATTCGTTGCAAGCATCTGGATGAACTGTACAAGATTCATTTGTGTTTGTATATCCAATTGTTGGTTCTTCTTTAGCAGCATATCCAGTCCATGGAGCAGAATTATTATTAATTCTAATTTCACTACATTTGTTATTAGGGCATCTTCCATAGATTGAATTGGTTAAATAGGCTACTGCTCCCCACTCCGTATTCTTCATCATATGACTATTTAAGTCTTTATTGTAACTCAATGACGTTTTATAAGAATTCTTTACAAACATACCTTTCCATGAATATACATTTGGTTTTATAATAACTTTTGAAGAGTCTTCTATATTTTTTTCAGCATCATTTTTACTATTTGCTCCATTATATCCTGTTTCAAACTTGCCTACCCAAATGCCTTTGGTATCAAAGGCTGTGAAGGCTGGATGCGTCATCCATTTATTTATACTACAAGTACCATTTTCTCCACTAGGTGGAGCTATACACTCTTCCTCATCGTCTATAGTATTCGTTAAACCAAACTTTATTTCTATTGGTTTTGACTTTTCTTCATATTTTGTAGTACTTAAACTATTATAATCTTCCATATCAAAGATTTTGTATCGATACTTTGGTATCCATACAAAATAGCTCTCGATTATATCTTCAGGGATTATTTCTTCTGCTTCCTCTTCTCTTTCAGTAAAATCTACATACTTTAATAATTCACTATTATCATGTATTTTTATTTCATTACTAAAATCAGACTTTATTTCTTCATCGGTTAATGCTCGATCAAAGATAGCGGCTTGGTATACATCGATATTGGAAAAATATGAATGTCCATTTATATTGGAATTTGCTCCGATATTAAATGACATTGTTGATGGCTGTATTTCTCCAGTAATTTCTCTATTACCAACTAGTTTTCCATCAACATAAATTTTCATTTCTTTTCCATCATATGTTCCTACTAGTGTATAAGTTTCATTTAATTCTGGTATTACATCACTAACAATAGTTTGATAATTTGTTTCTCCTTCTAAATATACATCAAAGACAATTTTATTATTTGAATTTAATTGTAATCCAAAACCGCTTCTTTCCCAATTTCCTAAAAGGCTTTGATAATTGTTCTTTAATTCATTAAAGCTTACACGAATTGCTATACTAGCTGTATTACCAAAGTCATGATTCTCTAATCCTAAATCAATGTAGTCATCTACTCCATCTAAATTTACATAGCCATCCTTTTTGGTAGCACTATTTACTTTTCCATAAGCATCTAATGCATCATAACTATTTTGTTTGATTATAGCATTTGCCCATTCTTGATCTGCATAGCTGTACCACTTTTTATCTATATCTGCTTTTCTTACGGTTCCTTCTTCATCTATTGTAACTGGTATTAGTCCTTCTTTTAATTCAGGGTATGCTCCATTTAATATACTCTCTTTATAATAAGTATGAAAATCTGGTACTATTCCTTTTAACACATTAAAAGACTTTTCTTCTTTATACAATGCAAAAGTGCGATATAGTTTTATACCGCCGATAATTAACATAAATAATAGAATTGTTCCAATTAAAATTTTCTTTTGCTTGGTATTTTTCTTATACCTTTGTAGCTCCGTTGGTTTGTTATTTCTATT
>CANRPZ010000046.1 GCA_947632625.1 uncultured Bacilli bacterium | reverse complement strand
CCTGTTGGTGAAGGGGTTTAACACGCCACCCTCTCAAGGTGGTATTCACGGGTTCGAAACCCGTACAGGCTACCAAATTGTTTTTTTAACCTTGAGTTTAAAAAATTCAAGGTTTCTTTATGGAAAAAAGGTGTAAAAAATGTTACAAATTTTAAAAAAATATGATACATCAGGAGAATTATTTTTTGAAATAATCAATGAAAATAACAAATATTTTTAAATCTTAAATTGTGAAGGAAATATTTATTGGGAGATGCCACATTATCAGGATTCTAATGAATTTGTTGTAAAAAAAGAGGATGCTCGTTTTTTTAATCAAATGGAGCAACTCTTTAAAACTATAAAAGAAAAAGGTCTTATTTGTGAAAATGAAACCTTTAAATGGGCAAGTGAATCTTCTGGATATATAGAAAATGCAAATCAATTAATCATCAAAAAAGAAAGCGATTCATTTAAGATTCATTTTTGGCAAAATCCCAAGGCTTATCTTCCTTTTAAAGAATTATGTACAATTTGTTTTTCTTTCATGTTTTTAGAATATCAAAATAACGGGTATACTCTTAAACGAAATAAATAGAAAACCAAATAAATTTTATATATTAATTAAAGGATCACTAGAAGAATATTTTTCATAGAGTAAAGTGATTCTTTTTCCTTTTATTTCAATAAAACCTTCTTCTTTTAAATTTTTAAGTTCTCGAGACATAGCACAACGATCAATTGCTAAATAATCCGCTAGATCGGTATAATTAAAAGGAAGATAGATAAATTTTGTACCATGCTTGTTTGACATAATAGTAAAATATTCAAGAAGACGATTGCGAATTGTCTTTTTTGTAAGGATTTCAATGCGTTCGTTTTTTTCTTCAGTTTTGGTCATTGTAATTTCTAATAAATTTTTTAGAAATTGTAGGTAGTAGTCTTTATTAAAATCATTAATGTTAATAATGTTTTGATAATCGATTAATATAATATCAGAAGGCTCTTTTGCAACAATATCATATTCGTTATAATTGAACGTTAGATTAAAAGTATCTTCATCTAAAATTTCATCTATAATAGCTTTTGTTCCGTTGGGATCATTTTTAATCATTTGCAAATATCCATTTACCACATAACCGATTAAACGACTGCCATGAATCGATTCTAAAATAGATGAATTTTTTTTGACATGTAAAGTTTGTGTCTCAAAAATTTTTTCTAATTTTTCTCTATTTTTAGGATTTATGCCATCAAAAAGTTTTACCATAAAGCACCTCACAAATTAATTATAAAAAAAAATGTTAAATGTTGCAAGTGCAACATTTACTTTATTTTGGTTGGTGTTATACTTTGGTTATGGTAGAGGAGTGAAAAGAAGAAATGAAAATAATTAAAAGAGACGGCCATATGGTCGATTATAGTCCCGAAAAAATTGAAAATGCAATTATGAAAGCTAATAATGAGGTTGAAGAGGAAGAAAAAGCAAGTTCTACTCAAATTAAAAATATTATTAAATATATTGAAGGATTAGGCAAAAAAAGAATGCTTGTGGAAGACATCCAAGATATTATTGAAAAAAAATTAATGTCTATTGGAAAATATGAACTTGCTAAAAAATATATTACGTATCGTTATACAAGAGAGTTAGTAAGAAAAAGCAATACGACCGATTTAGCTATAAAAGAATTAATTGATGGCGAAAATGAATATTGGAATACGGAAAATTCGAATAAAAATGCCAAAGTTGTAACCACCCAAAGAGATTACTTGGCAGGAATTACAAGTACCGATATTACAAGAAGATTTTTATTACCAGAGGATATTGTTCGTGCTCATGATGAAGGAATTATTCATTTTCATGATGCAGATTATTTTGCTCAAAATGCTTTACATAACTGTGATTTAATTGATTTAGAAGATATGTTACAAAATGGAACGAATATTAATGGTGTAATGATCGAAAAACCTCATCGCTTTTTAACGGCTATGACTATTGCAACACAACTAATTACAGCGGTGAACTCTAGCCAATATGGAGGTTGCACGATAACTCTAACACATTTAGCACCTTTTGTAAGAGATAGTTATAATAAATATTTAGAAAAATATAAAAATCGCAAATTTTCTAAAGAAGATTGTGAAAAATATGCAAAAGAAGATTTGGCAAGAGAAATAAAAGACGGTGTACAAACATTCCAATATCAAATTAATTCTATGACAACTACCAACGGTCAAGCACCATTTTTAAGTGTATGTATGTATTTAGGGGAAACGGAAGAATACAAAGAAGAACTTGCGATGATCATAGAAGAGGTTTTAAAACAAAGAATTGAAGGAATGAAAAACGAAAAAGGTGTTTACATTACACCAGCTTTTCCAAAACTTTTATACGTTCTAGAAGAAGACAATATTCATGAAGATAGCAAATATTGGTATTTAACAAAACTTGCAGCAGAATGTACAGCAAAACGTATGGTACCAGATTATATTTCTGAAAAAATTATGAAACAATTAAAAATTGATAAAAATGGTAATGGAAATTGCTACCCTTGTATGGGATGTAGAAGCTTCTTAACTCCGTATGTCGATGAAAATGGTAAACCAAAATACTATGGACGTTTCAATCAAGGGGTTGTTACGATTAATTTAGTTGATATTGCCCTAACAAGTGATAAAGATATGGATTTGTTTTGGAAAATTTTTGATGAAAGATTGGAACTTTGCCATCGTGCCTTACAAATTCGTCATAAAAGACTTAGTAAAGCAACGAGTGATGTTGCCCCAATTCTTTGGCAATATGGCGCTCTTGCTAGACTAAAAAAAGGAGAGTCTATTCATGAATTGTTGCACCATGGTTATTCAACGATTTCTTTAGGATATGCGGGTTTATATGAATGTGTTAAATTTATGACTGGACATAGCCATACCGATAATGGTGTAGGTAAGGAATTTGGCCTAGAGGTTATGAGATACTTAAATGATGCATGTAAAAAATGGAAAGAAGAAGAGGATATCGACTATAGCGTTTATGGTACACCAATTGAATCTACAACTTATAAATTTGCAAAAGCTTTAAGAGAACGTTTTGGTGTTATTAAAGGCATTACGGACCGAGACTATATTACCAATAGTTATCATGTTCCTGTCTTTGAAGAAATTGATGCTTTCACAAAATTAAAATTAGAAAGTGAATTCCAAAACTTAAGTCCAGGAGGAGCTATTTCTTACATTGAAACACCAAATTTAAGTAACAATTTGGATGCTGTTATTGAGGTTATTAAGTTTATTTATGACAATATTATGTATGCAGAATTAAATACGAAACTTGATTACTGCCATGAATGTGGATATACAGGAGAGATTTTAATTGATGATAACCTTGAATGGTATTGTCCAAATTGTGGAAATAGAGATCATGATAAAATGAATGTTACTAGACGTACTTGTGGTTATATTGGAACAAACTTTTGGAATAAAGGAAGAACGCAAGAAATTAAAGAAAGAGTTATTCATATCGATAACAAAGATGATGATGATGAGGAATAATTATGCGTTATAATAAAATAAGAAAAATGGATATAGCAAATGGACCAGGGGTTCGTATATCTATTTTTATGCAAGGCTGCGCTTTTCATTGTAAGAATTGTTTTAATCCTGAAACGCATGATTTTAATAAAGGACGTGAATTTACAGAAGAAACAATTGCCCATATTCTAGATTTATGTGGAAAAGAGTATATAGCGGGTTTATCTATATTAGGAGGAGAGCCAATGCATCCAAATAATATTGAGGGAACTTTAAAACTTGCTCGTGCTTTTAAAGAAAAGTATCCTAAAAAAACATTATGGGTTTGGAGTGGATTTCTATTTGACCGAGACTTAAAAGAAAAGAAAGTTTTAAACTATATTGATGTTTTAGTAGATGGTCAATATGTAGATGAACTACGTAACCCAATGTTAGCTTGGAGAGGTTCTTCTAACCAAAGAGTAATTGATGTGCAAAAATCTTTAAAAGCCAAAAAAGTTGTACTTTATGAAAATGAAACAAAGCTTCAAAATGCCTGAAGCTTTTTTTATGAAAGAAGAAATAAATATATGATAAAATAAACAAGAGGTGGAAAAATGGAAATACAATTTTCAAAAGTTAAGATTGCTGTAACAATACCTGTAGAAAGTGTTGCCAAAATTCGTAAGGCAGTTTTTAAAGCTGGAGCAGGAATAATAGGAAACTATAGCTATTGTAGTGTTTCCACAAAATGCACAGGTACATTTATGCCCAATGAAAAAGCGAATCCTTATTTAGGAAAGAAAAATAAATTGGAATTTGTGCAAGAAGAAAGATTAGAAATCCTATGTGATGTTGGCATGGCTAAAAAGATTTTAGCGACTATTAAAAAAAATCATCCTTATGAAGAACCCGTTATAGATATTATTCCTTTACTGGATGAAACCATTTTTAAATAAGAAGGTAAAAATTATGGAAAAAATAAAAATGATAGAAAAAAGTATTATTAAAACGTATCGTAAAGAAATTTGGAGTCGATTTATTAAAGCGATAAAGGATTATCAACTTATTCAAGATCATGATAAAATTATGGTATGCATTAGTGGTGGAAAAGATTCTTTTCTGCTCGCAAAATGTATTCAAGAATTAAAAAGGCATGGCAAAATTTCTTTTGATGCTTATTATGTTGTTATGAATCCTGGTTATAATGAAGAAAATAAAAAACGAATTTTAGAAAATGCTAAATTATTAAATGTTCCTATTGAAATGTTTGAAACCGATATCTTTAACGTAGTAAGTTCTTTAACAAAAGGAAATCCCTGCTATTTATGTGCAAGAATGCGCAGGGGACACCTATACAATAAAGCAAAAGAACTTGGCTGCAATAAAATTGCTTTAGGACATCACTTTGATGATGTAATTGAAACAACCTTGCTTTCGATGTTTTATGGTGCAGAGATCAAAACCATGATGCCTAAACTTTACAGTGATAACTTTTCTGGATTAGAATTAATAAGACCTCTTTATTTAGTTAAAGAAAATTCTATTTTATCTTGGGCAAACTATAATGACTTACATTTTATTAATTGCGCTTGTCGATTCACCGAAAGTTGTAGTATTAATGATGATGGAACTAGCAAACGCCTGGAAATGAAAAAACTAATCAATACTTTACGAAAAGAAGAAAAAGATATTGATGATAACATTTTTAAAAGCCTAGAAAATATTAATGCCCATTGTATACTTGGATATCGTAAAAATGGCGTTAAGCATTCGTTTTTAGAAGAATACGACAAAAGAAATTAACGTGTGTAATCTTATTTCTTTTTTATTTCATTTTAGGTATAATGGAGAAAAGGTGTGATTTTATGTATAGAAAAACTTATGCCATTATAGATGGAAATCAGTTAGAAGAAAATGTTAAAAAAATAAAAAATAAATATTCAGGATATACCTATTATATAGGTGTTGTAAAAAATAATGCTTATAGTCATGGGTTTCGCGTTGTTCGTAATTTAATTAAAGGAGGAATTAACTATTTAGCGGTTTCTTCTTTAGATGAGGCTCTTTCGGTTCGAAAATTTAGTCGTACTATTCCTATTTTAGTTTTAGAACCGATTGATTTAGAGTATATGGATGATGTCATGAACAATAAAATTACTATTACAGTAGAAAGTTTAGAATATGTAAAAGAACTAAATAAAATAAATTTACCTTTTACAATTAAAATTCATTTAAAAATAGATACGGGCATGAATCGTTTAGGATTTAAAACAAATAAAGACGTTAAGGAAGCTATAAAAATTATTTTAAAAAACGATAAGTTGGAATTAGAAGGAATTTATTCTCATTTTGCTTCTAGTGGAATAGCGGATGTGTATTATGATCAACAACTAAATACCTTTTTAAAACTCACAAAAGGAATTGATTTAAAAGAAATTCCTATAGTGCATTTGGATAGAAGCTTAACACTTGTTACACATGAAAAATTAGCTTTTGTTACGGGAGTGCGTTTGGGAATTGTATTATATGGCTTCAGTCAAAATCGTAGGATTATTGGTTTAAAAGGAAAATTAAGAGAATTAAAAAGACAACTTTATCTTAAAAGAAAACATATTAGTAAAACTATCCTTACAAATGATTTGGATGTAAAAGAGGCTTTTGGGCTTTATTCGACCGTTATGTCTATTCGTAAAGTTACTAAAAATGAATTTGTTGGTTATAATGCAAGTTATAAAGTAAAAGAAGATGGTTTTATTGCAACGATTCCTATTGGGTATGCAGATGGTGTAAGTAAAGAGTTTCAATATGTTGTAATTCATAAGAAAAAATATAAAATAGTTGCGGATTCTATGGATATGTTAATGGTGCTTGTAGATAAAAATGTAAAAGTAAAAGATAAAGTTGAAATTTTTGGAGATACTATAAGTATTAAAGAGGTAGCAAGAACATTAAATACCAATGCTTATCATGTATTAAATACGATCACAAATCGTGTACCAAGAATACATAAAGAAAATGATGATACTATTGAAATAAACTATTAGGAGGAAAGAAAATGGATTTTATCGTACTCATTTTAGGAACAGATGCTAATGCCTATTACATGGCAAGATGTTGTTATGAAGCTTATCATAAAAAAGCCTATGTTATTGGAAAAGATCGTTTAGCTTTTACTAAATTTTCGAATATATTGCATGTTTCTTATGAAGAAGATTTATGGAAAGAAGAGGGATTTTTAAAGACATTAAAAAAATTTGCTCAACAACATAAAAATCAAAAGATACTTTTAATTAGTACTAATGAAACCTATGTTGAGTTTATTTCTAAAAATAAAGAAAAATTAAGTAAACAATATGTTTTTAATTATCCAAGTATTGAAATCATAAAAAGTTTAACCAATAAAGAAAATTTTTATAAAACGTATGAAAAATCCGTTTTAAAATTTCCTAAAACTTTTTATTACGATGTTAAAAAAAATACCAAAATCCCTAAAATGGACTATCCTTGTATTTTAAAATGTGCCAATGTAGTAGAGTACAATCATATAAAATTTAATGGAAAAAATAAAATTTATAAAATAGAAACCGAAGAAGAATTAAAAAAGACAATTGCTTTAATTAAGGAAAGTGGCTATAAAGATAAATTAATTTTGCAAGAATTTATTCCTGGGGATGATTCCTATCTTTTTGATGCAGTTGTTTATGTGAACACAAAAGGTAAGGTTGAATTTGTAAGCTTTGCTCAAATTGGTTTGCAAGAACATACAAAATCGATGATTGGCAATGCTGCTGTTCTTATTAATGGTTTTAATACAACAAAGGGCGATATTTTAAAAATGAGTGAAGATATACGTTCGTTTATGGAAAAGATTCATTATACTGGTTTTGCCGAGGTGGATATGAAATACGATTCTCGAGATAATTGTTTTAAAGTATTAGAAATTAATGCTCGTCAAGGAAGATGTAGTTATTATGTCACTTTATTAGACAAGAACCTTGTTCAAGTTTTAGCAGAAGATGTTTTGTTTCATCAAGAAAAACCGTATACTTTTTTAACTGATAAAGTTTTACTTTCTTTTGTACCAAAGGGAATTGTTAAAAAATATATTAAAAATGAAGAATTTAAAAAAGAAGCTTTAAAAATGTGGAAAAATGTTGTTAAACCAATGTCTGCAAAAGTAGATAAGAATTTTAAACGTTTTTTGCTATTACATAAAAGATGGTTTCATTACTATAAAGAATACAAAAATGGATATTGGAAATGAGGAAAATAAAAAATGTGTGGAATTGTAGGATTTGTAGATCGACATAAACAAAAGGAAAAAAAAGAAATTATTAAAGAAATGGCCGATATGATTAAACATCGTGGACCTGATGCAGAAGGGTACTATGTGGATTCTTTTGTAGCCCTTGGACATCGTCGATTGTCTATTATCGATTTGTCTAAAAGTGGGTCTCAACCTATTTATAACGAAGATAAGACAATGGCAATCGTTTTTAATGGGGAGATCTATAACTATGAAAGTTTAAAAGAAGATTTAATTAAAAAGGGTCATATTTTTAAAACAAAAACGGATACCGAGGTTTTAATTCATGGTTATGAGGAATATAAAGAAAAGTTTTTTTCACGTTTACGCGGAATGTTTGCATTTGTTATTTATGATAAAAAAAGGCAAGAATTAATTGGAGCAAGGGATCATTTTGGTATAAAACCTTTTTATTATTATAAAACAAAGGAACAATTTTGCTTTGCTAGTGAAATTAAAGCTTTTTTAAAACATCCTGATTTTAAAAAAGAGGTAAATACGGATGCTTTAAAAATGTATTTGATTTTTCAATATTCTGTTCATGAAGAAACTTTCTTTAAAAATGTGTATAAATTAAAACCGGGTCATTATTTTAAATATAAAAATGGTAAATTATCTATAAAAGAGTATTTTAATATCGATTATTCTAAAACGAATAAGCCTTATGAAACTTATAAGGAAGAATTAAAAGCCATTTTGGAAGATTCTATTAAATATCATCAAATCACTAGTGATGTAGAGGTAGGTTCGTATTTATCAGGAGGAGTGGATTCTTCTTATGTTGTAAGTGTTGCAAGGCCTGATAAAACCTTTTCTGTTGGTTTTCTTTTGCCGGGGTTTGATGAGACTATGCTTGCAAAAGATTTATCCGATAGGTTAGGAATAAAAAATGAAGAAAAGAAAATTACAAGTGATGAGTTTTTCGATATTTTACCAACTATTATGTACTATACCGATGAACCACATGCCAATCTTTCTACGGTACCTTTGTATTTTTTATCAGGACTTGCTAGTAAACAAGTAAAAGTTGTTTTATCGGGTGAGGGAAGCGATGAAATGTTTGCAGGTTATAATGAATACTATGAGCCATTTTTGTTACGTCTTTATACGAAAGTTCCGCTTTTTATAAGAAAAGGAATTTCTTCTTTCGTAACGCCGTTGCCTCATTTTCCTGGGCAAAATACTTTGAAAAGGTATGGAAGACCTTTTTATGAACGATATATTGGTCATGGGTCTTTTATTACAGAAGAAGAAGCAAACGAAATCTTGGCTGCTAATTTACGAAATAAAGAAACAATTGGAGATGTTATAAAACCTTATTATGATAAAGTAAAAAAACAAGATGATGTGACCAAGAAAATGTATATTGATATGCATTTTTGGCTTCCCCAAGATATTTTATTAAAGGCCGATAAGATGACGATGGCAAATTCATTAGAACTACGTGTTCCCTTATTGGATAGTGTACTATTTAATTATTCCAAAAAAATTCCAACAAAATATTTAATTAGAAAAAAACAAACAAAATATTTATTCCGAGATATTGCTCATGAACGAATCCCAGAAGAGTGGTCAAAGAGAAGAAAGTTGGGATTTCCTGTTCCTTTTTCAAAATGGATTAGAGAAGAAAAGTATTATAAAATGGTTAAAGAAATGTTTGAAAAACCTTATGTTGATCAATTTTTTGATAAAAAATTTATTAACCAATTATTAAATGATCACTATAATAATAGTAAGAACAATGGTCGTAAAATTTATAATATTTACATGTTCTTGATATGGTATGAGGTTTATTTTATAAAAAATTAAAAAATTTTTAAAGTCATGTATTGACATAATTTAACATTTTTGTTATAGTTGATTATGTCCAGTACATGGGCGCTTAGCTCAGTTGGTTAGAGCACCTGCCTTACAAGCAGGGGGTCATAGGTTCGAGTCCTATAGCGCCCACCATTTTATTTTTTTTGCCGACTTAGCGTAATTGGTAGCGCAACTGACTTGTAATCAGTAGGTTGGGGGTTCGATTCCCTCAGTCGGCACCACTTTTGGAGGGATAGCGAAGTGGTCAAACGCGGCAGACTGTAAATCTGTTCCTTCGGGTTCCATGGT
>CANRPZ010000045.1 GCA_947632625.1 uncultured Bacilli bacterium | reverse complement strand
ACATATAAAGATTTTAAAAAAATTTTTCAACAAATAAAAGGCTTATGACATTACGCATTTTTTTAAGCATTTAAAAACCTCTCTTTTCCTTTTAAACAAAGGGATTGAGAGATTTTGCCTTCTTAAAACTGTCAAAGTCAGGATTGTATCAAAAAGATATGTTCTTTTCAATCATTTACAAAAAAAATACAATTATTTTTTAATTGCATTTAAATAGTTAATTTTAATTCCTTGTTTTTTAAATTTTTGTTCATATTCTGTTTCAATATTTTCAATATCCGTACTAGCTAAATCTAAAGAAATGTCTTCAAACTTATAACCGGCATTATTCAAATTTTTCAAACTACTTGCAAATAAAATTAAATTATCTGTTTTTTGAATAATTTTTTTAGTATCTACAAATAAATTTTCATAAATATCTAAAAACAATGGACTCGTTAAACGCCTTTTTGCATGACGGTTTTTAGGCCATGGATCAGAAAAATTTAAATAAATACAAGAAATTTCATGATCAAAGATTTCTTCTAAATTTTTGGCATCAATACACAAAAAACGCAAATTAGGTAAAGGATTTTCACATTTTTCCAAAGCTCTTACTAAAATGCTAGCATATTTTTCAATTCCAATAAAATTTATAGAAGGATATTTCAAAGCCATTTCATAAATAAATTTTCCTTTACCGGTACCAATTTCAATATGAATTTCATTAGAATTATGAAAAATACTTTTAAAATTTTTCTTGAACTTTTCTGGATTTTTAATAACCATTTCATTATTTAAAATAATTTCTTTGGCATTTTTTACATTTCTTAACCTCAACTTTTATCACTACTTTCTAAACAATATCATATAATAAACCAAAGGAAGTGTTTTATGAAAAAAGACCGCAATGCCTTCTTTAATGAAGCAAATTTTCAATCATCAAGTTTTATGGGAGCTCCAAATATGCCAAATATGAATTATCCAAATTATAGTGGAGCTCAAGCGAGTCAAAGCTTTTATTCTGGACCAGTTCCTATGAATTATAATCCTAATATGAATCAAAATATGAACAATGATTATTTAAACGATTTTGAATCTCGTATGGCTAAAATTGAAAGACAAATAAATCGTTTAGATGCCCGTGTTAGTAAATTAGAATCAAAAGGACTTGTCACAACTGAAAATTTTGACAACACCACCAATATGTATATGCTTTAATTTAAACTTATCTTACCAAAGGTAAGTTTTTTTATCACATTATTTATAAAATCTTTTCCTAATATTTTATTTAAAATTCCCATTTTATAAGCAACAACAAAATAAGTAATTGCACCCACTATACTAATACTACCAATATACAAAATACAAGAGAATTTACTCATTATATTTAAAGGAATAAGTGCCTTTAATAGAACCACTACCCCTATCATAGTAAGAGTTGGGACGATTATCTTACCAAGCATTTTCAATGTTGATTTATATTTAAGTTGATGATCTTTATTTAAAGTTTTTAAAGCAATCGTAAAGGCAGTTGTATATCCAATAGCTGTTGCAAAGATTGCACCTAAATAAGGTTCAAAACCAAGTTTATAGAATAATAACATTAAAGGAACATTTAAGCACATATTTGTAACAAAACCAATAATGGTACTTTTATAAACTGTTTTAAATTTATTTAAACCTTGTAAAGTGGAATTAGTAATCATATAGAGATTAATAAATAAAGAAACAAAAACGCGAATAGCAAAAATAACAGTACCAGCTTCATTTGGGCCATAAAAAACACTCCATACACTTTTAGAAAGTAAAGATAATCCTACACACATTGGAATACAAATTAGTAAAATTAACTGCAAGGCTTTATTTAGTTTATCCTCTACATCTTCCCAATTTTTTAAAGTATACGCCCCTACAATCGTTGGTATTAAACTTGTCGTCATACCTACCGCAATTGAATTGACAATCATACATATTTTATTACTCCAAGTCGTAATAGCCGTAGTTGCAAATTCAACTTTAGAGGTTTCAATTCCTAAAAATTCTAGTGTACGCATAATCATAACCATATCCAAAAAATCATTTATCGAAGCCGCAATAGCTATCACAATAAAAGGAATTGCATAAAGAATTATTTTTTTACGAATTTCTTGATTTGTAATTTTATCTTTTTCTTTTGTTTTTTCTAGACCTAGATTCTCTTTATTTTTTTTAATTTTAGTTAGAATATAAAGTAAGGAAGCTATTCCTCCTGCACAAGCCCCAAAAACAGCAATACCAATCGTATTTTTTAAAGTAAAACCTAATAAATGTAAAGAAATGTAGCTTCCTCCCAAAATAAAAATAATACGAATGACTTGTTCAATAACTTGACTAATAGAAGAATCTTTAAAATAATTATGTCCTTGTAAATAACCTCTTGATACCCCTAAAAAAGGAATAACTAATATTGCAAAAGAAACAGAACGTATTACAAACGTAACATCCTCAATCGTATTTCCTCCACTCAAATCTCCTAAAATTAACGTTGCAATACCACGAGCAAAGAAAAACAAAAATAAAAATATAACAACAGAGATACCAAATACCATTTTTTTGCCGATTTTATATGCTCTTTGTTTTGCTTCATATAATTTTAAAGTATTTAATTCTTTAATGATTTTACTCATAGCGATAGGAAGCCCAGCACTTGAAATATCCAAAAATATAATATAGATATTGTAAGCATAAGCGTATAAAGCACTCCCTTTTTCCCCTACCATACTATAAAAAGGAATTACATACACCATTCCTAAAACTTTCGTGATAATAATAGCTAAAGTTGCAATAATGGTTCCTTCTATAAATGAACTTTTTTTCATACTATCCACTCATTCTTTTGGACTATAAACAATTAAAGCCGAAAAACAATAAAGTTGTTCTTCTCCGCATACTGCAATAGCCACGTTATACTTGATATCCATTATATCACTATTTGTGGATGCAAGAAAAGTATTTATTGATTTTTCCAAGTCTTTTTCATGGGATTCATCAAAAACTTTTACTTTCATTTCACTCATCTCCTTATGATAAGGATAACAAAAAAAATTGCGAAAATTGACAAAAAAACAAAAAAGAACTATTATAAATGCTACTAAAAAGGAGGTTTTAAAATGATTTATTTAACGGATGAAGAGATATTAAAAAGTCCTTTGTTAAAAATTAATCATGGGATTGCAAATGGGAGTGGAAATTTATTTTTAAAAGATAATTATGTTTATAAACTTTTTTATAAAGATTTTAAAGATCAATTAAACTATTTAAAAGATTTACCTAAACATCCTAATGTCTTACCCGTAATAGATACCTTAAGTTTTGAAGCGATGAGCGATTTTCAAAGCGGCTATATTACCGAATACAAGGAAAATGCTAAAACCTTTTTTGAATGCTTCAATTGTCAACTTTCTTATCAAGAAAAAGAATTTTATATCAAACAAATTTTAGAGGCCATTACTTTTCTTCATCAATATTTAATTATTGGAGATATTCATGGAGATAATTTTTTTATTCATAATAAGAAAGCTTATATTTATGATTTAGATTACTCTCGACCTTTAAATAGTAAAAGAAAGCCAACAAAATGTAAATATTATGTAAGCCATTCAGAAAAACGTTATTCTACTCTTTACACTGATATGATTAAAACCTATATAGAATTTTATTCCTTTCTTTTTGAATATGATATATCTTATTATATACGTATTTTGGATTATAAAAAAATTTGTAACCTTTTATTAAATACTCCTTTACCAAAGGAAATGCATACGTTTTTTAAAACAAGCTTAATGATGTTAAAAGAAAAAAAATTACCAAACACGATTTATCAAACTGATAATTTTATCAATGAAAATATTTTAAATGCTGAAAAAGAATTAAAGAAAGTCTTCACTACTCTTTAATTCTTTTCTTTTACAACAATATTGACAATTTTATTTGGTACGACTATAACTTTGACAATTTCTTTACATTCAATGTATTTTTTAACATTTTCATTATTTAAAGCTTTTTCTTTGATGCTTTCTTCTGCTTCTTCGTTTGTGATTATAATCGTTCCTCGAACTTTACCATTTACTTGAATAGCAATTTCCTTTTCATTATCTATAGTTTTTGCTTCTTCGTAGCTAGGCCAAGGACTTTCACAAATAGGAGCAAAGCCAATTTGTTCATTTAATTCCTCTGTAATATGTGGAGCAATTGGATTTAAAAGGGTTAACAACACATGATATTCATCTTTGGTAATACTTGCACAATCTTCCAGCTTGTTTGTTAAAATCATAAGAGTGGAAACCGCCGTATTATAGCCCATTGTTCTTAAATCATTTTCCACTTTTTTAATACTTTTATGAATTAAAGATTCATTTTCTTTTTGGTAGCCTGTTTTTTCTCCTACTTTATCTTTCAAACGAATTACTTTTTCAATAAAGCGTTTGCATCCCTTTAACGAATCCGTGCTCCAAGGAGCATCTTGTTCATAATCTCCCATAAAAAGTTCATAAACACGTAAAGTATCTGCACCATATTCTTTTACAATATCATCTGGATTGATAACGTTTCCTTTGCTTTTACTCATTTTTTCGTTATTAGAACCAAGAACCATACCATGACTTACGCGCGTCCATATCATTTCGCTTTTTGGTACTAATCCAATATTGTGTAAGAATTGTACCCAGAATCTTGCGTATAACAAATGTCTTGCTGTATGTTCCATTCCTCCGTTATACCAATCGACTTTTCCCCAATAATTCATAGATTCCATACTTGCAAATTCACTCGTGTTATGCGGATCCATATATCTTAAGAAATACCAACTAGAGCCAGCCCATTGAGGCATAGTATCGGTTTCACGTTTTGCAGGACCTCCACATTTTGGACATTCACAATTTACCCAATCCGTAATTTTAGCAAGAGGACTTTCTCCGTTATCGGTAGGTTCATATTCTGTAACATCAGGAAGCAATAATGGCAAATCTTCCTCGTTCATTGGAACCCAACCACATTTTGGACAATGAATCATTGGAATTGGTTCTCCCCAGAATCTTTGTCTTGAGAAAATCCAATCACGCATTTTATAGTTATTAACGCGTCTTGCAACACCCATATTTTCTAACTTTTCGGTAATTTTTTCTTTCGCATCTTCGACAATAAGGCCACTAAACTCTTCAGAATTAATAAGTTTGCAGTTCTTTCCTAAATAATCATGTTTTTCAAAGGCTTGTTTTTGTATATCTCCACCTTGAATGACCTCGATGATCTCTAAATCATGTACTTTAGCATATTCATAGTCACGTGCATCGTGAGCCGGAACTGCCATAACCGCACCTGTTCCATAACTACCTAAAACAAAGTCTCCTAAAAATATTGGAACATGTTTACCATTAATAGGATTTATCGCTTCAAGACCTTTTAAAATACATCCGGTCTTTCCTTTATTAAGTTCTGTACGATCCATATTCGATTTTTTCTTTGTTTCTTCAATATAAGCTAAAACCTCTTCCTTATTTTCTACTCTTGGAAGCAATTCTTGAATAAGTTTTCCATCCGGAGCTAAAACAAAGAAAGTAATTCCGTAAATTGTTTCAATACACGTAGTAAAAATAGAAAACTTTCCACCACCCACAATTTCGATGTCTACCTCGACTCCTGTAGATTTACCAATCCAGTTAATTTGACCTAATTTTACCTTTTCAGCAAAGTTGGTATTATTTAATCCTTCCAATAAACTTTCTGAATAATCACTCATTCGAAGCATCCATTGTGATTTTTCTTTTTGAATAACGGCTGTACCACAACGTTCACATACCCCTCCTTGGCTATCTTCGTTAGATAATACACTTTTACAAGTTGGACACCAATTTACCGGAATTGTATCTTTATAAGCCATACCATGCTTAAAAAATTGTAAGAATTGCCATTGCGTCCATTTATAATATTCTGGATCGGTTGTTGAAAATTCCCTTGACCAATCAAAAGAATACCCTAAATCTTGCATTTGTCCTTTAAACGTTTTAATATTTTCTTTTACAGCTTCTTTAGGATGGATATGATTTTTAATAGCGTATTGTTCTGCAGGAGCTCCAAAAGCATCCCATCCCATTGGAAATAAAACGTTATACCCTTGCATACGCATCATTCTTGCCATTGCATCATTTGCTGTATAACTACGAACATGTCCTACATGCAAGCCGCTTCCTGATGGGTAAGGAAACTCAACCAATATATAGTAAGGATTTTCTCCTTCATTTTTTGTTTCAAAGGTTTTATGATCCATCCAATACTTTTGCCATTTCTTTTCAATTTCTTTAAAATTCATTTTTTATCTCTCCTTTGTAATTGTAATTTTTTTAAATGTCTTCCATAAAGTTCATATAATGCATAAATAAGTAAAAATAAGAGGACAAAGCCTATACCCAATTGTAAGATAATATACGTATCAATACTAGATACAACAGTACTTACTCCTGCAATAATAAAGCCATTAATTAAACTCATCCATTTTAATTCTTTTTTATAATTAATTTTATTCTTATCAAGATTAAATTTTTTTATAACATAGCTCATTATCATAATCTTATCCGTTTTCTTTTTCTTTATTTTACGATAATCATAAATATATTCAATTATATATACAAATAGAAATAACACGAAAAAGAAACAGAGAATAAAAGTTTTACTGTTCATATCCATATGGTATAAAAAACTCCTTTCTAAAAAAAGAAAACACGGAATTTTCTTAAGGACGAAAATGCCGTGGTACCACCTTAATTCATAGCATAAGCTATCTTTTTCATCTTATATAGGAGATGACTCTATTAAGCTCCAAAAGCAAGTTCATAAATTTTATTTGTTTATTTCCACCACCATAAACTCTCTTTAAAATAAAGATTTTATTACTACTCTTTCTTCATCGCTTGTAATGTATTATAGTAAATTTATTATTTTTTTTCAATCTTTTTTTAATTTGCTGCTAAAACAATACGGAAAGATCGTGCATTTGATTCCCGACCCATATAAGATCTAAAGTAAAATAAGCCAGCAGCTGTTCCATCATTGGCTTGTCCACCACGATTAAACCATGTTTTATTTTCTTCTGTATCTTCTGTATTAGTAATAAAATTCCCTGCATCTTTATACCAACTACTTACATTTGTTATTAAATGTGGATATTCAAAATATTCAAATGGTCCTAATTCTCCGGTAGCATCGCCGAGTATTCTCCTTGTATAATCATTATCACTAGTTCCCGCTTTATATAAATCATAATATTTAGATTCAATAGGTAGTATGTCTGCTGTAAAACCAGAATCGGAAATGGTTAACTGATGATTTTCATCTTCAATTCCAGCCATAACATATTCAAGACCACCACCATTCATATCATAGATGCCACTATAAGTCCCCGTAGTACTAGCTTTTGCACTTGCTATATCTTGGTAAAGTATCGTCGTATTCGCATCCGTTCCAAATTCGTTACAAGCTTCTTGCGGATCACTACAAGAAACACTCGCTTCTAAAGAACCTGTAGTAGGTTCATTTACAGCAGCATAGCCAGTTTTAAAACTACCATTTGTATCCTTATAATTATTAATAGCTATTTCTTCACAACTTGCTGTACCATTATCGTTTCTTGTGCATCTTCCATAAATGGAATTTGTTAGATAGGCTACTGCTCCCCACTCCGTATTTTTCATCATATGACTATCTAAATCCCTTTGATACATGTAACTATTTGTATAAGCATTTGCTATGTTTATCATTCTCCAACTTAATGCGTTTGGTTTTATAATAATTTTATCAACGTCAACTTTATTTGAGGTATCAGCTTTAAATGTTTTTGAACTATCTGCTCCGTTATAGCCTGTTTCAAATTTACCTACCCATAATCCAGTTACATCTCCAAAAGAGGTAAATGCTGGATGTGTCATCCAATCCCCTACTTTACAATTTCCACTTTCTTTAGATTCTCCAGGAGTTGTACATTCTCCTACTACACTATCTTTAGAATTTTGAGCATCAAATTTTATATGAATTGCTTTCATATTTTGAGCATTTATTTTCGAAGATTCTGTATAGGAATTTCCCATATCAAATAATTTATATTTAAATTTCGGCACCCATACAAAATAACTCTCAATTATACCTTCTGGTATAACCTCTCCCGCTTCTAATTCTCGATTTGTAAAATCTACAAATTTAGTAATACTTGCTCCATCATAAAGTTTAATAACTCCGGTAAACCCTTTTTTGATTTCTTCACTAGAAATAACACGATCAAAAATTCCTGCTTGTTTTACATTAAGATATGCAGAATAAGTTGATTCCTCTGGATTTTTACCGATGTAAAAGTTTTTGGTTGATGTTTTTATTTTTCCTTCTACTGTTTTAGTAGATAACTCTCCTTCTACATATAAATTCATCACATGTCCATCATACGTTCCTACGATAGTATAGTACTTATTTGTTTCTGGAATTACGTTGCTTACTAATTCTTCAAACTGACCAGTACTTTCATTATAGAAAGAAAAAGCAATTTTATGCGTACTATTTTCCAAATAAATACTCATTCCACTATTACTCGTTTTATTAGAAATTAAAGCATATTTCGTATCTGTTTTTGTTAAATCTTTTACTTGAACGCGTATTGCTAAACTTGCTTCATTAAATTTATGGTTTCCAATCGATAGATCTAGATAATAATTTCTACCTTGTAAGTTTACATGATCTGTATAAAATTTTCCCCCAGAGACCTTACTTGAAGCTTCCAAAGTTTTAAAACTATTTTGGGTTATTACGGCATTTGCCCATTTCTTTCCACAATAATCATACCAATCACTATCTGTAGGATCGACTTTAGTTACAACACTATTCTCATCAATTACTACTGGTATTAAATTTCCTGAAATAACTGGTTCTGCCCCATTTAAATTTGAATCACATATAGGATAAAAGTCTGGTATAACCCCATTAATAAAATCAAAACTTTTTTCTTCTTTATACAATGCAAAAGTACGATAGAGTTCTATACCACCAATTACAAAAATAGTAAATAAAATTGCTCCAATAATTAATTTCTTTTGTTTTTGATTTTTATTATATTTTTGTAATTCATTTAAATGATTAGCTGATTCATTCCTATTCTTCATACCCATCCTCCTATGTTACTTTCATTATACTAGAATCATAGTCTTTTTTCAATGAAAAAAAATAGGAGATTAACCTATTTTCGTAATTGTTTTATTAAGTAGCTAAAACAAATTAAATCAATTAAAATCATACCCGTATAAAGATATACATCACTTGTTTTAGGAACATCATCTTTTTCTGGTTCTTCTTTATCTTCTGTTATTTCTTGTCTTACTTTTTCATAAGTATCATAGTTCCATAAAATAGTATCATCCTCTTTTGCAAGCAATACTATTCCGGTTGGATTAATTTTCACTTTAACGGTTTGATCAATTTCTCCATTATTATCCCAATCAAATGTCCAAACATAACTAAGCATTTTATTAGCGATTGTGGCATTTTTTAAATGCTCTTCCGTTACAGCACCAAAGACATTTATAAAATGTTCTTTATCTTTAGAATCTCTATTTGCAACAGGAGTATCTTGATTATTCCAAAAAGATTTTTCTGTAGAACCTGATTTATATGTAGCTTTTTGTAAAGTGGCTATCTCTAAATCTTTTGGAGCAAATACTTGCACTCCTAACCAAGCGGCATCGATAGTTCTTCCTAAATCCCTATTAGCCGCAACGACTTTCAAATCTGCTGTATTATACGTTATAGTAACATTTGCTGTTCCATTTCCTTCTATAGTTGGATTTCCACCTTTATAAGAATCTGTAGCATTTAATATAGATACCTTTTCTAAAGTTAAAGCCCATACTGGGTTAACAAATAAAAAACCAATTAAAATTATTATTATGGGTATTATATTCTTTTTCATGTTAATTCCTCCTGTTTTTAATATGGCAAAATAAGACAAAAATATACAAAAAAAATAGTTCCAACGAACTATTTTGGTTCTAGATAATCTACTGGGGAGCAAAAATTAATTAAAGCATTATAAAATAAGGGTTTGTCCCTTATTTTTT
>CANRPZ010000044.1 GCA_947632625.1 uncultured Bacilli bacterium | reverse complement strand
ATCTAGAAGCTCATTTATCGTTTTCTTCTCTTTTAGTAACTTGGCAAACTTCTTTATTTCTTTACCTACATTATAGGAACTATTTTCACAATTTTCAAGTATTATATGATAGGATATATAATTCTCAAACTCGATATGTCCTTCTTTATCTTGTACTCGAAATGTTAAGATTGGTTCTTTCGTTTGATAATAATTATAATTATCAAAGTTTATTAAGATGACATTCGAATACTGATGATTGGATGTGGTGGTTTCTACTATTTTACTTAATGCATACATACCATTCTTGATTAGAATATGTTTTTGATAATATTGGTTCATTTCTACGATAACTTGCATATGATCATTAATTCTTATGGTCATGTCAGTGGCTTGCTTCTTTTGATTCGAATTTCTTTTGGAAATCTCTTCTCCACTTATGTAAGTTGCGTAAAACAATTCTTCTTTATCAATACCCGTTATTTCACTTATGACACTTGATACTACTTTTCTACTTTTTAAATTGGTCATGAAAGCTTTAAACATCCAATCATTTTTTAAGTTAATGACTCTTTCATCGGTATCTAGCATGTATTTTCACCTCCTGTTCTTGGGGTAATACCCTCTACTTTATATATACAACGTAAATTAGGAATTTCCTTTTTTTTAAGGTCCTTTTACTTTACTAAATACTTTTTTTTTGATATATTTTAGATGGTGAATAGAAATGAAAAAGAAAAAAATAATTTTAGCAATTGCTTTTCTTCTTTTAATTGGAATAGTCATTATAGGTCTACTCTTATTTAAAAGTATAAATAAATATAGTAATATTACCTCTATTACTCCTTCTAATTTAGAAGAAAAAATCAATAATAAAGAAACTTTTATTGTTGTTATTACTCAAACAGGCTGTATGCATTGTGAAAATTACTTACCGGAATTTAATCGTACATTAAAAGAGCTTCAACTAGAAGCCTACCAACTAAATGTTACAGGTTTAAGTAATGAAGAAAGTACGATCTTAAATAAATATATAAATTTTTCTGGTACTCCAACAACTATTTTTTATCGTAATGGTGAAGAAGGAACAACATTAAATCGAATCAGTGGTTATGCTAGTAGTACGAAAATAAAAGAAAGATTAAAATCTTTAGGGTATATAGAATAATGAAAAATTTTTTATACTTTATTAAAGGAATTCTTTATAGTCTTCTTTTATTTCTTTTATATTTTTTAGTTTTACCTAATGTGTTTGCTCTTATGTTAAATAAACCTTTGCATAGTTCTAATTTTTGGATTTCAAATTTAGCCTATTTAGGTATCTATATCTTAACTTTTTTAATTTTACTTTTGATTATTCGTAAGGACTTATTTAAACAATTTAAAGATTTTATTCATACTCCCAAAAAATATTTGAATAAAGGATTATCTTATTGGGCTTATGGATTTATTGTTATGATTCTTTCCAATTTAGTTATTACCTCTTTTATGGGCAATATTGCAGTGAATGAACAAGTAACTCGAGATACTTTACTTTCTAGTCCTTTATATGCAATTCCAACTATTATTTTCTTTGGACCTTTTTTAGAAGAAATCGTCTTTCGTTTTGGACTACGTAAAGCTTTTCATAAAGAAATTCCTTATGCACTTACCTCGGCTTTTATTTTTGGAGGATTGCATGTTCTTACTGCCCTTGATGAATTTACTCTAGTAAATCTTTTAAGTCATATAAAAGAATTTTTATTTATTATTCCTTATG
Source organism: uncultured Bacilli bacterium (assembly GCA_947632625.1). Taxonomy (GTDB): domain Bacteria; phylum Bacillota_I; class Bacilli_A; order RF39; family UBA660; genus MGBC108787. The sequence continues at coordinate 8,442 of CANRPZ010000044.1, read as the reverse complement.
GTTCTTTAGGCTTTTACTTTGCTAAAGCTTACTATGAAACGGATAATATTTTTACCTCTATTGTTCCACATATGGTACATAATTCATTCAGTGTTCTTTTAATTTTAATTACGAGTTGGTTAGGAGTTTTATAATGACAGAAGAAACAAACGAAAAAAAACATTCTTATAAAAAAATTCTTTTCTTCCTTCTTTTTTTGATTCTCTTATTGGGAATTTATCTCTATTTTATTGAACCTCACTTATTAGTAGTAAAAGAATATGCCATAATAGATAATCAAATTCCTTATTCTTTTCATGGTATAAAGATTGTTGAGTTTTCAGATCTTTTCTATGGAAAAAGTACGGATGACAAAATGGTTGAAAAAGTCGTTCAAAAAATAAATGAATTAAATCCCGATATTGTTTTATTTACCGGAGATTTAATTAGTAGTGAAATTCATATTAACGAAGAAAATGAAGAAAACTTAAAAAAGAATCTTAAAGATATTCATGCTAACTTAAAAAAATATGCTGTTCTTGGCGATCAAGATTATACGGATAAAATGCGCTGTATAAATATTTTAGAAAATGCCGAATTTACACTTTTAAATAATAAAAATGATGCTCTTTATTTTGAAGATTCTGAACCTATCTTATTTATTGGAACAACCTCTCTTTTAGAAAACGAAGCCAATTTCCAAGAAGCTCTAGCTAGTACGGAAGATCTTTCCTCTTACTATAAAATATGGCTTAGTCACGAACCTATTCTTTGGGAAGAGTTAGAAAGTAGTCCTTTTAAACCTAACCTTATCTTTAGTGGACATACTTTAGGTGGGCTTATTTCTTTTCCTTTTGGAATTTCTTTGCTTCATCAACCTGGTGATGCCTATAAAAATGACTTTTATGAAAATGAAAATACCAAAATGTATGTAAGCCATGGAATTGGCACTTATAAATATCCGGTTCGTTTTTTAAACCCTCCTTCTATTTCACTTTATCGTTTGTATCAATATTAATTGGAAATTAATTTCTAAATTTTTCCAATTTCTTTTTTTTCTATCCTTTGCTATAATAAATTTGAAAAACGTTTGTTCGGAGGTGTTCTATGGAAAAACAAAGACATTATTTATGTATTGACTTAAAAAGTTTTTTTGCCTCTTGTGAATGTATCAATCGAGGTTTAGATCCTTTTACTACCCCACTTGTAGTTGCTAATAAAAGTCAAGGAAATGGTGCGATTACACTTGCCGTTACACCTTACTTAAAAGAAAAAGGAATAAAGGGACGAACGAGACTTTATGAAATTCCTAAAAATATTAAATATCAAATTGTCAACCCTAGAATGAAATTATATTTAGAAAAATCAAAAGAAATTGTAAGTATTTATCTAGATTTTGTTGCGGAGGAGGATTTGCATATTTATTCTATCGATGAATGTTTTTTAGATGTTACGGATTACCTAACGTTCTATAAAAAAAGTGATTATGACCTTGCTCTTACGATATTAAATACAATTAAAGAAAAAACCGGTCTTACGGCCACTTGTGGGATTGGACCTAATATGCTTCTTGCCAAAGTTTCTATGGATATAGAAGCCAAACACATGCCCAATTGTATTGCCAAATGGACCGAAGAAGATATAAAAACCAAGTTATGGGCGATTTGTCCTCTATCTAAAATGTGGGGAATTGGACCACGTATGGAAAAACGTTTGAATGCTTTAGGCATTTTTAGTATAAAAGATTTAGCTTTATACGATAAAAATAAGTTACAGGATAAATTTGGAATTATGGGTTTAGAATTATGGAATCACGCTAATGGAATGGATACCTCTAGAATTTGTGATTTTAAAAACCAAAAAAAAGATAAATCTTTTAGTCATAGTCAAGTTTTATTTAAAGACTACTATGGTGAAAATTGTAAATTGATTATTGAAGAAATGGTAGGCGTTTTAGCAACTCGTCTTCGAGCAAATCATTATGTTACAAAAACAATCGGGCTTGGAATTGGATATTCTAAAGTCATTCAAGGGGGTTTTTACCATCATCAAAAACTAGAAACCGCTACCGATGATGAAGATGTAATTAAAAATGTTTGTTTTCTCCTTTTTGATCGTTATTATGAAGACTTGCCAATTCGTAAAGTAAGTATTTGTTGTGGGGATTTAGAAAACAAATTGGGAATGCAATTAAATTTATTTGAAGATTATGAAAGCGCTCTTAAGAAAGAAAATTTTAATAAAGCCATTGATGAGGTAAAAGAAAAATATGGAAAAAATAGTTTACTAAAAGCTTCTAGTTTACTAGAAGACTCCACAGCTAAAGAAAGAAATAAAAAAATAGGAGGACATCATGAATAAAGATCGTGGCATTATAAAATGGATGCCTTTTGATAGTTTGGAAAATAGTAAAAAAATTGTCGAAAGTATCCTATATGAAAAAAGTAAAATTGAAAAGCCTATTCTTTCTAAAGAACAAATTGAAGAAATTGAAGAAAAATTAATCGAAGCTTTTTATGAACAAGAACCTATCACTTTACAAGTTTATAAAAATGGTTCTATAAAAAAAATGACATCCACTATTTTAAGTATTGATACCATTTATAAAAAAATTATTTTAAAAAATCATGAAAAAATTTTGTTTAATCAAATTATTGCTATTTCTCTATAGTTTTTAAATACTTAATTGTAATAAGCGTTCCTTTTTTTAATTCGCTTTGTACAAAAATGAAGCCATTTTCTTTTTCAATAATTTTTTTTGCTAAATATAGGCCTATTCCACTACTATTTGTAGCGCTATTTTCTCCTTTATAAAAACGTTTAAATAAATTTTCAATATCTTTTTTAGGAATTCCTTTTCCATGATCTTCGATCTTTATTTTTGTATATAAAGAATTATCCAAGACCTCTATTAAAATCGAATCTTTCTTTTTAGAATACTCTATGGCATTTTTAATTAAATTACTAAAGGCTTCTACTTGCCAATGAAAATCTCCTCTTATCTTTGCTTGTTTAGGACATTTTACTACCATTTCTATTTCTTTTTCTTCTATTAAAACACTTAAATTTTCAAGTACTTTAGAAATTAATTTAGAAACCTCAATGTCTTCCTTTTTAAATAAAATAACATCTGCATCAAAGCGAGCAATTTTTAAAAGAGCAGCAATTAAAAAGTTCATGTTTTCTACTTGTTTATGTGCATTATGAATAAAGTCCTCTTTTGTCTCTTCTTTCATATGAGGATTTTCTAAAATATTATCTAACATAATTAAAATGGAGGTAAGTGGGGTTTTTAATTGATGGGAAATCTCGGCAATTGAATCTTTTAAAAGTTCTTTATCTTTTTTTAATTGTTCACTTTCTTCACGAAGCATAATGGTTGTTTTATAAATTTCATTACGAAGCAAAGAAAGGCTATCTTCTCCATTTAGTTCAATATCTAATTTATAATTCCGATTGTTTATCTCTTCTAAATAATAAGTAAGTTCTTGTAAATTTTTGTCTTTTTTATGAAAATAAAGATAAAATAGAATATAGAAAGTAAAACTTAACAAACAGGCAAAGCTAAAAATTAGAATTTGATTTCTTTTGTATTCGTTTTCTAATGATAAAAGTAAAGAAGAATTGGCATTGATACCATATTTTTCAAAGGATTCAATCGTATCGGCAGCTTTCTTTTGATTTAATAAAGCCATTATTTCGTTTTCCGTTATATTTGGATATTTTTCTTTTATTATCGATATGGTTTCATAAAGAAAAGAATTTACACTTTTCTTATATTTTTCATACTCATATTTTGTGCAGCCAAAACCAATAAGGCTAAAAAGCAAACAAAACAATATTCCTATCCCAAATAATTTTAATTTTTCATTTTTCATAAGCATCCACTTTATATCCTAATCCTTTAATTGTTTTAATACAATGTATATTTAATTTTTCCCGAATTCTTTTTATATAAACAGTTAAGGTATTATCGTTTACAAATCGTTCGTTTTCTTCCCAAATCAATTTCATAAGAGTATCTCTTGAAACAATACGCCCTCTATTTTCAACCAGTAAAAATAGAATTTTATATTCTAAAGCGGTCAGTACGATTTCTTTTTGGTGCTTTACCACTTTCATTCGATCGAGATAAATGGTTACATCTTCTAATGAAACAATTCTTTCTTTTTCTTTATTGCTATATTTTAAAGCATTTGAAATACGAAATAAAAGTTCACGATTTAAAAAAGGTTTTACTATATAATCTACAGCGCCTAATTCAAAACCACGAACGATATCATCTTCTAAATCTCTTGCTGTTAAAAAAATAACGGGAACGTGAATATTGTCTTTCCACTCTTGATAAAATGTAAAACCATCTTCATCTGGTAAAGTAACATCAAGTAATATTAAATCATACTCTTTTACAGTAAGAATTTTCTTGGCTTCTTCGATAGTTTTTGCACTAAACATAAGCATATCATTTTGCATAAATAGATAATCTAATCCTTTTATAATATCTTCATTATCTTCAATTAATACGATTGTTTTCATAATTCCTCTCTTTTTTACTTTTAGTATATCACAAAGTGAAAAAACATTTTCTTTAAAAAATGCTTCTTCTATATATTATCATTACGTATTGTTTCAATAATATTTTGTTTATTAATTTTTCTTAAAGAATATTTCATGATAATTCCAATCATAAAACTTACAAATAAAATGGCAAGAAGGATTGCTTTTATTGGAAGATCGTAAGGCATCTCAATACCGGATCTTGTACTTAAGTAAATCAAATAAGAACCAATAATCCCTAAAGGAATTCCAATAATCAATGATTTAAAACCATAGAAAATACTTTCTAAACGAATCATACGATTAAATTCTTGGTTGGTCATTCCGATACTTTTAAGCATTGCAAATTCTTTGCTTCGTAAATTCATATTCGTTGTAATGGTATTAAAGATATTGGTAATGCCAATTAAAGAAATGACCGTAATAAAACCATACAAGAAAATAGAAATTACTAAAACGATTGTGTTTTCTTCTTCGACCATTTTTTCTAAATTATTGATTGATAAATATTTAAAATCAGGATTTTCTTTTTGAAAAGTATTTAGTTTTGTTTCTAAGGCATCGGCATCTTTTGCTTCGACATAAAGATATGCGCTTCTTGGATGAAAATACGTATCCATAACCTCATCACTTATAATTAAAATACCATCCATGGCATTATAGTTCTCTAAACCCATTGGTCTTTTATCACTTCGGATGATTTCAATTTGAAAATCTTGATTATCATTAATTTTTCCTGTTAACATTTCATTGTTTTTAAGATTGAACATATTTCCTAAATATAATTTTTTTTCATAATTTTCTTGCCAATCATCAATTAAAATTCCTTTGCGACGATTTGCTTCATTATTTAAACCAAGTTCTTTTAAATATCGTTGGTATTCCCCTTCTCCTAAAGCAAAAACGGTGATATTTATTTCACTTTTTTCGGGGTTCATTCCCAAATGACGATAGACGTTGTTGCCAAAATCGGATAGATTTGCGGGATTAACACTCATGATGTCCGAGCGAATTAAACTAAAACGGTCTATTTCTTCCATCCCGCTAATTGTTTTTAAGTGCCCAATGATTTCTTCCATATCGGTATTTTCATTACGTAAGCCATCTGAAATCGTCATATTATAGGATAAATTCATATAGTAAATATTGGACATTTTAAAGCCAAATGTAATAAAAGAGGATAAAGAAATGAAGATAAATACGGAAACAACAATTGAAATAACCGTTGTACGATATTTCTTTTTATTCCGTTTAAGATTTTTATAGGCAATAACACCACCTGTTGAAAATAATTTTTTGATGATTTTTGGGGTTTTTAGTTTCTTTCCTTTAATCTTAATATCGTTATTGCTTCTAATAGCTTCAATAGCGGTAATTTTAGAAGCCTTACGAGCTGTAAAGATTGTAGATAAGAAAATAGTAAGACCTCCTAAAAAAATAGATAATAGTATAGCAAATAGCGGAACACTATAAACAAACTTAATATTTCCTAACAAATCTTTTAATAAAATATTTAAAATCACTAGTAAAATAACAATAGCAAGTATTCCACCAAGAATTCCTAAAGGAATGGCTACTAAACCAAGAAGAAAACCTTCATACAAAACATTTTTCTTAATTTGTTTTTTGGTTGCTCCCACACTACGAAGCATTCCATACATTTTATATTTTTCTGTAATTGAAATAGCAAAACTATTTTTAATAACAAAAACACTGGATAGAATAATAATGGCAATTACAACGGCCGCTACATTATAAAGAGCTTTCATAGTGGAACTTTTGGTAACCCCTAAAAACCTTAAATAGTCATGATTGTAATCGTAATCATACTTATTATTTGCAATTTCTTTAGTGTATTGTAAGTAATTTTTAGGCGTTTTATAAAGTAAAAAGGCATTTATATTTTTATCCATACCCTCTTGGTAGGTAATAGCCGTATAACCAGGAGCACTATAACTTTCATGCGTATAAGAAAGACGTTCCATAAATCCCACAATCGTATAGGTTTTCTTTTCTAAATTGATGATTTTTTCATTATGGGAAGCATCCTTTTCCTCATCTTGATATGGGTTATTTTGATGAAGCGTTATACCATCAAAGCTTTGTCTTTCGCCAACCTCTAGAGTAATGGTATCTCCTAAATGATAAGAAATCCCTCCATTATCTAAAACATGATTGCTCATAATAAGTTCCTCATCATTTTCAGGGTATCTACCCTCCACTACAGAGATTCCTAAATTATGAAGGGCTTTTTCATCATACCCCATTATATAGAGATAAGGCTTTGATTGATTAATGGAAGGAATTTTAGCATACCCAATTTCACTAGTAAGATAATAGTCTAAAATATTGCGGTTTTCTAAAAGGGCTAGGGCATCTACTCTATTCATATTTTTAATTTCGGCGTGATAATTTCCTTCACTTTTTTTAGTACTTTCTATAATAGTACCTTGAAAACTTGTTACCATTCCTGCAACACAAATAATGAGAGCGGTTGATAAAACGATCCCAATACCGGTCATAATGGTTCTTTTTTTATTAAGTGTTAAGTTTCTCTTTGTTAATCTTTTTAATACATTCATGCGTTTTTCTCGTCCTTTATAATTTTACCATCATCGATGGTGATAATACGATCAGCATATTTAGCAATTTCTAAATCATGGGTAATCATAATAATCGTTTGTTTAAATTTTTGATTAGACATCTTTAAAAGAGAAACAATTTCATCACTCGCTTTGGAATCCAAATTTCCTGTTGGTTCATCAGCTAAAACAAGGGCGGGATTGTTAATGAGAGCTCTTCCTATAGAAACTTTTTGTTGTTGACCTCCTGATAGTTCATTTGGTAAATGATTTACCCTATTTTCCAAATTCAAAGTTTTTAAAATTTCGTTTATTCTTTCTTTAGAAACCGTTTTATGATCTAAATCACAAGGAAGCAAAATATTTTCTAAAACATTTAATATTGGAATTAAATTATAAAATTGATAAATAATTCCAATCTCTCTTCTTCTAAAAATGGCTAGAGCATCATCATTTAAAGCGTAGATATCTTTGTTGTCAATAAAGACTTTTCCACTTGTTGGGCGGTCCACTCCACCAAGTAAATGCAAAAGAGTAGATTTTCCACTACCACTTGCTCCAACAATGGCAACAAATTCTCCTTTTTCAACACTAAAGGAAAGATGATCTACAGCATTAATCTCATTTTCTCCATTGGTATAGGTTTTACATAAATTTTCAACTCTTACAATTTCCATACATTTTTTCCTTTCTAAAAAAAGTATATTTTATTTTTGTGACTTTAAAATGACACAAACAAAAAAAGGAAGATTTTATTCTTCCTAAAGAATTGGTGGCAAACTATCTTCGCTTTTAACGATTTCTTCAGTATCTTCTTTTTGTTTAGATAAAGCACTTAACAAGCATTCGCTATTTGCTACAAGATTTTCTTTCATTTTATTATTTGCCGTTAAATATTCCGTTTGTTTTTCTTCTTGAATATTCATTTTTATTAGATTCGTATTCATATCTTTAATTCCTTCACGTATTATGGTCCATTCACGAATAAAATCCATCTTTTCTTCTGCTGATAATGAAGATACAAAGACTTTATCTATTAGTGCTCCTATTCTATGGTCAATATTTACACTTAATTGTAATGTTTCTTCTGCTCTGTTATCCATTTTATACACCTTCCTTATTTTTATTATAAAGAATGAATTTTAAAAATGCAATCCCCTTTAATTTTAGAAGGCAAGAGTGATACGGAAAGTATGATCCCCAGATGCAATATCACTATCTCCTATAAATCCAAAAATACCACTCCCCGTACCATTCATTGAATTTCCGCCACGTAAAAATAAAGTATTACCGCGAGCATAAATAGCAACATCCTTATACCAGC
>CANRPZ010000043.1 GCA_947632625.1 uncultured Bacilli bacterium | reverse complement strand
CCCCGAAGCTAGTTTCGGTTGGGAGGATTCTATTTCTTTTCTTCATAATTCTTTTTCCTCCTATGATAATTTCATTATACAAAACTTATTCTTTTTTTGCAATAATTTAAAAAGCAAGGGTAATACGAAAAGCAGGGTTCGCTCCCGCTTCACCTGCGTCGCGATTGAAAGTGAAAATACCACTACCAAATCCGTCAGTGAAATTACCACCACGTTTGAACCAAAGGTTGCCAGTCAAAACAAACCAGCCTTCATCATGATACCATCCACTAATTGTTCGGTTTAGCAATTGGGAGTCACTTGTTGTTCCAGTATATTTTTCAAGTATAAATGGCCCCATCTCACCAGTGGCATCACCTAATATTCGCCTTGTATACTGGTATTCGACACCAGTTTTATAGGCATCATAATATCTATTGTCTTTTAAATCAGTTATATTTAATCCGCTTTTTGAGTTATCGTTTTTATCTATCATCACGCCCATTACATATTCCCATGACCCTCCGTTCATATCATAAATTCCGGTGTAATTATTTGTCGTACTTGCCACCACACTTTCTGGGCTAAAATATTGATAGTTTACATCTCCATCTTGTCCTTTTTTTGATATTCCATATTCATTACAAGCATCTGGATGATCTGTACAAGATTCATTGGTATTTGTCCAACCAGTTGTTGGTTTATTTTTTGCAGCATATCCTGTTAAACGACTTTGATTATTATTAATTCGTATTTCACTACATTCATTTCCACTACATCTTCCATAGGTAGAATTGGTTAAATAGGCTACTGCTCCCCATTCCGTATTCTTCATCATATGACTATTTAAGTTTTCGTTATAACTTAAACTATTTTGATACATTGTTCCTATAGGGATATTTCTCCAACTATATTCATTTGGTTTTATAATGATTTTAGAGGAATCTCCATCTTGTTCAGCATCAGCTATACTATTTGCTCCTTTATATCCAGTTTCAAATTTTCCTACCCAGATTCCGTTTGTATCAAAAGCAGTAAACGCTGGATGCGTCATCCATTTACCTTCACTACAGCTTCCATTTTCGCCACTTGCTGGTGCTGTACATTCTGTACTATTATCCGTTGTATCATCTAGACCAAACTTAATTTCTATAGCTTGCTCATTATCTTTATAACTACTATTTTCTTCTCTCGTTGTATAATTTCCCATATCGAATATTTGATATTTATATTTTGGTATCCATACAAAATAGCTTTCGATATCTGCTTCTTGTATTTGTTCATTGTCTTGGTAACTATCAGCGGTTTTATTATTGGTTAGTATTACCGCATTTGCCCATTCTTGATTCTCATAGCTATACCATGGTTTTGTTGTATCTGCTTTGGTTACTGCACCTGTATCTTTATCAATATTTACAGCTACTAATCCTTCTTTTAATACTGGGTCTGCTTCATTTAATATACTTTCTTGATACTTGTTAAAATTAATTGTACATTTTATTTTTCTTTGTTTGTTACTATCCTTTATTTCTAGACTCCAAGAATTGTTATTCCAATCTGCTTCTACCTCATTCTCACAAGTTACTTTATCTACTTTATATCCTTCTCCTTTATTTGGGAAAGATAAGTGATTTGTTTCTTTATCATTTACTGTAAATGCGAGTATTACATCTCCTCCGACAAAATCCGGTACTATTCCTTTTAATACATTAAAGGATTTTTCTTCTTTATACAATGCAAAAGTGCGATATAGTTTTATACCGCCAAGTACTAGTACAAATAATAATATTAATCCAATTAAAATTTTCTTTTGCTTTGTATTTTTCTTATACCTTTGTAATTTCATTTTTTTCTCCCTATAAATATACGCTATACGTATATTCTAACTTATTTCATTATATACGTATTACGCATATATGTCAATACGTTTTGCGTATATAAGATAAAATAAAATCAGTGATAAATATGAATATAGAAAGACTAAAAGAAATAAGAGAAGACCGAGATTATAAACAAATAGATATAGCAAAATTATTAAAAATAACTCAAGCTCAATATAGTCGCTATGAAATGGGAATTAATACTATTCCATTAGATAAAATTAATAAATTAGCTGATTTTTATAACACGAGTATTGATTATTTGCTTTCCAAAACGGATGAAAAAAAGCCATATCCAAAAAGTATTTTAAAGAAAAAATAAAAAGAAAAAAAGAAGGTTGTTCCTCCCTTTTAAAATGCATAGAATCCACTAAAAATTATTGCTAATAATATAAATAGAATAATTATGATAAATGCACTGTTAATTCCTTGATTATTATTGCAACAATTCCCTTGAGATTTACAGCAAGAGTTCATTTTTGGACACCTCCTTATTTATTAAAGACTAAATGAAAGCCCCTACAATGATTATAAGTAAGATAAATAATACAAGTATGATTGCTGGACCAAGTCCGTTATTTCCACAATTATTCATAATTTCATTCCTCCTTTATTTGTCTTTTCATTAATATTGTATGGCAAATTATTAAGTTGGTGAGTGTTCTTCTTGTATTTTTTTTAGAAATTCGCTATAATAGGTTATGTTTAGGAGGAAAATTTGTACCTTTTTAAAAGGTCATAAAGAAAGGAAGAGAGATATGAAGAAAAAATTAATTTTACTAGGATTATGTACATTTATGGTATGTGGTTGTGGAAAAACCATTCCAACATTGAGCGATGGATCACAAGCGGTTGTTTCATTTAACAATGGAAATAGCATTAGTATAAATGATTTTTATAATGATTTAAAAAATAGTTTTGGTTTACAAGCTTTAATTAGTTTAACCGATAAACAAATTTTAGAAGACAAATATAAAGATAATTTAACAAGTGCTAATGAATATGCTGATTCTACTATGAAATCTTTAGAGGAAAATTATGGTGATGATTTACTTAACGCTATTCAAACGTATACATCTTATCAAACCATCGAAGCTTACCGTAGTTATGTATACTTAAGTTATTTACAAAACTTATGGTATGAAGAGTATGCTAAAAATCAAATTAGCGAAAAGGAAATTAAAAAGTATTATGAAGATAAGGTTTATGGAGATGTGTTAGTCGATCACATTTTAGTTACTACAAATGTTAGTGAAGATGCAACAGATGAAGAAAAAACCAACGCTGAAAATGAAGCAAAAGAAAAAATTAATACGATTATTGCAAAATTAAAAGAAAGTAAAAATGTTAAAGAAACCTTTACCGAACTTGCTAAAGAGTATTCTAATGATGAATCTACTAAAAATGATGGTGGTTCTTTAGGGTATATCAACAATGGTACTTTATCAAGTGCATATGATGAACTTGTTAACAAGGCTTTCCAATTAAAAGATGGTGAATTTTCAACAGAAATTATTACAACAGAACTTGGCTATCATGTTATTTATAGAGAAGCTTCTAAAGAAAAAGCGAGTTTAGATGATGTAAAAGATTCTATTCGCGAAACTCTTGGTACTGAACTATTATCAAATGATAGTACTATTACGATTAAAGCTTTACAAGATCTACGTAAAGAATATGGTATGGATATTGTTGATAGTGAGTTACAAAAACAATATGCAACTTATATTCAAAATGCTTTAGCTCAAGTGCAAGCTAGTCAAACAATTACAAATTAAAACTCATCCAAGTGATGATTTTTTTATTGCATCTAAAGCTTCTGTTATTTCTTCATAAGTAAACCCTTTATTTAAAAGTCTTCCTTTTATTTGATAAAAAAGCTGTTCTTCTGGGTATTTGTCTTTTAATTTTTTATAAAGTTTCTCTACCTCTTTTAATAGAAAATCGGTATTTTGGGGAAATGATAAAGTTTCTAAAATGGTTTCTATATCTTCTTTTCTATACCCTTCTTTTAAAAAGGTATAAAGAATTTTATCTTTTATTTTAGATTGACTTTCTTTTTTATACGTTTTCATTTTCTTTTTTATGGCTATTTCTAAACGAGTTTGCCATTCTTCCCTGCTATATTTTGCTAAATTCTTTTCAATTTCTTCCTCTTGAAATCCTAACTCTTTTAATTTATAGCTGATTTTTTTAGGGCCATTTTTCGTTAGTAAAAACTGATCATGAATATACATTTCTAAATATTCGGAATCATTAATTATTTTTTGGTCTTCTAACATTTTTATCGTAGAATCAATAATGGCATTGGGGTACTTTTGTTGTTGCAAATATTTTTTAATTTCTAACTTGGTACGATTTTTAAAACTAATATACTTTAAAGCAACATAGTAACAAGCTACCTTTTTATTTTCCTCTAAAATTTCAGCTAATTCTTTTTTAGAGATTTCTTTTTTTAATAACAAATCATACTTTAAAATAACACTATCATATAAAAGAAGTGTTTCTTCCGTATCTAGAAAAGTAATTTTATAACTATTGTTTTTTAATTTTTTATAACTCTTTATTTTCATATCTAAATTATAAAACAGAATAGGAAAATGGAGCAAGAAAAAATTTGGCTTTTTACCAAATTTATTTAATTATTTTTTTTAATGTATAATTTGTTCTTGCTTGTTCTTGTAAAAAAGAAGAAATTTCTTTATAAAGACGATACATTTCTTTAGTATCATCAAGATACCAATTATGAACATAATATTCTACAGAATAGCGAAATTTATTTCGAAATTTCATTTTTACCTCTACTGAAGCATCGTCGCGAAGATAACTTACTAAAATAATCATTTTTTTCTTTAAATAAAATTCTAGATAATTAGGGTTAATATTTTCTAGTACCTCTTTATAAGTGTTTTTAATATCTCCAAAAGAAGGAATCTTTCCTAAACCAACAAAATCACTTAATTTTTTACTACCACTATATTCATCATAAAATAGACTTGGTATTTTTTTCGATTTTGTTAAAAATAAATCGTAAAGTTTATATAATTGAATAGCTACTTTTTCGGTATTTAATGGACCTAGGTTTTTATGTTTATATAAAAATAAAGCTTTTTCTTGTAAAGAATCCCAGTAAATTGCTTCACTACCATAATAAATATCTAATAAAATATTCATAATTTCGTTTTTAATTAATCTTTTGTTTTTCATATCTTTTCTCCTCGGCACTTGCTAATAATATCACAGCTTTTAGAAAAAAGACAAGAGAAAATTTTGTCAAATAAAAAGACCAAATGGTCCTTTTATTTAATGATTGATTCTAAGGCTAGAGTAATTGATTCATTTAGTGATTTTTCACGGTCTTCTTGACTCATGAATACCTCACTAAATTTACTATCAACTACGGTAAGGATACAAGAAGCTTGTTTTAAAAATGAGTCTGCTATATGAAATAAAGCAAATGCTTCCATCTCTTCAGCAATAATTTTAATGTTTTTAGGAACTCTTGCAAGTACATGCTCATTATCACTATAAAAACCAAATTGTTCCGTACTCATAACCGTTCCCTTAAACGTTTTTAAGTTAAGTTCGTGAGCTGTTTGTTGTATTGTTTCATTAAGAGTTTTACTAGGATAAGCAACATGGGTAGGATCTCCATTATAGGAATAAGCAAAATTACCTTCATTATAAGCACCATCAACTATAATTAAATCTGGTACATTTAATTCTTTGATTAATCCTCCACAAGTTCCAACACGAATTATTTTTTCTACGCCAAAGAAATAGAATAATTCGAAAGCATAAATGCTCATACTAGGCATTCCCATACCAGAACCCATTACTGTTACGCGTACGCCTTTATAGGTTCCAGTAAAAACAAACATATTTCTCGTATCACTTACAAGTTTTGCATCACTCAAGAAGGTTTCTGCAATATATTTAGCACGTAAAGGATCTCCTGGCATGACAACAATAGGTGCAATATCCTCTTTGGTACATGCAATATGTGCAGGTTTTATATGTTCTAAAACTTTTGGTGCCTTCACAATAATCACTCCTTATTATTCTATTTATAGAATAGCAAAAAAAAGTAAAACTATAAATAATTTTACTCTATTTTTACTTTTATTTACTCAAATTTTACATTCAAATATTTTACATAATATTGACTCTACATCTATGGCTGTTTCCTCTAGAAACTCTAAACGAAAATTACAAATTCCCAGGTTTTGATAATAAGGAATATCAGAAATAAAATTCAAATTCTTATGATAGAAAAGTTGTGTCAAATGATTTTCCAATGGATTTAATAGCATTCGATAAAGATTATTTTCACGATCTTTTAAATAATAGAAATCTTTTTCTTTACATAAAAAGCAATTTTTTTCTTTATTTAAATAGCGATTTATTGGACAATATTTCATAAGCATTACTTGTGGTTTTCCATAAATGTAAAGTTCAACTTTTTCAGGTTCTTCTATTTCTTTCATCAAAAGAGCAATTTGGTCTTTTTTATTTTCAATCGATAAAGTTATTCTCTTCGCATTTAAATAACTTAAATAGTTAAAAGTATCATGGTTAGAAACATTTAAAAAATAATCCGTAACACATGTATTCGTTTTGCCATAATAGAAAAGTGAGCCAGTATCACCAACTAAAAGTCTTTCCTGTTTTAGTGGTTTAAAGGTACTTTTCACATTTAAAAATTTTAAATAAACTCTTTTGTCTTTTTTATATTTTTGATAAAGAAAAGGATTGGTAACATAAATGGAAGAGACAGGATATTTTAAACAAGCTTGTAGTTGAGTTTCATTTTGGACCAAAACATGAATCTTTTTCTCATTCATTTGGACTTTTTTGGGTTCCTTCTTTTTAGGATTCCACTCTTTTTCAACAAACAAGCTATTGGTTTTTTCTTGACGCTTTTTCATTAAGGTATTGATTAGCTCATGTTTCATTTCCTTTAAAATACTCATCGGAATAAATATATTTTCATCCATATCAATCTCTAGATCAGTTAAAAGAAAAGGACTGTTATGAGTTGCGGATAATTTTTCTTTTAGTATTTCTTTAGAGGTTGGGCTATTTTTGGCTTCTTTAATCGTATACATTTCTTTTTCTACTTTGTTTTCGTTATCTAAAAAAGTTATTTTTAATGGTTGATTTAAATGAGCCCTTACTTTACCAATAATAGGAATTGTTTTCTCTTTGGGTTTTTGTAAATCTTGTTCAAAAACAGAATCTACAGTTTTTAAGACACGATCTTTTATTTTTAAATTTATTTTATTATCAACTAATATTTTTTCTCCTTTTTTAGCACTGCTAATTAAAAGCCCTTTTTCATTGTATAAAAAATTTACAAAAAAGCCTTTGTCCGCTTTAAAAAAACGAATGCCATCATTTTGGTGCAAATCTTCTTCTAATAAAATTTTTATTTTTCCTTTCGTAATTTCTAATACTTTTCCTAAAATTATCCCTTGATGGTTTGGTTTTTTGCCGTTCATTAATTCTTCGTTTTTCGCGTTAAATAAATGTCCTTTGGTAAATTCTCGATTGTATAACACTTTTAATTGCTTTTTTTCTTCTTCCTTTAAAATAAGGGGTTCATTTCTTTCATATTTATCCATCAGGATGCGATAAAGTCTTGTTGTATAAGCAACATAAGAAGGACTTTTCATTCGACCTTCAATTTTTAAAGAATAGATATTTGATTTCATAATTTCTTCAAAATTATCTAAAGTGGATAATTCTTTAGTACTTAATAAATACTCGTCTTTCAAAGGAATTTCTTTTTGATTTTTAACTAATTTAAATGGCAGACGACAAATTTGGGCGCAAGAACCACGATTGCCACTCCTATCTAAAAGTAAGCTACTAAAAAGACATTGCCCTGAATAGGAAATGCATAAGGCTCCATGAATAAAGGCTTCTATTTCCATTTTGGTTTGAAAGTTCTTTATTTCTTCTAAAGAAAGTTCTCTTGCTAAAACCACTCTTTTGATTTTCAAACTTTCTAATACTTTTAATTGTTCTTGATTATGGGTATGCATTTGAGTTGATGCATGAATTTCTAAATTAGGGAATTGTTTTCTTACCCTGGTGATAAGTCCTAAATCTTCTAAAATAACGGCATCCACATGATTTTGATGTAAAAAACGAATGTAGTTTATACACTCTTCCATTTCTGATTCATAAATCATTGTATTAATAGTTACATAAAGTTTTACGCCATACAAATGACAATATAAAATAGATTTTACTATTTCTTCTTCACTAAAATTATCGGCATAAGCGCGTGCTCCAAATTTTTTACCTCCTATATATACCGCATCACAACCATTATGGATAGCACAGTACAAACATAAAAAATTTCCCGCTGGACTTAATAATTCTTTTTTAGTTTTTCTACTTTCTTTGCTGTTTTCTAATTCTTCCATAGTTTTCTCCACCATTTCAAGTTTATTATAACGAAATATTTTGTTCTGTAAAGTTTTAATTTAAAGCTTGGCTTTCTCCCGTATGATAGTCAATTTCTACTTGGTCTTCTACATTATAAACAAAGACATGAAAAGATAAAGACTCTCCCCTATCTTCAGTTGAGGAAGCTTCTATTTCTACCCCACGTGCTACTAAATCATCACCTTCATAAATCGGCGTTACACGATATAAAACATGTTTTTTACTTTCTTTTATAAAAGAAGCAACTTGATTTTCAAAATCAAGCATTCCTTCCGTATTCATTTGTCTTGTACATGTGATTAAGTTTTTGGGGTTGGCATTTTCTCCTGTTAACTGATATCCAATTAAATGACAGCGATTGTATAAATATTTTCCATCAATAAAGTCATATTTTACGGTATGCCAACCACTAGGTTTAATCATTCCAATGCTTTCTCTTTCTTTCGTAGGCATTAGATCTATCCCAATATTGGCAAACGCTACTCCAGCACGGTTTAAATGATCTAGTTCACTATAGACCTCAAAGGAAGAGGTATTATAATCTTCCGTAGTAAAATTTGGTTTATTCTCATTAAGAATTACATAGTTTTTTCCATTATAGGTTGGAATTTCATTTATTGCATATGAAGGTTCTTGTTGTTCTTTTGTAATAATAGGTTCTAAAAGAATGAAAGATAGAAAAAGGATCAGACTAATTCCCATTTTTTTTAATTTTTTCTTACTCATTTTGACCTCCTAAAAAGAATTAAATACATTTCCCAAAGAATCATGAATCACTAAATCCGCTTCACAATCAAATGGTGTTTCTTCCTTATTAATTAAAATTAGTGACTTTCCTTTAAAATAGTTCAATAATCCTGCAGCAGGATAGACGCGTAAACTAGTCCCTGCAACAATTAAAACATCGGCTTTTTCTATATATTCGATTGCTTTTAAAAGCGTTTTTTCATCTAATGGTTCTTCATATAAAACAACATCTGGTTTTATAATCCCTCCACAAGAACATTTTGGAATTCCTTCTGAATTAAAAACATCCGTAGCTTTATAAAATTTATGACAATTAAGACAATAATTTCTTAAAATACTCCCATGTAATTCTAAAACATTTTGGCTTCCTGCTTTGGTATGCAACCCATCAATGTTTTGCGTAATCACCGCTTTAAGTTTTCCAGATTTTTCAAGGTCTGCTAACTTTTTATGAATACAATTTGGTTTAAAATCCAAAGAATTCATTTTAGTTTTATAAAAGTCATAAAATACGGAAGGATTTTCAAGAAAAAAAGTATGGCTTAAAATTTCCTCTGGAGGTATGGCATAGTTTTGATTATATAAGCCATTCTTACTACGAAAATCAGGTATTCCAGATTCTGTAGATACACCTGCTCCACCAAAAAAAACTAAAAAATTACTTTCATCAATTCTTTTTTTTAATTGTTTAATTTTTTCGTCCATAGTCCTGCTTCTCCATATCAAAATAAACATCTTCTAATAAAAGAAAAGATGTATACTCTTTTTTTAAAACGATACTTAAATATTGATTAAACATAAAATCATCTACTTTTTGATATCCGTTTGTGAGTAAATCTGAAAATATATTTGCTTCTTTCACAAATTGAGAAAAAGTTAAATCAGCGAGAAAAAAGGTACTTTCTCCATTTTTATAAATTGATAGCAATACAAATTGATGCTCATAAGTACAATTTAAATCTAAAGTGTTTATTAATTTTGCATTTATATGTCTTTTTATAATTTCTTGATATAAATAATTATTATAAATTTTACAAGTTCGTTCTGGTGTCAAATCTTTTAATTCTTGCTTTACTTTTTCAATCGCTTGTTTTAATAATTCCTCTTGATTTTCATTTAAAATATTGGTCATTTTAGAAAACAATTCCACTTGAACATCCCTCTTATTTTAAAAGTATCACAAAGTACTTTCTTTTGTCAAAAGATATCGAAAAAAGTTTACAAAAAAAAGGCTTAATAACCTTTCTTTTTATAATGTTCATATAATTCTTTAAAACGATTAAAGTGAACTATTTCTCCCCACTTTGACAGTTTAGAAAAATAAAATCGAATTAGGCTAGATAAAATCTAGTTTTTTTGTAATTTATGTATTGCGTAATGTGTCGTTATGTGTTATA
>CANRPZ010000042.1 GCA_947632625.1 uncultured Bacilli bacterium | reverse complement strand
GATAATAACTAATAAGTAGGGAAACAATCTTTGAAAAGTAAACACCACTTATGGGTTACAGGAGAGATCAGAATAGATCCTAGTTATCCTATTTCAATAACATAATAACACAAGGGTAAAATAATCCAACAAAGTTTAACTATTTTACTTTAAAATAGAATAAAAAATAAAATAGTTTTTGTAAGAAAAAATACATAAATTATTTCTTACAAAAACTATTATACGAGGGGGAGATTAGTATGGAAAGATTACAAATGTCCGAAAAAAATATAGAAGAATTACCACTTTATTATGGTAAAAAAACCAATGAAGCTACTTTATATGAATATTCGAAAACGGAAATTCTAAAAAAATTTAACTATCCTTCTGATAATAAAATCACTACTCTTTATGAGATTGAAAAACAAAAAAGGGATTTAGAGTCTGTTGAAGAATTATTAATTTTTAAAAAAATAGTTGTGGAATATTTTAACGTTTTAGGAGTTTTAATGGATGTTGGCTATAAAATGAATTTAAAAGATTACTTACGTATTGAAAATATAAGCTATAATGATTCCATCATTCTTTTAAAGCAAATTGGAAAACTTTTAGATAAGTTAGAGCATATTCGAAAAGAAGAACATAAGCTCAATGATTTTTTTATTGGTGATTTACATGAAAGCAATATATTAGTTGATCCCGAAACCAAAAAAATTCAAATATGTGATTTGGATAGTTGTAAAATCGGAATGAATAAACCATTTGAAACAAAATACTTGCAATTTTTTAAAACGTATTCTTTTATTAAACAAAATTTAAGGCATAAATATCCTGCAAACTACTACTGTACAATTCCTAATCGTAATACGGATCTTTATTGTTATATGGTAATGATTTTAAAAATATTATTTTCTTTTGATATTACGAATTTAAGTGTCGAAGAATTTTATAAAAATCTTTATTCATTAAAAAAACAAGGGTTACCAGATAGTCTCTATATTATTTTTTATAACTTATACACACCAATCGATAATCAAAATCCTTATGCTCTGCTAGACGATATTCCTTTAATTTTTGAACATCGTTTAAAAAATATGGTATGATAGTGATGGAGTTGATTTATATGGATTGTTTATTTTGTAAAATTGTTAAAGGAGAAATACCTGCTTATAAAATATATGAGGATGATTTAGTTCTGGCTTTTTTAGATATACATCCTAAAGAAAATGGCCATACTCTCATTATTCCTAAAAAACATTATACAGATTTTACCGAACTTGATGAGGCAATGATTATTCATATCCATCAGGTAGCTAAAAAGATTGTTGAACTCTTAAAAAATAAATTAAATGCTTCTGGTTTTTGTTTAAATACGAATTATTTAGACACTCAAGAAATTAAACATTATCATATGCATATCGTGCCTATTACCCATTCTAAAATTCAAAATGTCGAAGAGATTTATAAGCAACTAAAAAATTAGCAACAAAAATGCTAATCTTTTTTTATTCTTCATACCAGATTTTTTCCAAATCAACATTGGTACTTTTTGGTAATGGATTTGGCAAATAGAACTTGGTCATTAAAGGGACTTGAAAGGCACTACCAAAAACCAAAGCGGTTCCAGGTCGTAAAGTCTTTAACTTTTCAATTTCTTGGTTGGTTAAATTACTAGACATAGAAATTACGATATTTAAATCTTCTGGGTGAAATAAGCGGAAAATAAAGAAATTAGAACATTGGGACAAACAAGTGGTCGATAATTCACTTGGTCTTTGCGTTACAAAACCTAAAAGCATACCATATTTTCTACCCTCTTTGGTTATTCTATCAAATATATTGTAACCAATAATGTTTATATCATTATCATTTTGAACATAACGATGCGCTTCTTCTAGAATAACATGTATTGGGAAACTAGCACGATTTTTTAAAGAGGTTGCAAAATTAAAGAATAATTTCATATATAATTTTGTTAAAATTTTGGCAAAGCGTTCATCCACATAATTAAAATTCATATTTAAAATTTGGGCATATTCATTGTTTTGATTTAAAAACATACTTTTAACAAATTGTTCTTTTCTTATATATTCTTTATCATATTCAAAATATTTTCTTTGAGGACTATTTAAAATAGCATTTAATCGAACTCTTAAATCATTGGCTTTTTCATACAATGTTGCATTATTTAACATTCCTTCACTCATTAGGGCAAATTCTAAAGCGTTATAAATATCCTCTAAATTATAAACTAATTCCTCACGATTTGTTTCCATAATTTCCATAGATGTAAATTTATTTAAAAATTCTATAACAAATTGTAAAGCTCCCATTTTACCATTGGCATCGATATTTAAGCATTGTTTTAAAGTTCTTGTATAGCCAGGTTGTACGATTTGACTTTCTAAATTAAGTTCAGGCGTATTAAATTTATTTAAAGTAGAAATAATTTGATCGCTGATTTGGGTAGAAGATTTTCCACTACCAATTGTATCTAGTAAACTTTTGGCAATAATAGAATTTTTAAAATGGTTGGCTAGCTCTCCACTACTTTTAAATAAAGCTACAAATTGTAAGGTTTTTTCAAGAATAGGTAGTAAAGTGTGATCATTAACATTTAAAAGAATTGCCAAATCATCTACCTCTAAAAAATAAGCTGGAATACTTACAATTTCTGTAGAAACATCTTCCATATCCGTACGTGTTGTATAGTATTTAACGTTAATTTCAGGCATCGAATTTATTTTGCTTAAGGCTGGGTGGTATTCTCCATAAATATCGAAAATAACCATATGGACATTTTTAGGGACTTTATCATTATAATAAAATACATTTTGAATTAAACTAGCTACACCACAGGATTTTCCGCTTCCAGAGTTTCCTATTATAGCAAAATGGTTGGTTAATAAATCATTTACTTCTGCTGTAACTTGATAGCCATTATATAAAGAGCTTTCTCCAATTAACAAGGTATTTTCATTTTTATAATTTTGCTTACCAATTAGTAATTCTAATTCTTGTTTATAAATAATTCGACAAGTACTATTTATCGTCGGGTATTTCACAATTCCTGAAATAAATATAGTGTCTGTAATTTCACCAATTAAAAGAATTGTAATAACCTCTTCATTCATTCCCATTATTTCTCCAACAATTTTGGAAATAGTATTTTGGCTTTTTTCCTCAAATATAACATGGTAATTAATTAAACTTGCTTGAATCGTTTTCGAAAGGTTTTCAATTTCAACCATTTTATCTTCAATTTTTTTAATTTTTCCAAACATATCTAGTCACCCTATCTTTTTATATGATATCATAGAATTGGAAAAAATAAAAGAATTAGATTTATGACTATTTTTGGACTTTTTACCATACAATAAAAATAGAAATGAGGCTAAAAGATGAGAAATAAACTTAATTTACTTGTATTTATCTTTTTTTTATTATTTATCGGAATTCTATATGGAAATTGGAATCAAAAGAAACAAACTATAGAAATCAATTCTTTGGAAGGTAAAATTTTGCAAATTGAAAATAATAAATTAACAATTCAAGATAGTAAAAATAGTATTTATACTTTTTTCACGGATAAAATAAATGGTTCCATTGGAGATGAAATAACCCTTTATTATAGTGGACTACTTAATAAGGAAAGTGAACTACAAGATATAGAGGTAGAAAAAATTGAAATTATTGACGATTTACTCCCAACGGAATGGTTAGAAGATGGACTGTTTCATGATTATTATGATAAAGCTTACCAATTATTAAAAAAATTAACTCTTGATGAAAAAATTGGCCAATTGCTTTTAGTGCGTTATAAAGAGAATGAAAGCGAAGAGAATTTAAAAACTTATCCCTTTGGTGGTTTTGTCTTTTATGAAAATGCTTTTAAAAATAAAACCAAAGAAAATGTAAAAGAAATGATTCGTAATTTAGGAAAGATAAGTAAAATTCCTTTACTAACTGCCGTAGATGAGGAAGGCGGAAAAATAGTCCGAATAAGTAGTAATCCTAATTTAAGAGAAGAGCCATTTTTATCCTCAAAAGAACTTTATACGATTGGCGGTTTTGAATCTATTAGCAAAGATACTAAAGAAAAAAGTAAACTGCTTTATGAGTTAGGTTTAAATTTAAATCTTGCCCCTGTTATAGATGTTTCAACGAATGAAACGGATTATATGTATGAAAGATCTTTTGGTCAAAATACGGAATTAACTAAAAAATATGCCGAGACGGTAATTGAAGCAAGTAAAAATAGCGGAGTTTCTTATACTTTAAAACATTTCCCTGGCTATGGAAATAATTTAGATACACATACTGGTAGTGCTGTTGATAATAGAGAGTATACGGCTATTTTAAATAACGATTTGCCACCATTTGAGGCAGGAATTAAAGCAGGAGCTGAGGCTGTCATGGTTAGTCATACCATCATTAAAAATATTGACGATATAAATCCAGCATCCCTTTCCCCTAGCGTTCATAATATTTTAAGAAATCGTTTAGAATTTAGTGGCATTATTATCACGGATGATTTAGATATGGGAGCAACCTCTTCTATCGAAAACCGCATAGTAAAAGCACTTCTTGCTGGAAATGATTTAATTATTACTACAGATGCAATTGCTAGTTTTTCAGAAATTAAAAATGCTGTACATGAAGGAAATTTATCCGAAGATCTTATTAACCGTATCTCTTTACGAGTTCTTGCTTGGAAATTATATAAAGGTCTTATAGTTGAAAATGAAAAATAAAAAAGTGAATTTTTAAATTTTCACTTTTTGGGATTTAATACAGTTATTGCTAAATTTTTAACATCAATTTTTTTAATAACTTTATTTACTTTTTCTAATGAAATGTTTTCTAAATGTTCTTTTAAGTTATCAATAATCGTTCCATAACTTAAAATTTCTTCTTGTATGGAACTATTGACGTTTATAATATCATCATACATTAACACCATACTCGCAATAGAAGCATTAATTTTTCTTTTTAAATTTTCTTCTGTTATTTCCAATTTTTTTAATTGCTCCTTTATTTCTTTGATTACCTCTTTTGGATAATTTGTCTCTATCGTTATCGTCATAATAAGATAATCTCCAATAATGGAACGATTGGCGCTCATGTAATTAATTAAATTTTTTTCCATTAAATCCTCTTTTAAATCACTTGTAGGTCCAAAATTACTATTTATAATTAAAGAGGTCATAAGACGTAATTCGACATCGTCTATATTTTTAAAAGCACTGATTGGAGTTTTTACTGACATTTTAACTTTAGAACTTAACACATTGCCTTCTAATTCCGTATAACTATTAACAATTTTACTTTCTTCACGATATTTTTTGGTTTTAGGATTTTTATAGGTAGGTAATTTTTTTTCTTTTAAATTATCTTCCACTAATTTTATAATATCGTATGGTTCAACATTTCCGGTAACAACCATAAACATATTTTTAGGGTGATAAAAACTATTGTAAACAAATTCAATATCTTCTATGGTTGTAGAAGAAACATCCTCTTTTGTTCCAGTAATAAATTCATTATATTTATATTTATGAAATAAGTTTTGATAGTGCGTAAAATAAAATTTGGTATCTGGTAAATCTTGATCCATAGTTAATTCTTCTATAATAATATTTTTCTCTTTATTTACCATCTTTTTATTAAAATTAGGAGTTAAAACAAAATCAAGTAAATGATTTAAATTTGTTTTAATTGCATTTGTTGTATAGAGGTGATAACAGGTATAATCAAAAGTAGTGAAAGCATTAATTTCACTCCCATATTTGGAATAAAAGTCAGTTGCTGTTGTTCCATCTGGTTCATAAAAATTTAAATGTTCAATAAAATGCGCTATTCCACTTGGAACTTTATAATATTTATTTTTACCACTTAACTTAAATTCTTGATCAATCGACCCATATCGAACACATAAAGAACTATAGACACCTTTCACTCTTTCGTTTTTCCAAATATAAAGAGGCATTTGATTTAAGACTTTTTCATAATAGATGGTTTCTTTTAAACCTTTTAATTCAATCTCTTTCATTCTTCTTCCCCTTTACTTTCTAATTCATATATAAAATTTAATTTTAATTTTTTCCCTAAATTTTTCAAATCATTGATGGTTACTTTTTTAAAGCTTTCTTTTAATTCTTCTAGCAAAGGACTATCGACAATCGTATTAAAAGTATAATTATTAATTAAACTATTTTGATTGTCCATTACGACATCTAAATAAGTTAAGAGTTGTTTTTTAGCAAAGTCCATTTCTTCTTGGGTTATTTTTCCTTGGGCCATTTCTTTAACGCATTTTTTAATTAATTTTATGGCCAGAGGTACATTTTTTTTATCAAGACCAACATATATAAAATACATACCATCATATTTTGAATTAATAGAAGATACACTATAACATAGTTCATTATCCTCACGTAAAGCTTTGTAAATTTTTGCTTTTAAGCCTCCAGAACATAGAATTTCATTAAAGAAGGTTAATGTGTAAGCTATTTCTTCATGCGTTAATTTATCTAAATTAAAACCCAAAACTAATCTATTTTGTCCAAAGTTTCCTTTTTCTTTTACCATCTTTACTTTTTTTCTTGTTTTGTTTTCTACAAAGGGTTCAATTTTATGATTTTTTAAGCAATTATTATGAAAATTCTTATTAATGATTTGAACAACTTTCTCCATGTCTAAATTTCCAATGATATATATGTTACACAAGCTTTTTTTAATGAATTTTTCATAATATTCATATAGACTCTCTTTGGTTATTTTTTTTATTTCTTCTTTTGTACCTAAAACGCTTCGAGAGGTAATTGAATTTTTATCCATATTTATTAAAGCTCGGCGTAAAGCATAATTTGTAGGATTTTCTTTAATAGATTCAATATCCGAAAGAATTCTTTTTTGAATTATTTTAAAAGTTCTCTCATCAAACGCTTTTTCATTAACATTTGGGTTTTCAATTACCTCAAAAGGTAATTTTAAAGTATTTTCTAAAAATTTTGAATCGTTGATAAATTCGGGATTTACAAAATCATAAATAAAACTATTCATAACCATGTTACCTACTCTACTTGAAACACCATAAAAATAGGATTGGTATAATTCTTCTAATTTAATAACTAAATCTTTTCTTTTTGGATATTTTTTAGAAGAATGACATAGCATATCAACTAAAAAATTACGGATTCCTAATTCCTCTTTTATTGCATTATCATAAAAAGTTATTTCCATATGGCAATTTTTAAATTTATCCGTTTTAATTGTATAAATAGTATAAGTATCAAATTCAAATTTTTGGTATTTCATGATTCACCTCTACTTATTAGTATACACATAAATAATCGTTTTATAAAGAAAAAGATTACTATTATTTTTTCAAATGCTTCAATATTTTTAAACAAAACGATTATTTTACCAATATGTATTATTTTACCAATATACAAGTACTTTTTTAAATTGGCAAAATAAAACTACTTTCAATTGAATTTTGAGAGTAGTTTTCTATTCAGCTTATATTTTTAAGAATAACTAACAATATGATGCTTTAAAGGAAGAAATGAAATAACTTTTATTTACCTAAAATATTTATATCTATCTTTTAATAGTACTGATTTCTTAATTGAATTAATTTCTTTTCCTAGTATTTCTTCTTTTTGACTTTGAAAAAATTGTATATAAGTTGGTTCTTGTTCAAATTTTAATAGATTGTTATTCCATACATATCTAGGGATTTTATGAATTGACCATTCCATTAATAAATAATTGTAAAACCTTTCATTTATATTATTATAAGATGTTGTAATTATTCTTGGCGTTCGATAAAAATAGGAATCAGCATATCTAAAAATACTTGGGTATTCTTTTGGATTATGAGGAATAGTGATTAATTTACCATTAGGTTGATATGTTTCTATAGAATCATATCCTAAATAACTTACTACTATATCTTTAAAATATTGCATTAAGGATTGTTTTAAATACAATACATAATGTTCTTTAGTAAAATCGTAAGGATCTATCCATCTATTTTGATGCATGAACTCTTTTTCAGACATTATTTCTATTTTTCTTCCAAGTGCTTCAAAAAAATTTTTATTAGTATAAGCCTTTTTAAAAAATAAAAGGAGCTTATACCTTAATTGAGCATATGTATTATCATACCTTGGAGGATATTTTAGATTTTCTTCTAATCTTTCTAGAAATTCGGTAAATTTTTCGGTGTTTTTATTTAATATAAATCCCATTCCTCTAACAATATATTCTTCTAACTCATCATTCTTTATAATATAACTTACATATTCTAAAAATGTATCAGAAATTCTATTATCCCATCCATCATGACCAGTTTCTCCAAATGGTTCATTATAATTTATTAAATTACCATTAGGACTAATATATCCAATATAAGGTTTATGATTAGATATTTCTTTGTCAGTAATCCAAAACTCTTTATCTATAAAATCTATGCTCATATTTTCTCCTATAAATTTTTAATTCATTTTGGCTTTTACAATATACAAGAATGCTTTCTAAATTGATAAAATACCAAATTTAATTTATATTCTATCATAAATTTAGATATTTTAAACTCGAACTATAAAAGAGTTTAGTTTTCTAACTAATGTGAATAGTATAATTATTTACCACTTTTTTGTTTTCTATATAATTTGACTCTCATAAGTTCTTCCTGATCTAAACAATGATTTTCTATAAATCCATCTGCAGGATGAGTTTTTATATAATCTTCAATAGGTAAATTGGCTATTGTATCAATTTTTTGAAAATAAGGATATAAATTTTTATATTTTTTTTCATACTTTTCTTGTAGTTCTTTAATAACGTCAGATTGAGAGCGATGTATTAATTGCGTTCTAAACCATTTGTGTAATTCAATATATTTGTGATAATATTCCTTTTCTGTATATTCAGAAATAGGAAGATATAAAGTTAAATGTTCATTTTCAAATTCTAAACATTTGTCTCTATCAATGTTAGTCCATTCCTCTGTTTCTAAATCTATAAAAGATTTATAACTAGTTTCTGGATCCCTTTCATAGGTCACGTAATCATCTTTTTGTTCATTTGAATCATTTTCAATATAGCTTCCCATAAAAACCATAATATAATTGCTATTTCTATTTTGATTTCCAAATGCATCAGGAAATCCATTATAAGCATTCCTAATTATCGTTTCTTCAGATGGTCCTACATAGTCTTGATCTACTAATTTTGAAAGTTCTAAAAATCTTTTTACGTTTTTATCATTCGCTAATTTTTTTAATTCATTTCTATAGGATAGTAAGGTTTCTTTTTCTGTTTTTATTCTATTATATTCTTCTCTTATTTCTTCTAATGTTGATTCTTTCATAAAATAATACCTCCTTAATATTAATTATACTATAATATTTTGTTTTTGCAAAATAAATAACCCCTAGTATTTTTGACAAGTATATCGAAAAAGTTCGAATAGAAAACGTTACTGGTAAGTTCAAAGCAGAAGGCAAATAATTTTTCTGATACTTAATAATAGATTGTAATAATTTCTAACTATTAAAATTATATGACGTTTTAGTGATATAAAAAAATAAGGTAATGTGTTATAATAACTTAAAGAAAGAAGGCTAAAAATGAAAAAGAGTGAAATAAATAAACTTGATGATAAAGATTTACAATTAAGGTATTATTTGGGGGGATTAAAATTAATAAGTGATGGCAAAACACAATTATGTAATTATTGGACTTGTGATATAAATTGTTCTTGTTCAGATGTTCCTGATGATGAAAGAATTATCGAGGTTAAAAAATTTATTAATAAACATAATATAACCAATGAAAGATTTATTAAATTATCTTACTGGTTTTTAACAGGTGCCATAATGAAATATAAAGGAATGTATAGTCCCCTTTTTATTGAATTAGAAAAAGTTATTGAACCATTTGGTTTCACACATAACAAATATGGAGAAATACCTGATAATGATTTTAGGGAAAAAGAACTAGAAAATATTGTTAATGATTTTAGCGTTAAAGAATATTGTTCAAAATATCAACTTGATGTAACGGATTTTATTATACTAGCAAAAATGAGTATCAATTATCACTTTCATAGATTGCAAGTAGCTGAAAATCCAGATGATACATTTTCTCATGAACTTTGCAATATAATTAACAATTATGGACTTTATGTGCCTCGTGAATATATTGAAGAATATAGAAAGGAATTTAAAAATCATCAAGAAATAACTCAATTATTAATTGATACGAGAGCTGTTCAAAAAAATTATTTGGAATTATTAAAAAAATTACAAGAAAAAGATCCTAATTTAGCAACTGAAATGATTTCAAAAGAATTAAATGAATTAGGATTAAATTCAGAAAAATATATAAGGAAACTAATATTTAAAAATCAATAAAGCTATAGCATATTTTTATTTATTATAACAAATGAAAGTGATAATAGTTTTCAATAATTTAATTTCATTATAGAGTTTAAATATAAATAAAAAGAGCAAAAGTAAAAATTACCTTTTTACACCATTGGAACCAATAATTTAATGGGTTACTAATTCGAAAAAATAATTTTATTAAGAGTGTGTAAGGAATTTTGTGTAAATGGAACTTTCCATGATATGAAGTAAGTTAATTCTTACTTCTTTTTTGTTATT
>CANRPZ010000041.1 GCA_947632625.1 uncultured Bacilli bacterium | reverse complement strand
GGCTTATTGTACAGCTTGCTATAGTGTACATCCTTACGTCTTATTAAGTTTTGATGGTTCTTTTAATAGCGTTTCTACTTTAGCCCATGAGCTTGGACATGCTATGCATTACTATTATGCTTGTAAAAACCAATCTTTTCAAGATTATGCCTATTCTATTTTTGTTGCCGAGGTAGCAAGTCAAGTGAATCAAATCTTGTTAAGTAAATATTTAATTTCAAAATCAAATACCATAGAAGAAAAGAAATATTTAATTGATGATTTAATCCAAGATTTTAAATCGACGATTTATCGTCAAACTATGTTTGCAGAATTTGAAAAATTAATTCATGAAAAGGATAGTGAAGGTTGTATTCTTACTCATGAGGAGTTATGTAGTCTTTATTATGAATTAAACAAAGAATACTATGGTAAAAATATTACAATTGATGATGACATAAAATATGAGTGGGAAAGAATTCCACATTTCTATATGAACTTTTATGTTTATCAATATGCAACTGCCTATGCAGCTGCGATTAAAATTGCTATGGATATTTTAAATCATAAAGAAAATGCCCAAGAGAATTACCTAAAATTTTTAAGTCTGGGTTGTACAAAAAATCCAATTGAATCCTTAAAAGTTGCTGGTGTTGATATGTCCAAAAAAGAACCAATTGAAGAGGCATTTCACTATTTTTCCGAGTTAGTAAATGAACTGGAAACGTTATATAAAAATTAGAGGTGAAGATTATGAATAAAAAAGATTATTATGAGGTTTTAGGTGTAAGTAAAGATGCCTCCGATGAAGAAATAAAAAGAGCTTTTCGTCGTCTTGCTAAACAATACCATCCAGATGTAAATAAAAGTCCAGATGCTGAAGCCAAATTTAAAGAAATAGGAGAAGCTTATGCGATTCTTTCTGATCCGGAAAAGCGACGCCAATATGATCAATTTGGTCATGCTGCCTTTGAAAATGGTAGTGCAGGCTTTAGTGGATTTAGTGCTGAAGATATTGATTTAAGTAGTATTTTTGAAGATTTATTTGGCTCTTCTTTTGGAGGAGGCTTTGGTTCAAATTTTGGCTTTAACTTTGGAGGAGGAAATAAAAAAAATGCTCCTACTAAAGGAAAAGATCGTTTAATTACTTTAAATTTAACCTTTCAAGAAGCTGTATTTGGTTGTAAAAAAAGTATTCATTTGGATTTAAATGAAACTTGTGAAAAATGCCAAGGTAAAGGTGGATTTAACGAAAAAAAGTGTTCTAAATGTAATGGACGTGGTGTTGTTGTAATGGAACAAAAATCTATGTTTGGAATTTTTCAAACACAAACCACTTGTCCAGAATGTAATGGGTCAGGAACAACTTTTGAAAAAATATGTAGTGATTGTAAAGGAACCGGTTTTGTTAAACAAAATAAAGAAATTGTTGTAAGTGTTCCAGAGGGTGTAGATACTGGATATCAATTACGTATTTCTGGAAAAGGAGAGGCTGGAAGAAATGGTGGAGCCAATGGAGATATCTATATTGAATTTAATGTAATGAAACATGATTTCTTTGAACGACGTGAAGAAGATATTTATTTAGAGGTACCTATTACGATTAGTGAAGCCGCTTTAGGTTGTAAAAAAGAAATACCAACGCTAGAAAACAATGTTTTTTTAGAAATAAAGGCTGGAGCGAATACAGGAGATAAATTAAAATTAAAAGGAAAAGGAATAAAAGTACCTAATTCTTTACGAAAAGGGGATATGTATGTTATTTTAAATGTTGTTACCCCATCAAAATTAAATCGTAAACAAAAGAAAATATTAGAAGAACTTGCAGATACCGATTTGGAAGATGAAGCTATTTTTAAAAATTTCCAAAAACATTTAAAAAATAATTAAATGAAATTTATAAACAAATAGGTGAGGAATTGCTTATTTGTTTTTTTAAACTTATAAATTCTTATAAATTCTTTCTAGCGATTTAAGAAAAATGTGATAAAATGGTAAAAAATGAGTGGACGAGGGTAGTATTATAGTTTAGAGGTGACGTATGGTTATGGATAAAGAAAAAATAGGAAAATTTATTTTAGAATTAAGAAAAGAAAAAAATTTAACACAAGAGGAATTAGCGGAATTAATACCTATTGATCGAGGTGCTATTAGTAAATGGGAAAGATGCATTACTATTCCAGATTCTTCTACATTATTAATATTAAGTAGAATATTTGATGTGTCTATTAATGAAATTTTGTGTGGTCAAAGATTAACTGCTAAAGAAGAAAAATATTCTAGTAATATTTTAACACTGGAATTGTATGACAAAAATATAAAAAGGAAAAAAATAATCATGATTTTAATATTTATAATTATGTTATTATTTTTATTATTTTTGACATATTATTTTATTAATTCTTATAAATCTATAAAAGTTTTTACTATTAATGGCATAAAAAATGATTTAAAAATTTTAGATGGTATCTTTGTTAAAACTAAACATAAATTGTATTTTAAAGTTGAGGTTATAGATAATACAATTAATAATATCAATGATTTAACAATATATTATGTTACTAATCAAAATGAAGAGATAATGATTGCAAATAATAAAGGAGACTATGTATCATTTATAGATTACAACGGTTATAATGAGTATATCGATAGTAGTAATATTGATTATATATTAAAAAATCTTTATATAAAAATTACTTATGCAAATGATTATGTAGAAAAAATAAAATTAGATTTATATGAAGATTATGTTAATGATAATTTTATTTTTAATAAAAAACAAAATATTGAGAAACAAAGTAATAATGACTCTCAATTGAATTTAACAACAGATACGCAAAATTTAATAGATAAAATTAAAAATACATTTAATTTTCAAGATAACAATTATGTTTATGAAACTTTAAAAAATAATCAATTAGTAAATGTTATTTTTTTTGCAGATAGCAATACATTAACTATGAATATTGTTAACAAAGATGAAAATGAAAGTTGGTATTATGATTTATTTTTTAAAAATATAATATATACTAACTCGAAAAATAATTATTCTTTTTCATATAGTAAAAATGAATTTAATTGTTTACAAGGAATTTGTAATAATCAAGAAGAAAAAATAAAAAAATTTTGGTTAGAATTAGATACGATTTTATAAAATGAGTTAAATGAGCTTAACAAGCTCTTTTTTTTAATTTTAAAATATACTAAAATCTCGTTAAGAAAGGAGAAAAAATAGATGAAGAAAAAATTATGTATTACATTAATTTTATTGCTAGTAGTTTTAATAAGGTGGATGAACGTAAGTGCTTTAGAAATATATTATACTAACGCAAATGGTATAAACTTGACTAAAGAAGAGTATAATTTTTTAACTGACTTTTATTGGGATGGATATCAAAAAAATCTAACTATTGATGAATATAATTATTTATTTAAAGATGGAATTGCAACAAATGTAGAATCTAAAGAATATATACCATTTCAAATGCTGGGAACATCTTTTTCATCTTCAAGTAAATCACTAAAAATTTCCAAAGCTTCTGTATCTAATTATTATTTAATGTCGATTACTGTTAATTGGTTAGTTTCGCCCAAAGTAAGAAGCTATGATGTAATAGGTTCTTATCTAGGTAATATAACTTTAGTAGAAGAACCAATTACATATGTTAGAAGTAATCAGGGAATAACAAGTTATAATAATCTTATGACATTTAGCAATGGATATGGAGTATCAGTTAAATTGCCAAATGATGCTGATGATATCACTATAATTCAAACTTATAAAGTTAATGGTAGTGGTAAAATTTATGCAAGTTATCAACATGCAACAAGTAATATTAGTTTAAACAATAGCAAAAAATATACTATTTCATTATCTGGTTATGGAAATGTTTTTGCATTTGATAATTCAATAAAAAATTACTATGATCAAATGAATGGTGTAGATATTTCAATATAATAAATAATTATTTAAGAAAGGAATTTTTAAAATGAATAAAAAAAATAAAATAGTCATTATTTTAATTGTTTCTATAATGACATTAAGTAGTTTATTATTTACAAATTTAATTAATTTTAATAATGATACTAATTTAGATTCTAATAGTGAATCTATAGCTTTTTTAGAAAAAAAATGGGAAGCAAAGCTTACTGAAAAGTATGGGTCAGATTATCAAAACGTTTTAGATTTAAATTTAAGATCTGTAAATACGTCTGAAAAAATTGAACAATTATTGAAGAGTACGGAATATAATTCTTATCCTGAATTTTATGGAGGTAGGTATATTAATGATGATCAAGAATTAGTTTTACAAATTGTAAAAAACGAAGATCATAATAATTATAAATTGACTACTAATAAGTTATATAATGATATTCTTTCAATTGACAATAATATTATAGTTGAATATGTAGATAATTCGTATAATACATTAAAAGAAATAGATAATTATATAATTGAATATTTTAAAAATCACAAAAATACGGATATTAGTATTGTTGCTAATTCTGTTGATGTATATTCTAATAAAGTAGTTGTTGAATTAGAAAATAATTCTCAACTAGAACAAGAAAAATTTAAACGTAATGTTATAGATTCTGATTTAATTATATTTAAAAGTGGCAAACGTTCTTATAATACACTAAATCCAGGACAAGGACTTTATAATGGTAGTGAATTAGCATGCAGTTTAGGGTTTAGAGCAAAATTGAATAATCAAGATGGTTTTGTAACAGCAGGACATTGTGTTCAAAAAATAAATGTAGGTGACACATACTATGGCTATGGAACATTAGTAAAAAGTGTTTATGAAGATAATAATAGCACTGATGCAGCATTTATTAAAACATCTACGTCTGTATCAAATAATTTGCAATATGCTGCTTATCCGGTAACTGCTTTAAATACAGGATCATATCCTCAAACTTATACAGTAGGAACAATTATTGGTAAATCTGGTGCAACAACTGGTGGAACATTAGGCAAGATTACAAATTCTTCAAAAACTATGTATGTTATTGATCATTCTAATTATACTCTTTACGCATTACCTGATCAAGTTATGACTGACGTAAAAGCGGAAGGTGGAGATAGTGGTGGAGCCGTATTTACCGCCTCATCTAAACTTGGTACTATTCTTGGAATAGTTCAAGGAGCAACAGAAGAAACACATGAAATGAATTTTACTAAATTTATTAATATTCAACAATCACTAGGAATTACAAAATACTAAAATTAATAAAAGGAATTTAGCATTATGAAGAAACTTTTCATTATAATTTTAGGAATGACCTTATTACTTTTCGTAAGTACTAGGTTAGAAAAAGACTTAATTAATCAAAAGAAAGAGGAAGAAGCTCAATATTTATCTTTTAATATTGAATCACTTAAAGATACTGTAACGAAACTGCATATTTGTTCTATTGCTGATGATTTAAAAGATTGTCCTGAACAATATTTGATTAAAAGTATTGATTCTATTGATACTATCCATTCTTTTTTTGATTTGGTTTTAGCTGGTGAACTTTATAGAGGTACTGTAGCAGGCGTAGGATCTAGTTATAAAATTGTTATGTTTGATTCTAATGATCAAATAAGTGCAGTAGCCTATTTTGATCCAGGATTAGTTTTTTATGTCAATGGTAGATCTTATGATTTTATAAAAGTTGATAGAGAAGCAGTATTAGATTTAATTAGTTAGCTTGTATAATTTAAAAATTAAATGAAATTTATAAACAAATAGGTGAGGAATTGCTTATTTGTTTTTTAAACTTATAAATTCTTTCTAGCGATTTAAGAAAAATGTGATAAAATGGTAAAAGAAGGTGTAATAAAAGTGGTAAAACAAGTAGGGAATCTTTTAAAATATGAACAAGAACTTTATAAAAAGAATGTTACCTTAATAGC
Organism: uncultured Bacilli bacterium; assembly: GCA_947632625.1. Taxonomy (GTDB): domain Bacteria; phylum Bacillota_I; class Bacilli_A; order RF39; family UBA660; genus MGBC108787. The sequence continues at coordinate 5,095 of CANRPZ010000041.1, read as the reverse complement.
TGGGGTAGATGAGGTTGGACGTGGCCCACTCGTAGGACCGGTGGTTGCTGCTGCTGTTATTCTTCCTAAAAATTATAAATGTGAAGGGCTTACTGATTCTAAACAATTAAGTGAGAAAAAAAGAGAAAAGTATTACGAAATAATAAAAAGAGATGCTCTTGCTATCGGAGTAGGAGAAATATCAGCCCAAAAAATTGATGAGGTAAATATCTATGAAGCTAGTAAACTTGCGATGTATGAGGCATTAAACCATTTAGAAATAAAACCAGAACATGTTTTAATTGATGCGATGAAATTAGATTTAGATGTTCCTTCTACAAGTATTATTCATGGAGATGCTCTATCTTTATCCATTGCAGCAGCAAGTGTCATTGCTAAAGTAACAAGAGATCGAATGATGATGGAATTACATACCAAACATCCTGAATATCATTTTGATAAACATAAAGGTTATCCAACTAAATTACATTTAGAATGTTTAAAAAAATATGGCCCACTTGACAATTACCGATTTACATATAAGCCAGTTCGTGATTTAATTAAGAAAGGTGAGGAAGAAAATGAAAAAGTATTTCAATAATGTTATTGTTAAAAATTATATTTCTTTTTTAGTTCCTTTATTTGTAATAGAGGTTTTATTTCGTATTCTAGAAGGAATGAGAGTATTTGACTGGGCGGTTTTAAGAATTTTTATCAGTTGTAATATTCTTTCCTTATTTATAAGCCTTCTAATGAGTTTTATGAAGGAAAAACTAGGCAATGTCTTTAGTGGAATTGTTTTGTTTGTTATTACTATTTATACAACTTTACAAGCTGGTTTTCAAAACTTTTTAGGTGTGTATATCTCCCTTGGAACGAGTAGTCAACTTGGAGCGGTTAAGGAATATATTGGAGATTATTTTTCTTCCTTTAATCCCTTATTTTGGACTATTTTAATTCCTTTTGCTTTTTATGTCCTTTATAAAATTTTCTTGGAAAAAAAGATTTTTCACATTGAAAAGAATAAATTTCAAAAACGAAACAATCGAAGAGTTTCAGAGGTATTCCTTGTCATAATCGTAGTACTTGGTGGTATTTATAATCTTACTTTGTCGGCATCTTTTATGCAAAATGCCTTACAACTTGAAAGTACAAAAGCTTTATTTAAAAAGCCCGAGAATCCAAATATTAGTGTAAATCAATTTGGAACAAGTGTTTTTGGTCTTTTAGATGTAAAAACAACTCTATTTAAATCGAGTGATGAAGAACTTGTTTTGTTTGATGGAAATAATAATCATGAGGAAATTACCGATAATTCTCGAATTATTGATGATACTGCTTGGCAAAAACTTGCTAGTGAAACAACGAATAACAATTATAAAACATTAAATAGTTATTTTATGAATCGTACCATCACCGATAAAAACGAATACACAGGAATGTTTGAAGGCAAGAATGTAATTGTTATGATGATGGAAAGTGTTGGAAATATGATTATAAATCCAGAATACTTTCCAACCTTCTATAAATTGTATAGTGAAGGCTTTAGTTTTTCCAATAATTATTCTCCAAGAAACTCTTGTGCTACTGGAAATAATGAAATGAGTGGAATGATTAGTTTATTTAGTATTTATAGAACTTGTACGGCTAATAAATATCAACATAATAAATATGATGAAAGTATTTTTGGGTTGTTTAATAAAGCAGGATATACGACGAGTTCTTTTCATGATTACACAGAAGCTTATTACTATCGCTCTACAATTCATAAAAATATGGGAAGCGGTGCTTACTATGGTGTACAAGATTTAAAAATTCCTTATAACTGGGAATATGAAGAGTGGCCAAGTGATGTACTTTTAATGGAAAGAGCTATGGAGCATATTGATACAACAAAACCATTTATGGCTTGGATCACAACGGTTACACCCCATCAACCTTATTATGAATCAAGTGAATTTGGTGATAAATATTTAAGTATGTTTAAAGATACCAATTATTCTATGGGAACAAAACGTTATCTTTCTAAATTAGTAGAATTCGATCATGCTTTAGCAAGACTTTTGGAACTTTTAGAAGAAAAAGGCGTTTTAGAAGATACTGTTTTGGTATTATTTGGAGATCACTACCCATATGGATTACACGATAAGGATGTTGTAAGTGTCTTACCCGATGCTTTAGAAAGAAATAATATTGAAAAAACCCCTTTTGTTATTTATAATAGTGGAATGGAAGGCAAGAACTTTCAAGAGTATACCTCATATATGAATATTGTTCCAACCATTGCCAACCTATTTAATTTAGATTATGATCCTAGACTTTATATGGGAGAAGATCTTTTTAATCCTAACTATAGTACCTCTTACAAAAATCGTGTCGTATTTGCAGATGGCTCTTGGGAAACAAGCATTGGTTCTTATGATGCTACAAATGGTAAAATGACCTATTTTGGCGAAGAGGAATATGCAAAAGAAGATATTATTGCATACAATAAAGAAATTAATAATATGATAAAAATGAGTAATTTAGCTATTACGTCAAATTACTTTGAATATTTAACGGAAGGATTAAAAAAATATCAAGTAGAACCTACAGATCCAACAAATAATGAGGAATCTAATACAGAAATGCAAGAACAATAGAAAGGAATTTTATGAAAAAATTAGTTATTGTGGAATCTCCAGCTAAAAGTAAAACAATTGAAAAATATTTAGGTAGTGACTATAAAGTTGTTTCAAGCAAAGGACATATTAGAGATTTAGCAACGAGTGGTAAATTTGGTTTAGGTGTAGATGTTGAACATGATTTTAAACCGAATTATGTTCCAATTAAAGGAAAAGCTAAAGATATTAATACTTTGAAAAAAGAGGTAAAAAATGCTAGCTTCATCTATTTAGCAACCGATCCCGATCGTGAAGGAGAAGCCATATCTTGGCATTTAAAAGATACTCTAGATATAAAAGATAATTATAGTAGAGTGGTCTTTAATGAAATTACTAAAGATGTCGTACTCGATAGTATAAATCATCCTCGTAAAATAGATGAAAATTTAGTTAAAAGTCAAGAAACTAGAAGAATACTTGATCGTATCATTGGATTTCGTTTAAGTAAATTAATGCAATCTAAAACTGGAGGAAAAAGTGCTGGAAGAGTACAAAGCGTTGCTTTAAAACTAATTGTAGATCGCGAGCGTGAAATTAATGCCTTTGTTCCAGAAGAATATTGGACCATTACCGCTGATTTTAAAGATTTTACTGCTGATTTAGAAAAATATCATGGTAAAAAAGTAGAGATTAAAAGTGATGTAGAAGCAAGTGAAATTTTAAACCAACTTTCTAAATCTTTTAAATTGGAAGATATTAAAGAAAGTGATACGCAAAAGAGTGCAAAACCTGTTTTTAAAACAAGTACAATGCAACGAATGGCTGCAAATCAAATTAATTTTGCTCCATCAAAAACTATGCGAATTGCTCAAAAATTATATGAAGGTATTGATATTGGCAGCGAAACAGTTGGTTTAATTACTTACATGCGTACGGATTCAGAACGTATTTCTAATACTTTTGTTGCAGAAACTTATGAATATATTAAGAAAAATTATGGACCGGAATATATTGGTGCAGTTAAAGTAGGAAAAAAAGATAAAACCATGCAAGATGCTCATGAAGGAATTCGACCTACAAGCATCTATCGTACACCTGAAAGTGTCAAAAAATATTTAACAAATGATGAGTATAAACTTTATAACTTAATTTATATACGTGCTTTATCTTCTTTAATGGCCAATGCTAAATTTAAAACTACAGCAGTTGTTCTTGAAAATAACGGCTATACTTTTAAAACTACAGGTAGTGTATTAGTTTTTGATGGTTATTTAAAAGTATATGAAAGTTATGAAGAGCAAAAGGATGTTCTTTTACCAGATTTTAAAAATTATAAAAGTAATGCTATTATTGCTAATGCTATTTCAAAAGAACAACACTTTACAAAACCGCTTCCAAGATATACCGAAAGTAGTTTAATTAAAGAAATGGAAAATTTAGGAATAGGAAGACCTAGTACTTATTCTACAATTTTATCAACCATTAAAGATCGTGGGTATGTTACAATACTAGATAAAAAAATGATACCAACCGAGATTGGAATTGAAACAACCGATAAATTACAAGAATTCTTTAGCGATATTGTCAATGTTGAATATACAAGTGCTATGGAAACGGATTTGGATGAAATTGCTGAAGATAAAAAAGATAATGTTAAAGTTTTGCATGAATTTTATGATAAGTTTGAACCTTGTGTAGAAGAAGCTTTTCATAAAATGGAAAAGAAGGAAGCCGAAAAGACTGGAGAGGTATGTCCAGAATGTGGTAGCGAACTTGTTATACGAAATGGTAAATTTGGTAAGTTTGTAGCTTGTTCAAATTATCCAACTTGTAAATATATAAAAAAGGAAGAGCGAGTGATTACCGAGTTATGCGAGTGTCCAAAATGTGATGGAAAAATTGTTGAAAAAAGAACACATAGAGGAAAATATTTCTATGGTTGTTCAAATTATCCAAAATGTGATTTTGCTTCCTGGTATAAGCCAACGGGGGAAAAGTGCCCTAATTGTAGTTGGCCTTTAGTAGAAAAGAAAAACAAAATTAGTTGTTCTAATTGTACTTATGAAAAAGAATCTTAAAAAAACTAGTCAAATCTAGTTTTTTTCTTCGTTATTTTTTATTAATTTTAGTATATCTTGATCTTCCATTTGTAAAATCTTAATTAATTTTTTTATAGTTTCAAATTTAGCTACATTGGCTTTACCATTTTCAATCCTTTGTAGATTACGCCATGATATTTCACAAAGCTCGGCTAGTTTTTCTAAACTATATCCTCTTTTTATACGATATTCTTTTAACATAAATACACCTCTATGACAATAATGTCATATTTCAAATTTCTTTTGTATGTCATCTATGACATATTTTTAATTGACTTTTTATTTGCCATTTTTTATAATTGAATTATGACATACAAGACATAATAGAGAGGGTAGGATAGAATGAAAAAGAAATATCGAAATGTAATTTTAATACTTATGGGAATTGTAGTAGTAAGTATGGGTTTTAGTTAT
>CANRPZ010000040.1 GCA_947632625.1 uncultured Bacilli bacterium | reverse complement strand
GCGATTTCTCATTCACAATTTGAAACTATTCATGCATATAGAGATGGAAATGGAAGATTAGGAAGAGCTTTAATACCCATACAGCTTGCCTTACTTACTGGTGAAGAACCAATACTATTTATTTCTGAAGTAATAGAATTATATAAACCAAGTTATCATAAGTTTTTGAATGAAAGTCGTAAAGGTAATATGTTAGGGTTTATTAAGTTTTTTCTTCAATGTATAATAGAACAGTGTAATAGTAATATTGCGAAAATTAATAGAATTCAAAAGATTTACGAAGAAGATATGAAATTAATAGAAAAATTAAGCAGTAATGCAATTTATAGAATAATGCCAGCAATGATTCATCAAATTGTATTTACCAAAAAAGAAATTGAAGAAGAATCAGGGGTCTCAAGAAATACTGTATCTACATTAATTGATAAATTAGAAAAACTTGGTATTTTAGTTAAAGACTCTACCCATGCAAAATTAGGATATCGCTATAATAAAATTTATAATGTTTTTGTAGGAAAATAAAAGTAAAGGGTAGTTAAAAAATTTTTTCAACTATCTTTTTAATTACCAAAAATTTTAAATGATTAAAATAAAAGTTTAGGTAATAAAATTATTATTAAATTGATATAAGATTTACTACTTATGTGTTATAATATATCATACACAGGATGTTATTCATGATAGGCAAATCATTTCAAGAAGTATAGTGATGTAAATAAAAAGTTGGGTTAGATGAAAATAGTAATTGGGGTAATAAATTTATTGATAAAGTGAAGGAAATGAAGTTTAAAATGAAAAAAGAAGAAGCAATACAAGTAGCACCTGAAAGGTCAGTTCTATTATGTGAATATATTATACAAATACTATCGGATGTAGAAAAAGTAAATGGAGAAATAAAGATTGATTCTGCTAAAATAAATAATGAACGAATGATAACTTTTAATATTTGTGTTCCTAGTAGAAATTTTGAAAAACATATTAATACAGGAATAACGACTCAACAGATTGATGTATTAACTGGGCAAATATTAAATGATTTAATTGATAATTTTATGGAATCAGAAAATATAGGTTGTACAAGATATTATACTATACGAGGGGGATATGGTATGAATATGGATGGAGTAAATTTAGTTAACAGTATAGGAAGTAAAATTAAGATAAATTTTGTATGTCGTGGAGATAGGTTTAGTGAACAAATCGAAAATTACAATGCAAGATTAGATGAATATATAAAGCAACAAACAAATAATGCAAAGTTGAAGTAATTACTATAAATTAGTTTTATAAATATGGTTGAGAAATGTAAATTTCAGTTAATAATTCGGTATTAAGATTCTATTTTTTATTAAAAATTTTTAAATATTAAATTATAAAAATAATTTTTGCTTACCATAACATAAAAAAAATTATGCTATAATTATATAGAAATAGCGGAGGTGTTCTTTTTGAATATTAGAATCATAGGGTCGGGGAGTATGTGGACTAAAAACAATAGCGCTTGCTATCTTATTGATGGGAAGATAATGGTAGATTTTCCAAATGGTGCTTGCAAATATTTGTATAGATTAAATATAGATCCAAATTCAATTAATCATATTCTTTTAACACATTTTCATGGAGATCACTACTTTGATTTGCCATTCTATATATTAAATAAAGCAAAAACAGAAAATAAAAATGTAACACTTTATTGTTCAAAAGAAGGAAAAACGAAAATAAATAAAATTGGTAATCTAGCTTTTCCGAACTCTTTTAAAAAATATTACAAATTGCTTCATTTAAAATACAATTTTAAGGAAAATTTTAAAATTGATGATTACGAAATACAAAAATTATTAGTTGATCACGGAAATATGAAACCAGCTTATGGATATATTTTTAGTAAAGATAATCAATCTGTAGGATTTACGGGAGATTCGTCATTATGTTCTAATATAGAAGCTATGTCAAAAAAATGTAAATATTTATTTTGTGACTGCACACGGTTGGAAGGAAATAGTAAACATCAAGGAATAGATAATTTACAGTATTTATCCACAAAATATCCTGATTGCATTTTTGTTGTTAGTCATTTAGAGGATGAAACTAGAGAAAAGTTAAAAGAATTAAAGATTAAAAATATATTAATTCCAGAGGATGGGCAAACCATAATTTTGTAGTAATTTTGTTAAATATAGACTTAATCCTTCACATAAAAAATTTCCAAATATATTCACTTAAAGAATGGGTGTTGTAATAGAATTATGAATAAAGAAAAAGTTATAAAATTTATTAAAGAGACGTATGCTGTGATGCCAGAATATTTATGGCCGAAATATCCTTTTTATGCGGTTTTTAGAACAAAGAAAAAATGGTTTGGCATTATTATGAATGTACCAAAAGAAACACTAGGCCTAAAAGGAAAAGAGGAAATAAATATTTTGAATGTAAAATGCTTGCCAGAAATGATAGGGAGTTTAAGAAAAAGCCCGGGTTTTTTAAGAGCTTATCATATGAATAAAGAACATTGGATTACTATTCTACTTGATGGGAGTGTCGCATTAGAAAAAATAGAACAATTAATTGCTATTAGTTATGATTTAGTGAGTGAATAAAATAGGTTTGATTTACAACTTATTTTTTTTACTTGTCCTTCTTGGATTTCTTTTACTCTTTTTAAAATTAAAGTATCTCTTAATTTATTAATTTCTAAATTAATCTCTTCAATAATTTTTCTTTGAGTGGATGTTAAGAAATGATTAAAAGTTAAATAATTTAAAATAACCAATGTTTCAACACTATATTTTTCTATAAAATCTAAAGATGCATTTTTTAAGTCATAAACGTTTGCTAAACGATCACAAAGTTTAAGATTTAAAATGTCTTCTTTCATATTTTTCATTTTATTGCATAAATAATTTGATTTTACTAAAATAGGGTATGGAATAGGGTATGTAACCAAGTTATATATTCAAAAAGAATTAGCAAATAAAGAGTTGTATATTATTAAAACCATTCCTGAAACACCCAAAATTGTCTATGGAATTCTTTCTTTACAAAACAATGTTTTAGCAAAAAGTACGCAACTATTACTAAATGATTTATTAAAGTGAGGTAAGAATATGAAAAAAATACTTTTATTAGTTTTTAGTTTATTTTTACTATCAGGTTGCCAAAGGATTGACTATGAAAAAAAGGAGGAAGAAAAAATGCATTTAGTTCTACAAAATGAAAGTTATGAAATTGTTTTAGAAAACAATGAAACCGTTTCTAAACTTTTAACATTACTCCCTATATCTCTCGAAATGCAGGAATTAAATGAAAATGAAAAATATGTTTATTTAGATACAGTATTTCCTAATCATCCTGAAAAAATACAAACGATACAAAAAGGAGATTTAATGCTTTATCAAGAAAATTGTCTGGTTCTTTTTTACAAAAACTTTACTACCAACTATTCTTACACAAAAATTGGGCATGTCAAAAATTTGCCAGATTTAGATCAAGAAGCGATAACCATAACTTTAAAATAAAAAAAGAAAATTAATCAATTTATTCTTGACTATTTTCTTCTTTTTTTTCGGTAGTCTTGCTAGATAGTGATGTAACCAAATCATGCATTCCTCCTGCTCCCAGCGTTGCAGAAAAACAAAGTGTAAATGCTTCAATTAAGCTTGGTTCTAATTTTGTAAAATAGCAAATAAGAGCGCTTGTAATTCCAATCAATATATTTTGTAAAGGAATGTATTTATGTGGCAAACTTGGCCACAAGGTTTTGGTAAATGTTCCAAGTATATACGTAACCATCGCGACTACAAGTACATAATTAATTTCCATTATATCTTTTTCTCCCTAATTAATTCTTCCCATTTGTCATGAACGTACGAGTTTCCACCTAAAAAAACATAACGGTCATATAGTTCATAAGCATTTCTTTTTTGAACAGGGGTCTTTTCGATTCCTTGTTCAATATCATTAATAAAATTAACTAGAATAATTTTAATAAGCTCTAATTCAATATTGTTTCTTCCAAGCGATGAAACGTTTTCTAAATGATCAATTTTTTCATTTATAGGGACTAAAATTTTAGAAATAAAAGATTTAGAAAAAGTAATAATCGCTGTAATAGCACCTATAAAAACACTTAAAAAAGTAATGATAGCAGCAATTTGACCTAAAGTGATATTTTCCAAAATTCTTCCTTCTTTCCAATTCAATTTCTTTATTGTATAATATGAGTAGAAATAAAATAGAAATATAATATTGGTTTAGAAAAGAGAGAAATATGGTAACATTTGATGATTTTTTAAAATTGGATATACGTATTGGAACGATTATAAGTGCTAAAGTATTTGAAGAAGCAATAAAAAAAGCTTATCAATTGGAAATTGATTTTGGCTCTACAATTGGCATAAAAAAATCTTCTGCTCAAATAACGGATCTTTATTCTTTAAAGGATTTAATAGGAAAACAAGTAGTGGCGATTGTAAATTTTCCTGTCAAACAAATTGCCAATTTTTATTCCGACGTTTTAGTGCTAGGAGTTTATCACGGAGATAAAGTTGTTTTGCTAACACCAGAGAAACCTGTAAAAAATGGGGAAAAAGTAGGCTAGTAAAAGTAAAAGAAAAATTATTGAAATATTTAAATTTTTGGGTATAATAAATGGCTAGGAGGTTTTTTTAATGGACAAAAATAGTTTAGAAGACATAAAAAGAGCATATAAAGAATACTATGATTCCTTAACGGAAATAGACAAGTTAGAAGAAGCAAAAAAGGCTTATGAATTACATCCTCTTATAAAAGAATATGTAAAATTAACGGAAAAATTAAACACAGATAAAACGATAGTTTCTAGATATGGAGAAGGTACAGAATCAGAAATTATCAATCGAATTGTTGATGGAATCGGTATTAGTCCAAAAGGAAATGTTTATTTTTGGTTGCAAACGGATATGAATTTTAATAGTTATGCCAATTTAGATTCAGGCGCAACTATTCAAAAAGGCAATTTTTTATCCGTACCTATTGACACTGTAAAAGAATTTGAAGAAAATAATATTGTATTGTATCCACCTAGTAATGTAGATTCTGTAGAATATTTTAACAAAATGAAATACTTATATTTTAGAATGGCTTTAGAAAGTGGCCTTGATAAAGCAAATGAATTTATAAGAAATTTAAAAGAAAATAATGAACAAGAACTAAAAAGATAACAAGCTATTCGTAGTTTGTTTTTTCTAGTAATTTTTCTTATTATTTTATATAATCATATTAGGTGAGGTAAAAATGAAAAAAATAGTATCGATTTTAATATGTTTTGTCATGATTCTAGGGCTTACGAGTTGTGGAAATCAAGTAGAGGGAAATACTAATCGTTTTAAAGAAGAGTATGAAAGTTTAAACGGAGTACAAAATTCATCAGGTAAAGAACATCGAACCCTTTCTATAGATGAAGAAAATCCTTTTGTTTATGCAACTCCGAAGGAAATTATTGAAAAAATTGAAAATAAAGAAACTTTTTATGTTTATTTTGGGTCTTCTTATTGTCCTTGGTGTCGTAGTGTCATTGAAAAATCTATTGAGGTTGCTAAAGAAAAAGGTATTTCTACGATTTACTATGTCAATATTTGGGATGGAGATCATAAAGAAATTTTAAGAGATACCTATAAATTAAATGATAATGGTAAAAAAGAGTTAGTATATGAAGGAACAGAAGAATATAAAACTTTGTTAACCTATTTTGATGCAGTTTTAGGAGAATACACTTTAACAGATAGTAAAGGAAAAACTGTAAAAGTAGGAGAAAAAAGAATATTTGCTCCAAACTTTATTTATGTAGAAGATGGTAGTGCCAAGCGCATCACTGAAGGAACTAGTGCTAAACAAACCTCTTCTATGATGGATCTTACAGATGAAATATTAAAAGATGAAGAAGAACTTTTTAAAGCTTTTTTTGAAAATTAAGAGGTAAGAAATGAAACGAAAAACCAAAAGAATTTTATTTGTCGTTAGTATGGTTATACTAACTTGTTTAATTGTTCTTGGAATATTTACTTTAGTAAATTATATTCGAATTAAAACAGCAAAAATTGAAATTACTTTAGTAGATGATTTAACAATTCCATTTAAAGAAGAAAGAAAAGTAAGTGACTTTATTACTAGTATAAATGGTACCATTTTGGAAGATTATATCATTGATTCAAGTTCATTAGGGAAGAAGGATATTACTTTTAAATTTCGAAATGATGATAATATTAAAGTTTTTTATACATTTCAAGTGGAAATTGTTGATGTAACAAAACCTATTGTATGGTTAGGTAGTAGTTATACGATTACGAAGGGAAACGCTTTTAATTATAGCCAAATACTATGTGGAGATGATTTAGATAGTAGTCCAAATTGCTATGTCGATGGAGAATATGATATAGATAAAGTTGGTGTTTATCCCTTAACCTTTATTGCAGAAGATGCAAGTGGAAATAAAACAGAACAAGCTTTTAAATTAAATGTGATTGAACCAAGAAAAAATGTAAGTACAAATACAACACCAACGTATACAGAATTTTCAAGCGTTGTAGAAAAGTATAAAACTGAAAACACCCGTATTGGTATTGATGTATCAAGTTGGCAAGGTGAAATTGATTTTGATGCTTTACAAAACGCAGGAGTGGAATTTGTCATCATTCGTGTTGGAGGAACAAGAGGACGCGATAAAGAATATTTTGTAGACAATAACTTTGTTTATAATATTACGGAAGCAAATAAACGAAATATGGATGTAGGAATTTATTTTTATTCTTATGCAAGTTCTAGTGAAAAAGCCAAAGAAGAGGCTAATTGGGTTTTAGAGCAAATTAAAGACTATAAAGTAACTTTGCCAATTGCGTATGATTGGGAAAACTGGAGTACGTTTAATGACTATCATTTAAGTTTCTTTGGACTTACTTCGATGGCTGATACTTTTTTAGATACGATTCATGCGGCTGGTTATGAAGGATTACTTTATAGTAGTAAAAATTATTTAGAAAGATTATGGATGCCTTCTAAATATGAAACTTGGCTTGCTCATTATGTGGATAAAACAACTTATCAAGGAACATATAGGTTATGGCAACATTGTAACGACGGAAAAGTGGATGGTATAAAGGGTGCCGTTGATATTGATGTTCTTTATATAGAGTAAAATTTTTTCTTTAATATAGATTTACTAAAAATTGGTAAATCTTTTTTTTAGGCATTTGCTCATACTACGAATAGGTGAGGTAGGATGAAAAAAATAGTAGCTACGCTTTTTTTACTTTGTTTAGCTATCAATACTTATAAAGCTTTTGAAATAAAAAATTGTACAAAAAATTTAACTTTAGATAATTTAAATTCTAAAGATTTACTTACCTATATAAAAGAAAATGACTTACTAGGAAAAGTAAGTCAAGTTTGTAGTCAAGATTTATGTAAATCAATATCCCTAAATTCTATAGAACACGATATTCAAGAATTTATTAAACAAAATGTAAATTATATAAAAAGTAAAAATGAAGAGCTTGGACTCTCTGCAGATTTAAAAGGGTTTCGCATTGAAAAAATTATTCTGAATGATTGCTAACTTTATCTCCTTGATAAACATTACGTTTAACCATTTCTTTATCAATATCATTTAGAACACAAAATTTTTTAACAAGCCAAGTCGGGGTAATTAAATCTTCTACTTTTGGGTCCCCGGTAATACGATGAATGACAATCTTTTCGTCTAAATGTTCAAGCTGTTCAATTACGATATCAATATATTCCTCTTTAGTAAGAATGGAAAATGGTTTTTCTTCATACATACGAGCAAGTTCAGTTCCTTTTAAAATAGAAAGCATATGAATTTTTACACCGTCGACTTTTAAATCGTTTAAAAACTTTGCTGTGTTTAGCATATCTTCCTTGGTTTCGTAAGGAAGACCATTAATAATATGAGCAACAACACGAATGTTTCGCCTTTTTAGTTTTTCTACACAAGTTTTAAAGTTTTCTACATCGTGACCTCGTTTAATAAGAGACAATGTTTCATTTTTACTTGATTGTAAACCAAGCTCAATTGTTAAATAGGTCTTTTTATTTAGCTCTTCTAAATAGTTTAAGCATTCTTCGGTTATAGCATCGCTTCTTGTGGCAATCGATAAACCCACAACATTCTCTAATGCTAGGATGGTTTCAAATTTTTCTTTTAAAACAGAAACTGGTGCAAAAGTGTTCGTATTCGCTTGAAAGTAACCAATGTAATAACTCCCAGGCCACTTTCGTTCTAAAATTTCTTTCACCTCATTAAATTGACGTACTAAATCACTATTTTTGGTAATATCATAATCATTGCTTCCGTGTAAACAAAAAATACAACCCGTGCCATTTTTAAAATTAGGACAAGAAAAGTTGGCATTCAAGCTCACTTTAAAAACTTTATGATGAAAAAGAGTTTGGTATTCATAATTTAATGTGTGATATCTTTTATTATCCAATGTATAGGAAAACATAATAATCATTCCTTTTTCCTTATTATAACACTTTATTAAAAATAGATGAAAAGCAACGTTGCAACTCGTTTTTCTTTATGTTAAAATAAAATAGAGTAGAGGGTGCTAAATATGGCTAGTATGGATGAACATTTTAAAATCGATTATTCTCACGCTAAAGCAAAAGAAAATGCCATTTTTAAAGGTCAAAAATATCGAATTACGATTTTAACCGAAAGACTTATTCGCCTTGAATATGATGAAAATGGTAATTTTTATGATGGTTTAACTGAAAGAGTGATTAATCGTGATTTTCCAGTACCAGATTATACGGTAAAAGAAGATAGTAAATATTTAGAAATAGCAACGAAATATTTTAAGCTTTATTATGCCAAAGAAAAACCATTTATAGGGAGCAAAATATCACCAGATGCGAATTTAAAAGTTGTTTTACAAAATGGAGATAAACTTTGGTATTTTAATCATCCAGAAGCAAGAAATTTTAGAGGTACTGCTGTAAGTTTAGATGATAATAGTAGTAAAGTTGGTTTACATAAAGGATTATATTCGACGGATGGTTTTGCCTCTTTAGATGATTCTACCTCTTTATTGCTAGATCAAGAAGGAAAATTAGTTTTACCAACAGAAAAAAGAGTAGATACTTATTTATTCATTTACCGAAGAGACTTTGGTTTATGTTTAAAGGATTATTTTACTTTGACAGGTTTTCCTAGTTTAATTCCTCGCTATGCACTAGGAATTTGGTGGAATAAAGATGAAATCTATAGTTTTGAAGATTTAAAAAAACTATTAATGACTTTTGCTCGTAAAGGAATACCTTATTCGGTTTTATTATTAGGAAATAACTGGCATGTACAAACCGATTTACCAAGTACTGGGTATACATTTAATCAAACGCTTTTTCCTAATCCTGAAGAATTTATTAAATATATGCATGAACGCGGAATAAGGGTGGGTTTAAGTATCGATCCAAGCCAAGGAATTAGCAAAGAAGAACCAAAATTCGAAGAAATAAAAAACCATTTAAATTATCCAGATAAACATAATATTCCTTTTAATGTATTTGATGTCAATATTTTAATGGAGTATTTTCATGAACTTATTAACCCTTTAAATGCTGAAGGAGTCGATTTCTTCTTTATAGATTATTATAACAAAAAAGATTTTAATACGTTGAAAGCTTTAAATTACTATCATTTTAATGATTATAAGAAATATGCCACCCAAAGAGGAATGCTTTTATCCAGAAATTCTTTGGTAGCACCGCATCATACACCAGTGCATTATTCAGGAAAAACAACTGTTAATTGGGATACTTTACGTTTTTTACCTTTTTTCAATTCTACGGCAAGTAATATTGGTGTTTCTTGGTGGAGTCATGATGTTGGGGGATACCAAGATGGTATTGAAGATAATGAATTATATTTACGTTCTGTTCAATTTGCTACTTTTTCACCCATTTTTCGTTTTAGTTCTAAACATGGTCATTACTATAAAAGAGAACCTTGGCGTTGGGATATTGAAACATTTAATATAGTAAAAACGTACTGTATATTAAGACATAGATTGATACCTTATATTTATGCAGAAGGTTATAAGTATCATAAAACTGGATTGCCTTTAATTCAGCCACTCTATTATCAAAATCCGGAAATCTATGATGAGCCTTTATATAAAAATGAGTACTATTTTGGAGGAGAGTTGTTTGTTGCTCCGATTACCGTAAAAAAAGACCGAGTAATGAATCGAGCAATTGAAAAAATATTTTTACCAAGTGGTATATGGTATGATTTTAACACTGGTAAAAAATTCCCTGGAAATAAACGTTATGTGACTTTTTATAAAGATGAAGATTATCCAGTATTTGCAAAAGCAGGTAGTATTATTCCTCTTGCAGATTTAGAAGAAAATATAAACGTTACCAATCCTCCTAAAAAGATGGAAATTCATGTATTCCCTGGAAAAAGTAACTCTTATAAATTATATGAAGATGATGGGTATTCTTCTTTGTTTGAACAAGGCTATTATATTATGACTCATATCGATTATAATTATTTACAAAACAACTATACCCTTATTATTCGACCTATTGAGGGAAAAAGTGGGATAATTCCAGATAAGCGTGATTATAAAATACGTTTTAGAAATACAAGACAAGCAGATGATGTAATTACTTATATTGGAAAAGATGTTGTAATAACAAATAATTATGTTGAAGATAATGATTTTATTGTAGAGGTTAAAGATGTTCCTACTACAAGTCAATTAACGATTAATTGTAAAGGAAAAGATATTGAAATCGATGCCGTTCGGATTATTAATGAAGAGGTTGATTCCATTATAAGTGATTTACAAATTGAAACTCGTTTAAAAGAAAAGATTGCTAATATTTTCTTTAGTGAAGAGACAATTAAGAAAAAACGTATTTTAATTCGTAAATTAAAAAAAGATGGTTTAGAGTCTATATTCGTTCGTATGTTCTTAAAATTATTGGAATATATTAAAGATATTTAAAATAGTGGCTCTAGATAATCTACTGGGGAGATAAAGACATCCCTATAGAAAATCTAGTGGGGAGTTTTAATAAGAAAACTACA
>CANRPZ010000039.1 GCA_947632625.1 uncultured Bacilli bacterium | reverse complement strand
GACGTAAGAATTAATAATAATGAAAGCCGTTTAACAGGGTATGCAGCAAAAACAGAGCCAACTACTGGTTTGACAAACACAAATGAATCTTGTGCCTTACATCCAAATGCTTGTAATGAATTTGGATTATCTGATAAAGGTGCAGATGGCATAGTAAGTTATCAATATTTTAGTCCAGAAAGTGTGAAGGCAAGTACAACAAACAATTATACAGGAATTTATGACATGAGTGGAGGTTCATGGGAATACGTAATGGGTGTAATGATAGATGAAAATGGTAAACCAATCTATTTAAATAGTGATTTAAAAGAAGACGATTTAAAGGATATAAAATATTATGATACTTATAAATATAGTACTAAAGATAATCAATATTCAAATCGAATATTAGGAGATGCTACAGGTGAGATGGGTCCATTTAAAGTTGAAAAGTATAAAGGAGCAGCGAGTAGTGCAACAGAAAGAAGCAGAACAATTAGTAGTTGGTATCATGATGATAGTTGGTTTGCTACAAGTAGTCTTCCTTGGTTCGAACGAGGTGGCGATAACTATGATGGGATTGGTAGTGGTATTTTCACTTTTTTTCGTGATACTGGTGAAGCAAAACCAATTGCTTTTCGCCTTGCTCTTGCTCCAACTTTGTAAGTTTTTTTACATATTTGAACATAAAATTGTTGATAAGTTTATAAAATATGGTATAATACAAAAGAAACAAATTACTATGCCTAGAATTAGGTATGGCGAAAGGAGTGTATTATGAAAGCAAATATTCATCCTGAAATGAAAGAAACAACAATTAAATGTGCTTGTGGAGCTTCATTTAAAACAAGATCTACTAAAGAAAATCTTGAAGTGGAAATTTGTAGTGAATGCCACCCTTATTATACGGGAAAACAAGGTAATGCCAAGAAAACTGGAAACATTGAAAAATTTAACCGTAAATATGGTATAAACAATAAAGAATAAACTGCATAAAGCAGTTTTTTTCTGTTATAATTTAATTAGGGAATTCAGTTTTATGAAAGGATGATACTATGAAAATTTATATTGGTTCAGATCATAGAGGGGCAAATTTAAAAAAAGAAATTATAAATTCTCTAACAGAAGATGGTTTCGATGTAAAAGACACTTTGTTAAAGAATAGTGAACAAGATGATTACCCTGATTTTGCCTTTGAGGTAGGACAAAACGTTTTAAATAATAAGGATGCATTAGGAATTCTTATTTGTGGAAATGGAATAGGAATAAGCATTGCAGCAAATAAAGTAAAAGGAATTCGTTGTGCTCGAGTTTTTAATGAAGACGATGCTTTTAAATCAAAAAATCATAATGGAGCAAATATCATAGCAATTGCTGGGGATTTACCTTTAGATGACGCTATGAAAATAATTAATGTGTTTATAAGTACAAAACCTGCAAGTGAAGAAAGGCATCTAAAACGTATTAATAAAATCATAAATTATGAAAGTGGAAAATATAATGAACTATAAGTTAATAATTTACTTTATAAACATAATGCTTTGTATTTTTGCTTTAAGTGGAATTAACTTTGAAAAATTTATAAAGAAAAATCGTATTTGGGAAACTAGAGTTTTAGTTATGATACTATCTTTTGTCCTTGCGTATCTTTTAACTGGCTTTATCTTTGATTTTATAGAAAGCAGTCACATTATTTAAAGGAGACTGAATTATGAAAAACAAAATACTTTTAGTTCTTGTTCTAATTTTAAGTATTGTGTTAGTAGGAGTGGTAAAATTTAAAAAAAACCACTCTTTTTTTAACGATGAAAATAAAACAATTAAAGTAAAAACAAAAGAAGAAGAGATAAAAGAATTAGATATTGAGTCTTATATCGTTGGTGTTTTAGCTGGAGAAATGCCTGCTTCATTTGAAACGGAAGCCCTAAAAGCCCAAGCGGTTGCATCACGAAGCTATGCAATTTATAAAATATTACATAATACCGATAAAAATTATGATGTGTTATCAGATATTACAAATCAAGTATATATTACAAAAGAGGAAATGAAAGAAAAGTGGGGAACAAGTTATACCTACTATTTAAATAGGATAGAGGATGCCGTAAACTCTACAGAAAATGAGGTAATGTATTATGATGATGAAATAATAGAAGCGTTTTATTTTTCTATGAGTAATGGTGCAACAGAAGATGCTAAAAGTGTATTTCAAGAAGATTTACCTTATATTAAATCAGTAAGTTCTTCTTGGGATAATGAATCTTTAAATAATTTTTTAGTAACAACTAAATTTACGCTTGAAGAATTTTGTAGCAAACTCAAGCTAGAATCATGTCAGTCCATTCAAATTGATGCCGTAAACTACAGTGGAAGCAATCGGGTAAATAGTATTGTAATCAATAACCAAAAATTTAAAGGAACAGAAATTCGCTCGTTATTAAACCTTCGTTCTACCGATTTTTCAATAGATATTAATGAAAATGAAATTGCCATTACGACGAAAGGATATGGACATGGAGTTGGTATGAGTCAGTATGGAGCAAATGGTATGGCTAAAGAAGGATATAACTATAAAGATATTTTAAATTATTATTATCAAGACATTACAATAAATAAAATGGTATAAAACGTTTTCTTTTGGGAGAAACTATCTAACAGGAAGGTGAAAAGATGACCAAAAGAAAATTGAGAAAGGAAGTAAAATCCGTAATTGCAGTTACAAGTATTACTTTAATATTGCTACTCTCTGTAGCCCTTATTAGAAACATACAACCTACAAATGAAAGTGATAATGGTAAGTATGTAATGGATTCTTTACTAGAACCAATAACACCTGTTGCAAACATTACAGAAACAACTAATTTTACTCGCCCTTATACAAGCGATAAAGTAAACATTGACAAATATTTTTATGATAAAGAGGCTACAAGTGAACAACAAGAAAAATCTTTAATTTATTATGAAAATACTTATTTACAAAACAGTGGTGTTGTATATAGTAGCGATGAAGATTTTGATGTTGTAAGTGTATATGATGGAACTGTATTAGATATAAAACAAGACGATTTATTAAATACCATAGTTTATGTTTCTCATAATGCAAGTTTAACAACCATTTATTATGGTCTTAAAGATGTAGCTGTAAAAGTAAATGATACCATTTCTCAAGGACAAATTTTAGGAAAAAGTAACATAAACAAATTTTGCCCTAATAAAAACTCTTTATTATTTGAGGTAAATTTTGATGGTAAAGTTATCAATCCTGAAAGTTTTTATCAAATGGATATAAATGCTTTAAATTAAGAATAAAACCCCTTTAAAAAAGTATAATTTAATAAGGGGTTGTTTAAATGAATAAAATTATAAGTAATCGAATCAAGAAAGAAGCCGAGTATATAATAGATACCAAAAAAACAATACGGGAGGCAGCTAAACATTTTCACTTGAGTAAAAGTACTATTCATAAAGACATTCATGATCGATTACTTTTTGTTTCTCCTATTTTATATGAAAAGGTCCGTGCTATATTAAATATCCATTTAGCAGAAAGACATATAAAAGGTGGAGAATCAACAAAACAGATATATTTAAAAAAACAAGAGAGTTGATAAATAAATATGAAAAAGAAGGATATGATTTTCTATATATGTGATAATGAACTTTATATTTTGGATGAAAAAAAGCGTTGCATTATAACGGAGTTAAAAAGTGTTCAAGAAGAAGAAATTGTAAACAGTAATTTATTTCAAAAAGAAATTTCCGATATTATTAAGCACAATCATATTAAGATTTCATTATTTGGCAAAAATATAGTCTTTTTAAAAAGTGTTCATTTAAGTCAATTATCCAAAGACAAATATGAAGAAATTTTAAAAGATTATTTTCATAAAATCCAGTTTGTGGAAATCGAAAAAATATTAAAAATTGATAATGAAAGTGGAGTTATATTAATAACGCCAAAATATATAGATTATAGTTACATGAAAAAGGGAGAAAAGAAATTCTTGCGAGTGCCACTAGCTTTATATAATGAAAATACATTAAATGCAGTTAAAAATATTTTTTCTTTACAATACAAACCCAAAAAAGTATTAGTTCTTGGAACTGTAAAGGATATCGGCACGATAGCAGAAGAAATTGAAAAGCATTTTAAAATTAAAACTACTTTCCCTGAAGATCATTTTTTTTATCTTATAAGAGAATACAAAAAATAATAATTTTGTATTTTTTTTTGATAATTTTGTGTTATAATTGCAAATAGTAAACATAGAGTAGGTGAAAAAAATATGGCTAAAATAATTGTTGTTGAAGATGACAAAAAGACACAAATGATTATTAAAAAGCTTTTATTAAATGCAAATTTTTTAAAGAATGAAACAGTGAAGGCAGAATATTTTACCAAGTATACAAATTCTTTAAAACAAACAATTTTAGATACTACAGAACATAAAATTTATATTTTAGATATCGAATTAGAAAGTAAAGTAAGTGGAATTGATATAGCAAGATATATTAGAGAGAAAGACTGGGAAAGTGAAATAATTTTTATCACAAATCATGATAAAATGTTTGAAACCGCCTATCGAACTGTTTATGAAGTATTTGATTTTATAGAAAAGTTTCATGATTTAGAAGCAAAATTGAAAAAAGATTTAAAAGCAATTTTTAAAAGAAACTTTGATAATAAAATGTTTAAATTTACTAGTAGAAACTTAAATCTCCAAATATTTTATCGTTCCATTACTTATTTATATCGTGATACAGAGGAAAGAAAATTAATTATTAATACGGATAAGACAAGCTATGCAATATACATGAATGTTCAAGATGCTTTTGAATATCTTGATAAACGTTTTGTTCCTGTCCATAGAGCTTGCATAGTAAATATGGAAAGAGTAGAAGCCTTTAATTGGGCAAAAGGTTACTTTGTTTTAGATACGGGTGAAAAAATAAACTTATTATCTAAAAAATACAGAAAGGATGTAGACGAATATTATGAAAGAAATAGTTAATTTGATTCCATACTTTATATCGGTATTAATTTCGGTAATTTTCTATAATTTATATTACTTGAAAATTAATAATTATAAACTTGAATTAAATAAAAGAAATGTAGTAACAATTTTAATAACTGCATTTTTAGTATTAATTAACAATAGTTATAATAATGTTTGGATAAAAATAATAATTTTAACTATCATTTTTTGTATAATGTTTAAGATTATTTATAAAGATAGTACAAGTAAAATTATCATAACCTATTTTATTATATACGCTGGCATTATACTAATGGAAATTGTATTTACAAATATATTTAATTTATTTGGACTCTTAAATGATTATGCTGCCGTTATCCCTTTTACATTTATAAAAATATTTCTTTCTGCATTAGTTGAATTTGTAATATTTGTTTTAGTCTCAATAAAACCGATTAAAAAATTTTTAAATAACATTATTTATAATTTAAATAATAACATTAAAATCATACACATCATATATTTACTTTTTTTTGCTAGTTTTCCGCTTGGGACATTAAATATTTTAAATTTTTCTACAAAGGATTCTATTTTTTGGGTTTTAATTTTAAGTCTATTGTATTTTATTTTTACTTTATTAATCTTTAGTTCAAAATCAAAAGAATATATATTAAAGAATGCCAATAAAAGACTCGTAGAATATAATAATAAATATAGTCATTTTTTAGAAGAATATAAAATATATCAACATAATATAAAAAATAAATTAAATGCAATAAAATCTTATGGCAATAAAAAAGTAAATTCCTTAATTAATGATTTATTAAATGAAGAGTCAACAATAACGATAAAAAACAATAATTTATATAACGTTCCAAGAGGTATAAAAGGAATCGTTACAGAAAAATTATATAATGCAAAAATTGAATTTATTATTAGTAATGATATAAAAAATGATCCATTTGAAAAGTTAAGTCCTAAAATTTTTAATTGTACATCAGAATGCCTAGGAATCGCACTTGACAATGCTATAGAAGCTTGTGAGAATTTAGAAAATCCCGTAGTTTCTATGGACTTATATGAGGATATGGAAAATATTTATATTAAAGTGGGAAATAATTTTAAAAATAGCATCGATATTGAAGAATTAGGTAAAAAATACTATTCTACCAAGAATCGCGGAAGTGGATTAGGGCTGTTTTCAATTAAAAATAATAAAATAATTAAAGAAAGAATATCCATTATAAATGATTTTTATTTTATTGAACTTAAAATAAAGAAAGAGGGTAAAACAAAAAGCTTCGCTAAGTAACGAAGCCTTTGTTTTTTTAAATAGATTATTTAAAATACTTTATTAAAGCATTTCTTCAGGACATTCAGTTTCATCCCAGAATCCAGTCCAAGTAAAAGTTGAAACACCATTGTTTACAACTCCTGCTAAAGCAGATAATACAGTTGCTAATATATGAGCCATTACTACTAACCTCCTTTCTATTTTGTTTAAATATATATAAAATTATTTAAACCACAATTACTTTTTATAAACTTTATAATTATTATAAGGAATATGAAATATCATATAAGTTAAAGGACAAACACAAACCGCTTCCATTCCTAGTATAAAGAAAATAATTTCATAATAATTTTCATTTTTAAAATAAAGTGTACTTACTATATAAAGAGTTGCTAAAAATAAAGTAATTATTTTATTTGATTTTCGCTTTTTGGTATTTAGTAAAGGTCTTGCTGGGGTATCAGCCGGAGCCCAAAGAAATAGCGCTATAAAAAAGATTGCCTCTAAACCATAAATTATATTTAATGGAATCGTTATAAATTTAATAGTTAATGGAATAATGACATATACGCTTAAGGTAGTAATCCAACAATAAAGATTTTTAGTTGCATGAATTCCGAAAGCAAAGCCTCTTAATATAGAATACAAAAGAATCATTAAGAGGGTTAGAGGAAAAGTTTTTATAAAAACAGATAAAATTAATACTGTAGCTGTTTTAGTAATCATCGAATAGAGGGATTCTAAAGTATATCGAAAAATGTTTTTTTGTTTTTCACTACAAGCATTATTTTTTATTAAATAATTAAGTGAAGAATTTACAAACGCATTTTTCATACTACCACCGTCAAATATCATAGCACTTTTTTAATCAAAAAAAATGCTTTTCGTCCGAAATGCCTCTTTTTTTGTCTAAAATGTAGTTGCAAGGCAAATTTTTAACAAATATTTAAAAATAAGACATTTTTTCGAACATTTGGAACCAAAAAGCTTGATTGCAAAATTTGTCGAACGTATTTTGTTGTATGCATAGCCCATTAGTGGTATGTTTAATTTGTAAGCAGTAAATAGTAATGATAAGGAAAAGAGGTGTTGTAATGCGTGGTAAAGTAAAGTGGTTTAATAATGAAAAAGGCTATGGCTTTATTGAATGTAACGACTTAGAAGATATCTTTGTTCATTATTCAGCTATAGCTAAAGAAGGCTACAAAACTTTAAAAGAAGGCGATATCGTTGACTTTAAGCTAATTGAAACGTCCAAAGGTTTACAAGCTGTAGATGTTGTTTCCACAGAATTAACTACTGTTTAGTAGTTTTTTTTAATTTTGTATGATATAATTTTTATAAGGTAGGTGAAAATATGGAAATAAGTATAAGAGGGGATAAAATTGTTGTTACTGATGCTATTAGGGACTATGTAACAGAAAAATTTGATAGGCTTAATAAATATTTCGAAACACCAAAAGATATAAAGGCATATGTGAATGTTAAAGTTCAAAATCTAGAACAAATAATAGAGGTTACCATACCAACATCAAAATTTACATTACGTGCTGAAGAAAGACATAACGATTTATATGCGGCAATTGATTTAGTTGTTGATAAATTAGAAAGACAAATCCGAAAAAACAAAACAAGAATAAAAAATAAATATAAAAATAACGAGGTTGGATTAAATCTTAATTTTGAAATTGAAAATGAAGAAGAAAATGATAGTAAGATAGTAAAAAGGAAAAATGTTGAAATGAAACCTATGGATGAAGAAGAGGCTATTTTACAAACTGAATTGTTAGATCATGATTTCTTTGTTTTTAAAAATGTTAATGAAGAATGTGTATCCGTTTTATATAAAAGAAAAGATGGAAAATATGGTATTCTAAATGTGAAGTAAAGAAATTTACTTCTTTTTTTATTTTATGGGAACTAAAAAACTTTAGTTTTAATTAGAACTATGTTATAATACATGGCAGTGGAAGGTGAGACAAGATGGGATTTTTAAGAAAATTAATTGATTCCGAGTACAAAGAATTAAAAAGATTTGAAGGGATTGCAAATAAAATTGTAGCTCTAGATGAAGAAATGCAAAAATTATCCGACGAGGATTTAAAAAAGAAAACGGAAGGATTTAAGAAAGAATTAGAAAATGGAACATCTTTGGATGAGTTAATCGTTCCTGCTTTTGCCGTAGTGCGTGAAGCTGCATTCCGTGTTATTGGTGAAAAACCATTTTATGTTCAAATTCTTGGTGGACTTGCTATTCATTTTGGCAATATAGCGGAAATGAAAACAGGTGAAGGTAAAACATTAACAGAAACGATGCCAGCTTATTTAAATGCTTTAACAGGTAAAGGCGTACATATTGTTACGGTAAATGAATTTTTGGCAAAACGTGACTCTGAATGGATGGGCAATATTTTTAGATTTCTTGGCTTAACTGTTGGTCTAAACCTACGTGATTTATCTCCAAAAGAAAAGCAAGAAGCCTATGCTTGTGATATTTTATATTCTACAAATAATGAAATAGGATTTGATTACTTAAGAGATAATATGGTTGTGGATGCTAAAGATAGAGTACAAAGACCGCTTCATTTTTGTATTGTAGATGAGGTTGACTCTATTTTAATCGATGAAGCAAGAACACCTTTAATCATTTCTGGTGGTCAAGCTAATAATGGCTCTTTATATGTAGATGCTGATCGTTCTGTTAAAAACTTAATTAATGAAGAAGATTACACGATTGATGAAAAAATAAAAAACGTTTCCCTAACAGAAGCGGGTAGTAAAAAAATTGAAAAGTTTTTCCATGTGGATAATTTGTATGATATCAACAATACAAATTTAGTTCATCATGTAAATCAAGCTCTAAAAGCTAATTATGCTTTTAAAAAAGATATTGATTATGTCGTAAGTGACGATCAAGTCATTATTGTTGATCAATTTACTGGACGTTTAATGCAAGGACGTCAATTTAGTGATGGGCTTCATCAAGCAATAGAAGCAAAAGAAAAGGTAACAATTAATGTTGAAACCAAAACAATGGCAACCATAACATTCCAAAATTTATTTAGAATGTATGAAAAACTATCTGGTATGACAGGTACAGCTAAAACCGAAGAAGAAGAATTTAGAAACATTTATAATATGTACGTTATTCAAATTCCAACAAATAAACCAATTGCTCGTGTTGATTTACCAGATTTGGTTTATGCTACTATGAATGGAAAATACAAAGCAATCGTAAATACGATTAAAGAAATTCATTCAACAGGGCAACCTATTCTAGTTGGTACTATTTCGGTAGAAGCAAACGAACATTTAAGTAAATTACTTACAAAAGCTGGGTTAAAACATGAGGTTTTAAATGCCAAAAACCACGAAAGAGAAGCAGAAATTATTGCAAAAGCTGGAGAAAAAGGTGCTATTACCATTGCAACCAATATGGCAGGTCGTGGAACCGATATTAAGCTTACCGAAGAAACAAAAGAGCTAGGAGGCTTATATGTTATAGGTACAGAAAGACATGAATCACGTCGTATTGATAATCAATTACGTGGTCGTAGTGGTCGTCAAGGAGATATTGGTACGAGTCAATTCTTTGTATCTTTTGATGATGACTTAATGCGTATGTTTGGTACGGATCGTATTAAGCAAGTAGTTCAAAGTCTTGGTATGACGGACGATCAATCCATTCGTTCTAAAGCCATTACCAAAAGTATTGAAACTGCTCAAAAAAAGGTTGAAGGTAACAACTTTGATATGCGTAAAAGTTTGCTTGATTACGATAACGTAGTTAATGAGCAACGAACAATTATATATGAAAAAAGAAATGAAGTTTTAGATAATGAAAATATTCACGAAAGTATTTTAGAAATATTAAAAAATACGATTAAAACTTTGGTTGAAAATCATATTGAGCCTGAAGGCTATTTGACGGATGACGATAAAAGCGAAATAGTTGAATTTGTCAACACGAATTATGTTAAAAATAAACCTATCGATGTTAATGAATTAAAAGATAAAAAACAAGAAGAAATCGAAGAATATTTAACAGATCGTATTATAAAAGATTATGAAAAGAAAATTAGTGTTGCTCCAAATTTCCATGAATTTGAACGTGCTATAACTTTGAGAATTATAGATTCTTTATGGGTTGATCATATAAGTGAAATGGAACATTTAAAAGAAGGAATTATGCTACGTGGCTATGGTCAAGTAAATCCACTTCAAGCTTACACAATGGAAGGTTTTGATTTATTTGAAAATTTACTTGATAAAATAGATGAGAATATAGCGAGTTTCTTACTTAAAGCCAATATTGAACAAAATACCGAAAGAAAACAAACAATTAAAGGTGTTGCAAACGATGGAAAAGAAAAAGTAAAACAAACCCCTAAAAAAGCAGAGAAAAAAATTGGACGTAATGATCCATGTCCTTGTGGAAGTGGTAAAAAGTATAAAAATTGTTGTGGAAAGTAGGTATTAATCCCTTATAAATAAAGGGCTTGAGATCTAATACGAAATATGAAAATTACTAAATAATATTAAAAATAATGCATTTTGTTTGCAAATTGTTTGCAAAAAAGTTAAATGTTTGCAAAAATGAGAATAATGCCTTATAAATTAAGGAATATTCTAATGCAAACATTTTTTATTTAAATATTTTAATATTTCTAAAGAGGTGAGATATGCGTATAGGTATAGATATTGATAATGTTTTATCAAATTTTAATGAAGTATTATTAAATGATTATATTAACCATGACAAAGAATTAGGAAATAATGGTATAATCAAAAATAATGTTTATATAAGAGATATGTTCAACTGGACAAAAGATGAAGAACAGCAATATTATCATAATAATATTGAAAGAT
>CANRPZ010000038.1 GCA_947632625.1 uncultured Bacilli bacterium | reverse complement strand
GAAGCTGAAACAGGTGCTCTTGCTACAAGTTGGCATTCTAATAAATTCTTAAATCCTGTTACGGATGGAGCAGTTTTGCCTATTCTTCATTTAAATGGTTATAAGATTGCCAATCCTACGATTTTATCGCGTATTAGTGATATAGAATTAGATGCCTTTTTACGTGGTTGTGGATGGGAACCCTTCTATGTAAGTGGCAGTGATCCAGAAAAGATGCATGAAGATATGGCTAGTGTTCTTGACGTAGTTATTGAAAAAATAAAAGAAATCCAAAAGCAAGCTCGTAAAACGAATGATGGTAGTCGAGTTATATGGCCAATGATTGTTTTAAGAACACCAAAAGGATGGACTGGACCTAAAGAAATTGATGGTAAAAAAATAGAAGGAAGCTTTAGAGCTCATCAAATTCCTATTGAGGTTACAAAAGAGCATCCGGAAAGTTTAAAACGTTTAGAAGAATGGTTAAAGAGTTACCATCCAGAAGAATTATTTAACAAAGATGGAACTTTGAAAAAAATATATAAAAGATTTAGCTCCCGTTAGTTTCGAGCGTATGGGTCTAAATCCTAATAGCAATGGCGGATTGTTAACAATACCTTTAAAAAAGCCAAATTTTAGAAATTATGGAATAAAAGTATTAAAACCAGGTAGTGTTGTTGCACAAGATATGTCCTTACTTGGAGATTATATAAAAGATTTAATTGAACTAAACAAAGAAAATCGTAATTTTCGTATTTTTAGTCCGGATGAAGCTTTGTCTAATCGTTTGAATTCTATTTTTTCTGTAACCGATCGTAAGTGGAATGCCTCTATTCTAAATCAAGATGAGTATTTGGCAAGTGATGGTGTTGTCATGGATTCTTACTTATCCGAGCATGCTTGTGAAGGTTGGCTTGAAGGGTATTTACTAACAGGAAGATATGGTTTTTTTAATAGTTATGAAGCTTTTATACGCGTTGTTGATTCTATGGTCAGTCAACATGCTAAATGGTTGAAAATGGCTAAAGATGTTCCATGGCGTAAACCTATTCCTTCCTTAAATCTTGTTTTAACAAGTCATGTTTGGCAACAAGATCATAATGGTTATACGCATCAAGATCCAGGCTTTTTAAATCATATTATGACCAAAAAAGCTAGTATTGTAAGGGCTTATCTTCCTCCTGATACGAATACTTTAATTTCTTGTTTTGATCATATTATTGATACTAAAAATTATGTAAATGTGATTATTGCGAGTAAGCATCCTACTTATCAATGGCTTTCTATGAAAGATGCTGAGGCTCATTGTTCAAAAGGAATTGGTATTTGGGGATTTGCAAGTAATGATAAAGGAACAAGTCCAGATGTTGTAATAGCAACCTGTGGAGATATGCCAACCCTTGAAGGTCTTGCCGCTACAAGTATTTTAAGAAAATATATTCCAAATTTAAAATCACGTTTTGTAAATGTAGTTGATTTAATGAAAATACAATCAGAATCTTTGCATCCTCACGGCCTTTCTGATAAAGAATATGATATGATTTTTACCAAGGATAAACCTATTATTTTTGCTTTTCATGGGTATCCAAATTTAATTCATGAACTTACTTATCGTCGTATCAATAAAAATTTACACGTTCGTGGTTATAATGAGGAAGGCAGTATTACAACGCCTTTTGATATGCGAGTTTTAAATCGAGTTGATCGTTTCCATTTGGTATTACTGATTCTTGATCATGTGGAAGGATTCGAAAATGAAAAGAAAATTTGCCAAGAATATTGTATTCAAATGCTTGAAAAACATGAAAGTTATATTCGAGAATATGGAAAAGATATTCCCGAGGTACGCGATTGGCAATGGCTTTATTAAATTCTCTTTAGTATTTTTGTATTTTTTTAGGAAATAATAGTTCTAGGTGGTATCATGGAACTATTCTTTTTATGTATAAAAATTTTCTTTGCTCGTATTTTAGATGTAACAATTGGAACAATTCGAGGTATGTTAATGCCCAAAGGAAAACCTGTTCTTATGGCTTTGCTCGCGTTTTTAGAGGTTTTTATTTGGTTTATTGTGGCAAGAGAAGCTTTAATAACTCCAGTGAAAAGTATTTTTATTCCCATTTCCTATTCTCTTGGTTTTGCCACAGGAACTTTTATTGGCTCTTTTTTCGCTCATCATTTTATTAAAGGGATTGTGGGTGTACAAGTTGTGGTTGAAAAAGATTTTAAAGGCTTATTAAATACTGTACATAAGCACGGTTATAAGGTTTCTGTTATCGATTTAAAAGATGATTATGATGGTAATAAAAGAGACATGCTTTATTTTCAAGTAAATAATACCCATGTAAAAAAATTAATTTCTTTAATTAAACGATTTGATGAAAATGCATTTATTGTTATTAATGATACCAAAACCGTTCAAAATGGTTTTATTAAGTAGTTTTTTTACTCATATTAAAAATTAATCCTATAAATAAAAAGTATACAATCATATTAGAACCTCCATAGGATAAAAAGGGAAGCGGTATTCCCATAATCGGTAGTAAACCCATATTCATAAAAATATTTTCAATTTGTTGGAATAAGAAAAGAAATAAAAAACCATGAATAAAAATTTTATATAAAAAGTTTTTACAATTGAAAAATTTATAAGTAAAAAAGAGATTTAGAAGGAAAAAGGCCATAAGAAGAATTAATCCTCCTGTAAAGCCAAATATAGATAAATAAAGGGTAAATACAAAATCGGTGGGGAATTCCGGAACGTATAATAATTGTTTTTGGATTCCTTTTCCAAACAACCCCGCATTTCCTATCGTAGTTAGGGCATTTTCCAGTTGTAGGCTGGTTCCATCGTTAAAATGAATTAAACGGTCCATACGATAGAAAAAACTTGTTCCAATTAAATTTATTAAATAATCTTGCTTGAAAAAATAAAGGTAAAAAAAGCCACTCCCTAATAAAAAGAAAAGAAAAAAGGCAATAGCAAACCATTTTTTTTTAATGTTGGATAATAATAAAACTGAAAAAAGAAGGATAAGATAAAAAATAATGGCTCCTGTATCCGGTTCTAAAAAAACAAGTATACTGGGAATCAGGGTAATAACAAAACATTTTAAAAGATAAGTAAATTCATGTTCTTGTTGATATTGAAATTCATTCGTTATTTTAGCTAGATAAAGTAGAAGAGCAATTTTCATAAATTCACTAGGTTGAAAATGAAATATTTTTAAATCAAACCAAGCTTTTGCTCCATTTATTTCGTGACCAAAAAATAAAACAAGTAATAGAAGGAGATTTCCTAGTAAATAAAAATAAAAACTATAATGGAATAAAAATTGAATTTTTATTTTTTTTAATAAAAAAAGTAATAAAAAACCAATTAAATACCAAAGAATTTGTTTGTATAAATGATTTATATAAATCGATTTAATAAATTTTGCTTGATACATGCAAAAAAAACTTGCAATCATTAAAAATACAAGCGGAATAAAAAATAGTAAATTGTATTTATCCTTTATTTTTTTCATATTTTTAGTATGCAACAAAATTAGAAAAAAATCATAAAATGTAGGGAGGTGACTAACTATATGAATAAAAAATTGCCAAATGTTTATCCGGTTCCAATTGATAAGAAAATAAACAATAACGAAGAAATTTTTGACAGTCGTTTAAATGAAGAACGTACGAGTCCATTAACTATAAAAGAAATTAATGAGCTATTTAATGCCAAAGATCATGTATATAAAACAAAAGTAAAAATTAGAACAACAAGAGAGGAAAAAATAGTTGAAATTGTAGGAATTAGTCGTAATGATTTATTAACACTAAATGGAGAACATATTAACATTGATTCTATTTTAGAAATAAAAAAAGTGTAGATTCTACACTTATCTTTATAAAAGATCATCAATATATTTTTTTAATTGTCTAGCTTCTTTACCAAAGATAATTTTTAATTGATTATCAATTTCAACAATTCCTTTGGCTCCTAGTTTTTGGATGGCTTCTTTATCAACAATTGATACATCTTTTAAAATTACCTTGAATCTAGACATATTGCATTCCGCATTAATAATGTTTTCTTTTCCACCTAAATAATTAATGAGTTTATTTGCTTCAATGCTGAAATCTCTTTTCATTAATTTAATAATAATTAAGGAGATAATTCCCAAGATCATTAATATTAAGATATATTGAATCCATGTATCCATTTTATTTCACCTAATTTAATTATACAACAAAATAAGAATTTTTAAAACCTTTTTGAATTTAAGAACTATTTTTCTAAATTTTCATAAATTATTAATGAGAATACATGAAAGGGTGAATGATATGTGTAATAAAGAAACTAACGAAAATACAAGCTGTATCGCTGAAATACTAAATGTTATTTTGGTTCTTCAACAAAATGCTTGTCCAGAAAGTTGTTTAGATTCTTGTGATCGACCAATGCTTGGTGGTGGACCAAATTGTCTTATTTGTAATACTAGACCGATAATGATTTATACATGTTGTGGTAATGGAACTCCTTGGAGTATGCCAACGACAAAAGATTCAACAGCCACTTGTACAGATGCAAGTACAACTTGCTCTAATGTCTTTAGAGTAGAAAAAGTGGACGGAAATTGTTGCACTTGTCGTGTACTTGCTGATAATCCAGATACAACAAGTTTAAATCCATATGTTGCTACAAGTTCATTTTTTACAATTAGTCTAGATTGCATTTGTGCAATCCGTTGTTTAACCGATACATTTGTAGAATGTGTATAAAAGACCTTTTGGTCTTTTTCTTTTGCTAACTTAATATGTTATAATAGAAAAAAAGAGGTTTATATGTTCGAAAAGTTAAAACAATTGCAGATTGGAAAAGTATATGAAAATTATGATTTAAAAAATTTAAATACGTATCAAGTTTCATGTCTAGCTAAATATTTGATTTATCCAAAAGATTTAGCCAGTCTTATTTGTTTGCTTACTTTTTTAAAAAAAGAACAAATTTGTTATCGAGTTTTAGGGAATGGCTCAAATGTCTTATTTGTAAATCCTATATTTGATGGCGCTATTATTAAATTGGATTGTTTAAAGCAAATCGAAATTCAAGGAAATACGATTGTTGTAGGAGCGAGTGTCCCTCTTATTTTTTTAGTGAATAAATTATCGAATATGGGGTATACAGGTTTAGAGTTTGCTTGTGGTATTCCTGGAGTAATTGGAGCAAGTATTGCCATGAATGTGGGAGCTTTAAATCAGGAAATTTCTTCTGTAGTCCAAAAAGTTAAGGCCTTAACTCCAGATTTAAAAATAAAAGAATTTTCGAAGGAAGAACTATTGTTTTCTTATCGAAATAGTTTTTTTAAACAACATAAAGACTACATTATACTTGAGGTAACTTTAGAATTAGAAAAAAAGGATGTAAAAGAAATTTTACAGACCATTAAAGAAAATAATCAGATAAGAAAAAGCAAGCAACCACTTTTTTATCCTTCTGCTGGTTCGGTATTTAAAAATCCTTCTCATGATAGTGCAGGAAGAATTATTGATCAATTAGGACTTAAGGGAAAAAGAATTGGTGGTGCTATGGTAAGTGAAAAACATGCTAATTTTATTATAAATACTGGAGATGCTACGGGAAAAGAAATTTATGAACTTATTTTATTTGTTCAAAAAGAGGTAAAAGAGAAATGTCAGATTGATTTGGTTTTAGAGCAAGAGCTTTTGTAATAAATAAAATAAGGCAATCGCATAAAAAGTTGACGTAAAGAAAACTATAAAGAAGGAATGACATGGAATATAAGATTTTCAATATTATGAAAATCACTAATATACCGAGTCATTTTTTTCTTTAAAGTAAGTTTTCCCATAGAATCATCCAACCTAGCAAGATTAAAAACAACTTTACGAATTAAAGAAAGATTATCAACAGAATTGCCAACTCTATTTCTAGAATGGTCTTCATCCATGATTACATCTAATCGCCAATGTAGGGAACATTCTATATTCCAATGTTCTCTAGTTATTTTAATAAATGAATTTATATCAAATGTATTACTTAAAATATAATAATGTTTAGTTGTTTTAACTAGGCCATTTTCTTCACGATAAACATCAATTCTGCCAATCGCTTTTACAGATTTCCATTTATATTTGTCAGTTATGCAATCTATATTATATGATAGATAATAAATTCTTTTTTCTATTCTTCCGTAATCTTTTTCATAATCAGTATCCCAAATGACAATATCTGTATCATCTCTTTTAAGGCCTAAATCAAAATAAGTTTTAATATCATCTTTTAAATCCTTTTGATTATCTTTAACTTTTAAGATATAATCTCCTTTTTTATCTTTACTGGTAATTAAGTTACAAATTTCTTCTTGAGTACCAATAGCATCAATAGTAATAATTTTACCTTCAATATCTAAAAGTTTAATTAAGTCAGGTATAGCCATTATTTCATTAGATTTATCATTTACTTTAACTTGCCCAATAGATATACCTATATCAGCAAGAAAACCTGAAACTATATAAGGAGTATTACCACCATTTATGGCATCTCTAGCACTTTTTATTGCTTTACCATCAATACATAAATGTTGTCCATTTTTGCCAACAATTTCTTTTATCCAATCAATAAATGTATTTAAAAATTTTTTAGTATCTATTAAAGCAAAAACTCGAGAAAAAGTATCATGAGAGGGAATACCATTTTCAAGTGATAAGAGACTAGTAAAATAATCTTCATGAACCTCTAAAAAATCTGCCATATTTTCAAAGTCAGTATATCCACATAAAATACCATATACAGTCATTACTAAAATATTTGCTAAATTATGTTTTTTTCCTCTTATATCCCTTGGATCTTCTATTATTTCAAATTGATTTATTAATGAATTCATATATTCTTACACCTTCCTATATTATAAGAATACATAATTTTTTTTATTTTAAAAAGTAATTATACCAAATTTTACATTATTTTTTTTATGCGATTGCCATATAAATAAAATGGAATTCTTGCAGATTGTGCTGCGTCTATGATATAATAACCATAATTAAAGGAGTCTAATTATGGAAAAAGAATTTATTGGTGGTTTTTATTTTCCGGCAAGAGTTTTAAAAAGAAATTTAGATGTATTTAAAGAAGGGCTAGCGCATTCTAGTTTATCTTGTGAACTTTTTTTTAATCAGTTATATCTTTATGAAGAAGAGTTAGAACGTTTAAAAGAAAATAATAGCAAAAAACTTTTTCAAAGTTTGAATAAAAAGAAGCAAGAGGAAATTCGGAATCTTGTTCGTTTTTATGTCTTATATTCCGCTCGTTATTTGGGAGCTATTACAGAGAATTTTACAAAAGAAGATACAGCTATTATCAATCGTATTTATGAAGAGAAATATAGTGATTTTGATAAATGGATTTATACTATTTTAGTTTTTAATGAAAATGGATTTGATGAACGGGCAACTTATCGTAAAGTAATAGAATTATTCCGCATTTTACCTAATTATAAAGTAGCTTATGATAAAGCACATCATTTAAAAGAAGATCATTTGAAAGCTTTTGATTATTCTTTAACTTTAGAGCATATTGGTATTTCAGAAATTATTAAAATTAATGCGATGGTTGTAGAAAGTCAAGAAGAAAAAGAAATTGGATTTAAAAAAGTAAATAATCAAATTCCAGGAACGCATTTTAAAACAGTAGAAAAAGAATTAGTTCCTAGTGAAATGTCTAAATTACTTTATGAATACAAACATAATTTTGGTAGGGAAGAAATTTTAAAGAAGCATTCTTTCTTAACCCATGAAGAACAAAAGCAAATTATGATGAATATTTTAAGAAAAGAAGCAGAGTTTCATATCCGTTTTGAAAGAATCCATCCTTTTAGTGATGGAAATGGACGAACCGGACGAATTCTTTTATCCCGTAATCTTTATAAACAAGGACTTGCTCCAGTTTTAATTACTGAAGCATCCATGGATAAGTATAAAAGATTTATTGATGAATACGATATAGATGGCTTTACCTCTTTTTTATATGAAAATACAACGCAAACTCTTACCGTATGGATTGCTGAACTACAAAGAGAAAAAAATAATATTTTAGTAGAAGCAGAAGAATTAAATAGGGAAAATTTAAAACCTTAAGTCAGAAAATGATTATGAACAAGTGGACAAAAGAAAGTTATGAAGAATATCGAACCTATTTAAAAAAGAATCAGGATGTTTCATATCAAAAATTTCAAGAAAAATTAGTTCAAACGAAATATGAAATTCTAGGAATACGTATTCCAGTAAATAGACGAATTGCTAAAGAAATAGCCAAAAGTGATGTTGCCTCTTTTTTAAAAGTTACCAAACATAAATATCACGAAGAAATCATGATAGAAGGTTTTGTTATAGCAAGCCTTAAAGAAAAAGAAACTTTAGTAAAGTATTTGCCTCATTATATCGATTTAATTGATAATTGGGAAATTTGTGATGGCTTTTGTGCTAGTTTAAAAATTGTGAAACAAGATAAACCTTTTTGGTTTTCTTATTTTAAAGAATATGTAAAGGCAGAAGAAATCTTTAAAATAAGAGTAGGACTCGTAATTTTTTTAAACTATTTTATCAGTTTGGACTATTTAGAAGAAATTTTTTCTTTAATCGAGAAAATAACGGTGGATTCCTATTATGTTAATATGGCTATTGCTTGGCTTTTGTGTGAATGTTTTATTCAATATAGAGAAGAAACTTTAGCTTATTTATTAAAAAGTCACATAAATACATTTACTTTTAACAAAACGATTAGTAAAATAAAAGAGAGTTTTCGCGTAAAGCAAGAAGATAAAAAGTTTGTAGAAAGTTTAAGGAGGAAAGTTAAATGAAAAAGTGGAAGATAATTGTTTTTCTGTTTGGATTATTTTTGACCAGTGGTTGTGGTAAAACGATTTTAAGTGAAGAAAAAACGTACGAAAATATTACTTATCAAGAAACAAATAAGAAAACGAATAACGTTGTAATCAATTTAGAACAAGATAAAAAAATTCTTCTTACCTTATATCCAGATGTTGCTCCAATTACGGTTGCTAATTTTAAAAAATTGGTTGAAAATGATTTTTATAATGATATTATTTTTCATCGTGTTGTAAGAGACTTTGTCATTCAAGCTGGAGATGGAACGAGTTTAGGAAGAAATGCTAGTACGATAAAAGGAGAATTTCAAGAAAATGGAGTAGAAAATACTTTAAAACATGAACGTGGTATTATTTCTATGGCTCGTAATGGAATAAGTATGGATAGTGCTAGTAGTCAGTTCTTTATCGTTCTTAAAAGTAATCAAAATGCAACTAATTTAGATGGGGCTTATGCTGCATTTGGACGTGTAATTGCCGGAATGGATGTGGTAGATGAAATTGCATCGGTGGTAACAGATAAGAACGACAAACCATTAAAAGATATAAAAATTGTAAGTATGGAATTTATAAAGGTGGTGGATGAACATGAGTAGAGAAGATTTAGCAGAATTTTTATTTCCAAATATAACAAAAACAATTGAAGATTATGAAAAGTTGTATCCAGTAAGAAATTTAGATGAGAATGCCAAAGTTACAAGATATGCTCCAAGTCCAACTGGTTTTATGCACATTGGAAATTTTTTAGCGGCCACGATTGATTATGTTATTGCTAAAAATAGTGGAGGTATTTTTTACTTAAGGAATGAAGATACCGATACTTCTCGTGAGGTTGATGGTGCTGTAGAGTATATTCGTCATATTTTAAAGCACTATCAAATGGAACCAGATGAATACGAATATCGTGATATTCATGAAACCAAAGGGGCTTATGGACCTTATATTCAATCCGAAAGAAAAGAAATTTACCAAACTTTTATTAAACATTTAGTTCGAGAAGGAAAGGCTTATCCTTGTTTTTTAACGCAAGAAGAAATGGATGTTATTCGCGAAGGACAAGCAAAAGATAAAAGAAGAATTGGCATTTATGGAAGATACGCTAAATATCGTGATTTGCCAGTTGAAGAAGCAATAGAGCGTATTAAAAAGGGGGAAGCGTATACCATTCGTTTAAAAAGTAGTGGGGATTTTAATCGCAAGTTTAAATTTAACGATTTAGCTTTCGGAGAAATGGAACTACCAGAAAACGATTTAGACATTCCCATTATGAAAAGTAAAGATGGACTACCAACTTATCACTTTGCTCATTTGGTCGATGATTATTTAATGCATACAACACATGTAGTTCGCGGGCAAGAGTGGGTAAGTTCTATTCCAATTCATTATGAATTATTTAAAACGTTTGGTTTTCCAATGCCAAAATATATTCATATTCCTTTAATTCTAAAAAAAGATGGCGATAGTGTTCGTAAAATTTCGAAACGATTAGATCCAGAAGCAAGAATGAGTTATTACGAAGAAAAGGGCTATCCTGCTTATGCTTTAATTGAAGCTATTATGACCATTGCTAACTCTAATTATGAAGCTTGGCGAGAAGGACATCCTACCTCAAGTTTCACTGAATTTCCTTTTTCACCAAAAAAGATGAGTGCAAGTGGAGCCTTATTTGATTTAGATAAATTGGATAACCTATCTAAAAATTATATTAGTCGTTTAACAAAAGAAGAGGTTTATAAAGGTGCTTTGGATTGGAGTCAAAAATATGATCCGGAATTTCATGAGATACTTTCGAAATATAAAGAATATTCTATGGCAATTTATAATATAGAAAGAGAACAAAAAAAACCTCGTAAAGATTATACTTATTATAGTGAAATTAAAGAAAAAACTTGGTATATGTACGATGAATATTTTCTAGGTTCTAAAGTTGATTTTTTAGAATATGATTTAGAAGAGGTAAAAAAGATATTAAAAAACTATCAAAATATTTATAACGAAAATGATACACAAGAAGAATGGTTTACTAAAATAAAGGAAATGAGTGAAGCATTAGGGTATGCAGCAAATGTAAAAGCATATAAAGAAAATCCAGAACCTTATAAAGGAAGCATTGTGGATGTTACGAACATTATTCGTATTGCTTTAACTACCCTTACAATCACTCCTGATCTTTATAGTATTATGAAAATTTTAGGAAAAGAAAAAGTATTAGCAAGATTGAATAACCAAATTGCAAAATAATTTTCTTTTTTTTCATTTTCCCGTTTAAAATTTGAGTTTCCGTAAAAAATAAAAGAAAATAAAAAATCAGAAGAATATTGAAAACTTTTTCTGATTTTTTGC
>CANRPZ010000037.1 GCA_947632625.1 uncultured Bacilli bacterium | reverse complement strand
TGATAAAGAAAGAATCAAAAAACGATGTTCGTAAAAGAAGACATAATCGTATAAGACAAACATTAAGTGGAACGAGTGTAAAACCAAGATTAAATGTTTTTCGTTCAAACAATGGAATTTATGCACAAGTGATTGATGATACTACAGGAAAAACTTTAGCATCTTCTTCATCACTTGCCTTAAAATTAAAAAATGGTGGCAATACCGAAGCCGCTATAGCTGTTGGAAAAGATATTGCTTTAAAATGTAAAAATGCAAAAATAAGCCAAGTTGTTTTTGATAGAGGTGGAAACCTATATCATGGTCGAGTAAAAGCTTTAGCAGAAGCTGCTCGTGAAAATGGACTTGGGTTCTAGGAGGTCATCATGGAAGAAAAAGAAAATAAAAAAGTACAAGAAAAACATGTGAATAGAGAACGTAATAACGATCGTAAAAAATTATTAGAAGAAAAAGTAATCTCTATTGGACGTGTAACAAAAGTTACCAAAGGTGGTAGACATTTTAGATTTTCAGCAACTGTAGTTGTAGGAAATCGTAAAGGATTAGTTGGTATTGGAACAGGAAAAGCCAATGAGGTTCCTGCTGCAATTGCTAAAGCAAGTATGATGGCTAATAAAAATGTTTTAAAAGTAGCAATCATGGATGGAAGAACCATTCCTCATGAAGCTACGGGAAAAGTTGGTAGAGCTTGTGTATTAATTAAACCAGCTACTAAAGGTACAGGAGTAATTGCTGGAGGTGCTGCACGTAGCGTTCTTGAACTTGCTGGAATTAAAGATGTAATCTCAAAATCCCTTGGTTCAAATACGAAAATAAATGTTGCTAAAGCAACTCTTGAAGCATTAAAGAGTGAAAGAACTCCTGCTAAAATCGCCGCTCTTCGTGGAAAGAAAGTAGAGGAGTTATAATATGAAATTAGAAAATTTACCAAAAACAAAAGAAACAAAATCTAAAAAAATTGTTGGACGTGGACCTGGATCAGGTATGGGTAAAACATCTACACATGGACAAAAAGGTCAAAAATCAAGAAGCGGTGTTTCTATATCTGCATGGTTCCAAGGTGGTCAATCTCCTTTATATAGAAGATTACCAAAAAGAGGATTCAATAATAAAAGATTTGAAACAAAATTTGCAACAATTAATTTAAGTGATTTAAATACATTTTTTAATGATGGTGATGTCGTAACACCAGAAATTTTAAAAGAAAGAGGAATTATAAAGAAACAATTAAGTGGTATTAAGGTACTAGCAAATGGTAAATTAGAGAAAAAATTAACAGTGAAAGCAAATCGTTTCTCTAGTAAAGCCGTTAGTGCCATAGAAGCTGCTGGTGGCAAAACTGAGGTGATTTAGATGTTCAAAGGGGTCGCAAAACTTTTTGCCAAAGAAAACAAAGACTTAAGGAAAAGAATTTATTTTACCCTTTTTGCTTTAGGTATATTTTGTTTAGGAACAGGTATAACAATTCCATGGGCAAGTGTTTTGTATGAAGAATTAGGTTTTTTAGAAATATTTAATTTAATGAGTGGTGGAGGACTTAAAAGCTTTTCAATCTTTGCATTAGGAGTTAGTCCTTATATCACCGCCTCTATTATTACACAACTATTGCAAATGGATATCATTCCTTACTTTAAGGAATTAAAAGAACAAGGGTATGTAGGAAGACAAAAAATAAATAAAATAAATCGTTATTTAGCAGTAATATTTGCTTTTGTACAAGCTTATGTTATCTCAATTTTCTACTTACATACGAATGATGTTATGGTTATGC
The DNA here is from genome assembly GCA_947632625.1 of uncultured Bacilli bacterium. GTDB lineage: Bacteria > Bacillota_I > Bacilli_A > RF39 > UBA660 > MGBC108787. The sequence continues at coordinate 9,528 of CANRPZ010000037.1, read as the reverse complement.
TAAAAACCTCTTTAGTTATGACCGCTGGAACCTCCTTCTTACTTTGGTTAGGAGACCAAATAACATTAAAAGGAATTGGAAATGGCTCATCCCTACTCATCATGGCTGGTATTATAGAAAGTATGCCAGGCATCTTTACGGGAGCATTTAATGCCTTCATTACAGCTGGAACTTATAATCTAGCAGTAGGAATTGGTTTGTTTATTCTTTTCCTAATCGTTTATTTACTTGTTTTAGTTGGTATCATATGGGTAACATTAGCAGAAAGAAGAATACCTATCCAATACGCTAATCATACAACGAGTGCTTATGGATCTCAATCTTCATTTTTACCAATTAAAATCAATAGTGCAGGAGTAATTCCCGTTATCTTTGCTTCTATTGTTTTAACAATCCCTTCGACAATTGCAGGATTAATTAAAAACCAAGGAGCTATTGATTTTATTAATAAATATATTGTATATACAACACCTACTGGCTTTATTTTATATGTAGCCTTAATCATGTTTTTTGGTTATGTATATACCTTTATGATGATGAATCCTGAAGAAATGAGTAAAGATTTAAATAAACGTGGCGGTTATATTCCAGGAGTAAGACCTGGAGTAGATACCTCAAAATACATTTCATCAAGCCTTGGAAAATTGACAATGGTTGGCTCTCTATTTTTAGTTATTTTATCTGGTCTTCCTATTTTAATTGGGAACATTTCAAGCCTACCTTCAAGTGTATCTATTGGAGGTACAGGAATATTAATTGTTGTAGGTGTTGCAATTGAAACCTACAAACAAATTGAAAGCGGTTTAATTACTCGTAGTTATAAAAAAAGGAGACATGTAAGATGAAAAACCTCATCTTAATTGCTCCTCCTGCCGCAGGCAAGGGTACGATTAGTAGCTATTTAGTAGAAAATATGGGATATCAACATATTTCTACAGGTGATATCTTACGTAATGTTGCCAAAGAAGATAGCCAAAGAGGACGCTTGGTAAATAGCTTAATGAAGGAAGGTAAATTTATTGGGGACGATATTATCTTACCTTTATTTAAAGAAGAACTTTTAAAATTACATAATACACCTTTTATTTTAGATGGTATACCTAGAACAATTGAACAAGCAGACTATTTAACACAATTATTTCATGAATTGAATGTGGATAATTATGTAGTTATCAACTTAAAAATTAATCAAGATACGCTTTTAAAAAGAGCAACTGGTAGAAGAGTATGTGAACAATGTAAAGAAATCTATAATATTTATTTTGAAAACTATAAACCAAAAGAAGAGAATATCTGTGATCAATGTGGTGGAAAATTAATACAAAGAAATGATGATACAGAAGAAACATTTAAAAAACGTTTTCAAACTTATGTAGAAAATACCGAACCACTTATTTCCTATTATGAAAAATTAGGAAAACTAAAAAAAGTAGATGTGGATGCAACAGAAGAAGAAATAATTGAAAATGTCAAAGGGTGTTTAAATGATTAGTATTAAAAGTGAAAGAGAAATTGACCTTATGCGTAAGGCAGGGCATATTAACTATCTTACTCATGAGGAATTAAAAAAACATCTTCATCCGGGCATTCGTTTAGATGAATTAGACAAAATTGCTCATGACTTTATTATAAAGCATGATGCGTATCCTTCTTGTTTAGGTTATGAAGGATATCCAAAAAGTATTTGTATTTCCTTAAATGATGAGGTAGTTCATGGAATACCCGATAAAAGAAAAATAAAAAATGGTGATGTTGTCTCTATTGATTTTACGGTTCGCTATAAAGGATATGAATCCGATGCAGCAAGAACGTATATTATTGGAAATGCTAAAAAAGAGGTAGAAGATTTAGTAAAAAATACCAATCTTGCTTTAAAAACAGGCTTGAGTAAAGTAAAAAGTGGTGTTAAAATAGGAGACGTAAGTCATGCAATTGAAGAATTTGCTCACGAACACGGCTTAAGCGTTGTAGAAGATTTGGTTGGGCATGGTATTGGTAGTGATATGCATGAAGAACCGGATGTACCGAACTATGGTAAAGAAAATACCGGAATCATTTTAAAATCTGGCATGACTCTAGCCATTGAACCGATGCTAAATTTAGGATCAAAAGAGGTTTGCCTAACCGATAAAGATGATTGGGTAATTGTAACGCAAGATGGTAGTCCATCAGCACATTTTGAACATACCATTTTAGTAACAGAAGATGGTTATGAAATATTAACAGGAGAATAAATATGGTGAAAAAAAATAAAAATTTAAATACACATAAAGAAATCAAACAATCACAACCAAGAGAAGACAAAATTGAGGTAGAAGGAAAAGTAATCGATGTCGTAAAAGGCGGAGATTATATTGTAGAACTTTCGAACGGACATACTGTAGAAGCCTACGTTTCTGGTAAAATGCGCGTTAACATGATACGTATTCTACCAGGTGATACAGTAACAATAGAACTTTCTCCTTACGATTTAACACGTGGGCGTATAACATGGAATAAAAGATAATGGAGGTATAAAAATGAAAAAAAGACCATCAGTAAAACCAATTTGTAGAAAATGCAAAAAAATTAAAAGAAATGGAAAAATAATGATTATTTGTGAAAATCCAAAACACAAACAAGTACAAGGTTAATAGGAGGAATATATGGCAAGAATTAAAAATATTGAATTACCAAACGAAAAACACGTTTGTATCGGATTAACAGCCATTTATGGTATTGGTAGAAGTTTAGGAAAAACAATTTGTACAGCTGCCAAAGTTGATCCAGAAAAGAAAATTAAGGATTTAACCGATGAAGAAATCACGGCATTAAGAAAAGAAATCGAAAAATACGATGTAGAAGGAGATCTTCGTCGTGATGTTCAAATGTCTATTAAAAATAAAATGGAAATTAATTGCTACCAAGGAATTAGACATAAAAAAGGATTACCTGTAAGAGGACAAAGAACAAGCAGAAATGCTCGTACTCGTAAAGGTAAAGGAAAAGTTGTAGCAAATAAGAAAAAAGTAGGTAAATAGGAGGTAAATCATGGCATATAACAGAAGAAAAAGAAAAGTTAAGAAAAATATTCCTGAAGCAGTTGCTCACATTCAATGTACCTATAATAATACGATTGTAACTATTGCTGAAAAAGATGGAAATGTTATAAGTTGGGCATCAAGTGGAACAATTGGTTATAAAGGAAGCAAAAAGAAAACTCCATACGCTGCTGGAATGGCTGCTGAAGCTGCTGCTAAAGCTGCTCATGATAATGCTGGAGTTCAAAAGGTTGATGTTGAGGTTATAGGACTTGGAACTGGTAAAGATACCGCAATTCGTTCTTTACAAGCTGCCGGGTTAGAGGTTATAAGTATTAATGATAAAACTCCAGTACCACATAATGGTTGCCGTCCACCAAAACGTCCTAGAAATTAAAGAAAGGGAAGGGATATAGAAATGATTAAATTTGAAAAACCAGAGTACAAGATAACAGAATATGTAGAAGATGCTCATTATGGAGAATTTGTACTAGAACCACTAGAAAGAGGTTTTGGAACAACGATTGGAAATGCATTAAGAAGAGTTATGTTATCAAGCTTACCAGGTTGTGCAATTACCAGTGTAAAAATTGAAGGTGTTTTACATGAATTCCAAAAAATTGAAGGAGTTTATGAAGATGTTACAAGTATTGTATTAGCACTTAAAAGTGTAGTACTTAAAAATCACACTGAAGAAAATAAAGTTATTCATTTAAGAAAATCAACTCCAGGACCAGTTTTAGCTTCTGATATAGAGGTAGATGCTGATTTAGAGGTTGTAAACAAAGACCTAGTCATTTGTAACCTTGTAGAAGGCGGAAAAATTGATATGGAAATGACAGTATCTAATGGAAAAGGTTATGTTGATGCTAAAGAAAACCAAGCTTTACTTGACAATAAAAAAGTTGGTGTAATTGCTATTGATTCTTTATATTCACCCGTAGAAAAAGTTTCTTATGAGGTAGAAAGTGCTCGTGTTGGACATAATGAAAACTATGATAAATTAATTATGAGAATTAACACAAATGGTAGCATTACTCCAGAAGAATGTATGGCTTTATCTGCTAAAATTTTAATTGAACACTTTAATATCATTACTGATTTAAATGCAATTAGTGATATTTCTGGATTAATGGCTGAAAAGAAAGTAGACACAATAACAAAAACTTTAGAAACACCAATTGAAGAAATCGAATTTTCAGTAAGAGCTTATAATTGCTTAAAAAGAGCTGGTATTCACACCGTTCAAGATTTAATTTCTAAAAGAGAAGTGGAAGTAACCAAAATCCGTAACTTAGGTAAAAAATCATTAAAAGAGGTTTTAGATAAAGTTGCAGAAATGGGACTTAAATTCCGCGATTAAGGAGGATTAGTATGGCATATAGAAAAATTGGGAGAGAGACAAGACAAAGACACAGCGTATTTGCTGGACTTACTGTTGATGTAATTATGAACGAAGGAATTGTAACAACAGAAGCAAAAGCCAAAGAGGTAAAAAAATTTGTAGATAAAATGATTACTTATGGAAAACGCGGTACACTTGTGTCTCGTAGAAAAGCGCTTGCTTTTGTTTATAACAATAAAGATTGTGTAGACAAAGTATTTAATGAACTTGCAAAACGTTATGAAAGCCGTAATGGTGGTTATACAAGAATTATTAAATTAAAAGAAAGAATCGGCGACGATGCTTTACAAGTAAGATTAGAATTAGTTTAGCAATAGACTAATTTTTTTTCTATCCTTTGGTATAATAAATAAAAAGAAAGGGAATGGTGAAACTATGAAAGCACTTATTACGGGAGCAAGTAGTGGAATTGGAAGAGATATGGCTCGTTATTTAGCCAAATTAGGTATTGACTTAATACTTGTAGCTCGCCGAAAAGAAAGACTTTTAGAAATAAAAAAAGAGGTACCTGTTTCAGTTGAAATAATAACCATGGATTTACAAGTAGAACAAAATGTTTTTAAACTATATGAAAAAGTAAAAGATAAAAATATTGATATCCTAATTAATAACGCTGGCTTTGGTTTATTTGGCATGTTTAACAAAACAAGTTTAGAACGAGAATTAGAAATGATTGATTTAAACATTAAAACCTATCATATCTTAACGAAACTTTTCTTAATTGATTTTATGAAAAAAGATTCTGGTTATATACTAAATGTCTGCTCTAGTGCTGGTTTTTTAGTAGGTCCTAGACTAAATACCTATTACGCTACTAAAAACTATATTACAAAACTTACAATGGGAATATATGAGGAACTAAAGCATCAAAAAAGTCATGTTCATATAAGTGCTTTGTGTCCAGGACCTGTCTCTACAGAATTTAATAAAGTAGCCAAAGGAACATTTAGCATTAAAGAAATGCCTAGCGAAAAAGTAGCAAAATATGGTATTGATAAAATGTTTAAAACGAAATTAATTATTGTCCCTGGTTTTTTTGTAAGACTTGGCTTATTTTTAAATCGTTTTGTCCCTTGGAAAGTATCCATGGCAATCAGTTATCAAATCCAAAAAAGAAAAACACCAAATATAGAATAAAAATTTCTTGAATTTTAAAGTATGATTTTATATAATGAAAATAGGTGAGGATTATGAAAAAAACATTTTTTACTATTTTAAAAGTAGTAGTATTAATATTAATTTTGTTATGGATTGTCATGGTATTCGTTGATTATTTTAAAGTAAAAAATGGTGGTAGACCAACTGTTTGCTTATCTGAACAAATTAAAGAATATGAAGATGGCTCAAACACAATTTGCTATGGCTTTGGTTATAAAACGATATTTTATAATCGTACTTGTTTAAAAGCCACTGAATTTGGACCATTCTTTATCCAAGAAAGACAATGTGATTAATTAGAAAAAATGCTTTTTTGATAAGTAGTGCAATTAAAACAATTGCACTACTTATTATATAAATAAAAATAAAATAGGTGAGTTGTAATGAATAAAATAAAAAAAATGTATGCCCTTTGGGCAATTATCGTCATAGGTTTATTTGCTTTTCTGACGGCTTTTGGTTTTTTATATAAAAAGAAAACTGTCGTTTATAAAGAATTAGAAGAGAAATTAGAAACCGCCGAAAAACGTTATATCGATGCCAAGTTTTTATACCCAGATCAAAATGAATCTTTAAAAACGAATGCAACTATTCTAATCGAAAATGGCTATCTAGATGCATTAGAAATAAATGGAGAAAAATGTGATGGCTATGCAGTAATTATTAAAAAAGATATTGCTTTTGAATACAAAGCCTATATCAAATGCCCTAATTATAAAACCAAAGGTTATAAAGAATAGAAGAAATATTTGAGATTTATAAAGACAAAGAGTATAATAAGAGAAATGGTGATGATATGAAAAAAATATTGACAATTATATTAGATGGCTTTGGTTATAGAGAAGAAAAACATGGCAATGCGATTATAGAAGCAGATCCTAAAAATTTTCAAAAACTTTGGAATCAATATCCTCACTCTCTTCTTTGGGCTTCCGAAGAACCAATTGGACTTTTAAAAGGACAATTTGGTAATAGTGAGGTTGGACACATGACAATTGGAGCAGGACGAAAACTTTTCCAAAATATCGATCGAATTCATGATTTATTAGATAACCATCTTAAAGAAAATGAAAATTACCAAAACTTATTAAAAAAACATTTAAATTCTCCAAAAGCTATTCATATAATGGGGCTTTTTAGTAATGGTTGTGTTCATTCGGATATGAATCATTTTTTAAAACTTTATGAGCATTTAGTACAAGATGGTATAAAAAATATTTATTTTCATATCATTACCGATGGTAGAGATACTAAAACAACTCAAGCTTATGAATTTATAAAACAATTAGAGGACAAAATACAAGAAAAAAAAGTTGGATCGATTTCGACTATTTGTGGACGTTACTATGCTATGGATCGAGACCAAAAATTAGATCGAACCAAAATTTATTACGATTTAGTAGCTAAAGGAAGAGGAACCGGAATTAAAAATATTGAAAGTGCCTTAAATAATTGTTATAAACAAAATATTACAGATGAATTTTTACCCCCTTTATTAATCAATGAAAATGGCTTAATTAAAGACGCTGATACAATTATTTGGATGAATTATCGTACAGATCGTGCAAAACAAATACTTGATTGTTTTACAAATAAAGCTTATAATAATTTTCAAGTTATAAGTTATAACGAATTAGATGTATATTCTTTTGTTCCTATCGATAAGAATATAAAAACCATATCGTTTTTAGAAGAAAATATAGTCAGTAATCCTTTAGGTATTTACTTATCTAATTTAGGATTATCTCAAGCTAGAATTGCAGAGACAGAAAAATATGCTCATGTAACATACTTTTTTGATGGACAATACAATGGAAATATTGAAAATTGTACCAAAATATTAATTCCATCTTTAAAAGTAAAAACTTATGACTTAGATCCTAGAATGAGTGCTGTAGAAATTACGAAAAAAGCGGTAGCTTGCATGGAAAAAGATATTGATTTTATCCTAGTAAATTTCGCTAACCCTGATATGGTTGGACACACTGGTAACTTTGATGCTACGGTAAAAGCCATAATGACGGTGGATATTTGTTTAGGAAAACTTATTGAAGAAGCTTCAAACAATTTTTATAAGGTAATAGTTACAGCAGATCATGGAAACGCTGATAAAATGTTGGATAGTGAAAACAATAAAATAACAACGCACACTTTAGCAAAAGTGCCATTTATTATTACAGATGAATCTATCCAATTAAAAGAAGAGGGAGATTTGACAAACATTGCGCCGACAATCCTTGATTATATGGATATTGCAAGGCCAAAAGAGATGAAAGATACGAATAGTTTATTAATAAAATAAGGGAGATTTTGTTATGAAAAAGGTTAAAAATTTTTTATTTACTATTATGGTAATGGTTATTATTCTAATGCCAAGTTTTGTTTTCGCGGGAGAAATAAATTTTAATGATCCAGTAAAAAAGGACGTAAACGTTTATACATTTACTTTGACCGTAGAAGATGTAAAACTAAATTACATTTCTGGAGATATCGTATCACCGAATGCAACAATAACAAATATAACGATGTCATCAGGATGGAAAAATGCAACCAAGAATAATAATCATTTTTATTTTTATCATGATGGTGAAAGTTCAGGAAATTATACTATTGCAACTTTTGAGGTTACCTTAACGCAAAGTAGTCATTATGAGGTTAAAAATTTAAAATATGGCTTAAATCAATGTCAAAGTGATTCTTATGGTAATTTATTTGGAGAAAATTATAAAATTGTTTCTAGAGAAACTTTTAATAAGACCTGTAATATAAGCAAAGATGCAACACTAAAAAGTTTAAGTATTAGTAGTGGAAATTTATCTCCACAATTTGATAGCAATTTAGAACTTTATAGTGCAACTGTAGAAAATAATGTTACGAGCGTAACTTTTGCCGCTACTTTAAATAGTACAAAAGCCAAAATAATAAGTGGTAATACTTGTTCATTAAAAGTCGGATTAAATACTTGTAAAATTGTTGTACAAGCAGAAGCTGGTAACAAAAAAACATACACTATAACGGTTACAAGAAAAAATAAAGAAAATTTAGCTAATACCTTATCAAGTGATGCCACAATTACCAATTTAGTTGTTCATGGTGGAACTTTAACACAATCATTTAAAAGAACAACTTATGAATATACAATTAAACCTGACAAAAATGCTAAAAATATTTATTTTACTTTTGAAATTAATAGTAATAAAACCAAAATGACTAGTAATACATGTAGTAGTAAATCTGATATTTGTAAGTTAACAATTACAGCAGAGGATGGAAAAAATAAAGCAATGTATTTATTTCATATACTAAATGATAATGCAATTGCTGTTCAACAAAATACTACAAGTAGTAATACAAATTCTAATTCTAATTCTAATTCTAACTCTAACACTAACACGAATAGTAGTACTAATAAGAATACGAATTCTAATCAAAGTATCAATACAAACTCTTCTACAACATCACAAAACGCTCCGACTGAAAATAAAAATGGAATTCAAATAGAAGAAGATAATTACGTTGATACGGAAGGAAATATAGAAACAGAAACTACAAAACCACAAGCGGAAGAAAATAAAACATCTTCAAATAAAAAAGAAGAAAAAGAACAAGATGAGAATGTAACAAAAGAGGAAGAAAAAATTGAAATACCATTTATTCATACAAAAATAGAGAAATCAACTTTAGTAAAAATATTAATAGGACTTTCAATATTCGCCGTAATTTTATTTATAGCGATTAGAAGAAAAATAAAAGATTAGAAAGTAAGTTCATATTCTGAATTTGCTTTTATTTTGATTGAAAAAAATATTCGCTTTTAGTATAATGAGATTAATATAGGAGGAAAAAGAATTATGAAGAAAAGAAATAAAATCCTCCCAACCGAAACTAGCTTCGGGGGGGGGGTTGTTAGAAAGTAGAAAGACGAAACCCAAGAAGCTAAAGATA